>NZ_JAWNCA010000018.1:0-101447 GCF_034106185.1 Enterobacter sp. 296B2 | reverse complement strand
CCGTTTTACGGGAAACGTAGGGTTAAAAAACCGCCCTATTAAAATAAACCGCAAACTTTACGCAGAAAAAATCGGGGGCGGGTGGCGGCGCGCCCGACAGCTAGACGCGACAATATCAGTAACTGGACTGCTGGGATTTTTCAGCCTGGATACGCTGGTAGATCTCTTCACGGTGGACAGATACTTCTTTAGGAGCGTTAACACCAATACGTACCTGGTTACCCTTTACCCCTAAAACTGTCACGGTGACCTCATCCCCAATCATGAGGGTCTCACCAACTCGACGAGTCAGAATCAGCATTCTTTGCTCCTTGAAAGATTAAAAGAGTCGGGTCTCTTGTATCCCGGCATTATCCATCATATAACGCCAAAAAGTAAGCGATGACAAACACGTAAAGTGTAAGCAGTCACGGCATCACATTCTGTTAAACGTAAGTTTAGCCGATATACACAAACTCAACCTGACTTTATCGTTATCGATAGCACAGTGAACAAGACGCCATAACGTTACCGCTATGGCGTCTGATTGTGCTTTGTAGTTATTACAATTTCGCGCTCACCCAGCTTTCAACGCTGGCTAATGCTGCAGGAAGTGCCGCCGCATCCGTACCACCGGCTTGCGCCATGTCCGGACGACCGCCACCCTTACCGCCCACCTGCTGGGCGACCATACCAATCAGTTCCCCTGCTTTAACGCGGTCGGTCACATCCTTAGAGACGCCCGCAATCAGAGAAACCTTACCTTCTGCCACCGTCGCCAGCACGATAACCGTTGAACCAAGCTGGTTCTTCAGATCGTCGACCATAGTACGCAGCATCTTAGGCTCCACGCCCGCCAGATCGCTGACCAGCAGTTTGACGCCCTTAATGTCTACCGCTTTGCTGGAGAGGTTTGCACTCTCCTGCGCCGCAGCCTGTTCTTTCAGCTGCTGAAGTTCTTTTTCCAGCTGACGGGTACGATCCAGCGCAACGCGCACTTTCTCGCTCAGGTTCTGGCTATCGCCTTTCAGCAGCTGCGCGATGTCGTGCAGCTGATCGCTCTGCGCATGCAGGCTGGCGATTGCGCCTTCACCGGTTACCGCTTCAATACGACGCACACCTGCCGCCGTACCGGATTCGGAAACAATGCGGAACAGGCCGATGTCACCGGTGCGCGAGGCGTGAGTACCGCCGCACAGCTCGGTAGAGAAGTCACCCATGCTCAGCACGCGAACGCGCTCGTCATATTTCTCGCCAAACAGCGCCATCGCACCTTTTTTCTTCGCGTCCTCAAGATCCATGATGTGGGTCTCGATTGGCAGGTTACGACGGATCTGCGCGTTCACCAGGTCTTCCACCGCGCGGATTTCAGACGGTTTCATCGCTTCAAAATGCGAGAAGTCGAAACGCAGCACCTTGTCGTTAACCAGAGAACCTTTCTGTGCAACGTGGGTGCCCAGCACGTCGCGCAGGGCAGCGTGCATCAGGTGGGTTGCAGAGTGGTTCAGGCGAATACGCGCGCGGCGTGCTTCATCAACGTTAGCCTGTACGCCCTCGCCCACTTTCAGAGAACCGGAAACCAGTTTGCCCTGGTGACCAATCGCCTGACCGTATTTCTGGGTGTCGCTTACGCTGAAGCTAAAGCCGTTGCCTTTCAGTTCGCCTTTATCGCCAACCTGGCCACCGGATTCCGCATAGAACGGGGTTTTGTCCAGAATGACGACGGCTTCCTGGCCCGCGCTGATGCTGTCTACGGCTTTACCGTCAACAAACAGGGCGGTCACTTTGCCGGTCAGTTCCAGCGCTTCATAACCTTTAAATTCAGACGCGCTATCAACGCGGATCATCGCGTTGTAGTCTGCACCGAAACCGCTGGATTCACGCGCACGGCGACGCTGCTCTTCCATCGCGGCTTCAAAGCCTGCTTCATCAACCTTGATGTTGCGCTCGCGGCAAACGTCCGCCGTCAGGTCAACCGGGAAGCCGTAGGTATCGTACAGGCGGAAAGCGGTTTCGCCGTCCAGCGTGTCGCCCTTAAGCTTCGCCAGCTCTTCGTCCAGCAGCGCCAGGCCGCGCTCCAGCGTACGGGCAAACTGCTCTTCTTCGGTTTTCAGAACCTGCTCAACCTGCGCCTGCTGGCGTTTCAGCTCGTCACCGGCTGAACCCATCACGCCAATCAGCGGCCCAACGAGTTTGTAGAAGAAGGTGTCCTTCGCGCCCAGCATGTTGCCGTGACGGATCGCACGACGAATGATGCGACGCAGCACGTAGCCACGGTTTTCATTCGACGGAATAACGCCGTCAGCAATCAGGAACGCACAGGAACGAATATGGTCTGCGATAACGCGCAGCGATTTGTTGTTCAGATCGGTCGCGCCGGTCACTTCTGCAACGGCTTTGATCAGGGTGCTGAACAGGTCAATCTCGTAGTTGGAGTTAACGTGCTGCAGAACCGCGGCGATACGCTCCAGGCCCATACCGGTATCAACGGACGGCTTCGGCAGCGGCTCCATGGTGCCGTCAGCCTGACGGTTGAATTGCATGAAGACGATGTTCCAGATCTCAATATAGCGATCGCCGTCTTCTTCCGGGCTACCTGGAGGGCCGCCCCAGATGTGGTCGCCATGATCGTAGAAGATCTCGGTGCACGGACCGCAAGGACCGGTATCACCCATCTGCCAGAAGTTATCAGACGCATATGGCGCGCCTTTGTTATCACCGATGCGAATAATACGCTCGCGCGGGATACCGACCTCTTTTTCCCAGATTTCGAACGCTTCGTCATCGGTTTCATAGACGGTAACCCACAGACGCTCTTTCGGCAGGTTGAACCAGTTTTCACCGGTTAGCAGTTCCCACGCGTATTGAATGGCGTCGTGTTTGAAGTAGTCGCCGAAGCTGAAGTTACCCAGCATTTCGAAGAAGGTGTGGTGACGCGCGGTGTAACCGACGTTTTCCAGGTCGTTGTGTTTACCGCCCGCACGCACGCAACGCTGTGAGGTTGTAGCGCGGGAATAATTACGCTTGTCGAGACCAAGGAACACATCCTTGAACTGGTTCATCCCGGCGTTGGTAAACAGCAGAGTCGGATCGTTGTTCGGTACCAGGGAGCTGCTGGCAACAACCTGGTGTCCCTTACTATGGAAAAAATCGAGAAACGCCTGACGGATCTCAGCGGTGCTCTTGCTCATAATTATCCTGAAATCAAGCTAACGAAATGTCGTAGCCAGCCTGTATCGGTAAACCGTTGGACAGACCAGCTACTGGAAAAAGTGGGAATAAGATAAGTTTTCTTTAGTGGGAAGTAAAATCCCGCATGCGTTCAATCGGCAAAATTACGCCAGATATCCTGAATATCTTCCATCAGAAAGCCGCGGTAGAGCAAAAAGCGCTGGATTTTGACTTTTTCTGAAAATTCACGCGGCAGCGGTTCGCCGTATTTACGAATAGCCTGCTCTTTTGCCAGCTCGCACCAGTCGGTGTCGCTTTCGCGCATCGCTTTTTCGATGGACTCCCTGGCTACCCCTTTCTGGTTCAGCTCCTGCCGGATGCGCGCGGGCCCATACCCTTTGCGGCCGCGGCTGGCGAGAAAGCGCGAGGCAAAGCGGTCATCGTCCAGGTAATGATGCTCATAGCACCAGGCCACCACGCGGTCGTTGTCTTCCGCAGTGGCATCAATCTCTTCCGGCCCGTTTTTGCTCATGACGGGCGCTGACAGCTTCCGCCGCAGCTCCTGCTCACTGTGGTCGCGCACGGCGAGAATGCGTACCGCACGGTCCAGCAAGCGCGCGTAGGCGGGTCGGCGTGATGTCGGTTCACTCATAAAAAACCTGCAGATTCAGAAATGCAAAAAGGGCCGCGTCAGCAGCCCTTCATCTTTATACGAGAGACTTAAAAGTCTTCGTTGGTTTCTTCAGCATCCGCAGCATCCACCACGAAATCAGGTTTGGAGTCCTGGTTGTTCAACAGAAGCTCACGCACCTTCTTCTCAATCTCTTTCGCCGCAGCCGGGTTCTCTTTCAGCCAGGAGATAGCATTCGCTTTACCCTGACCAATCTTGTCACCGTTGTAGCTGTACCAGGCGCCCGCTTTTTCAATCAGCTTCTCTTTCACGCCCAGGTCAACCAGCTCGCCGAGGAAGTTGATACCTTCGCCGTAGAGGATCTGGAACTCAGCCTGTTTGAACGGTGCGGCGATTTTGTTCTTCACAACCTTCACGCGGGTTTCACTACCCACCACGTTCTCGCCCTCTTTCACCGCGCCGATACGGCGGATATCCAGACGGACAGAGGCGTAGAATTTCAGCGCGTTACCACCGGTGGTGGTTTCCGGGTTACCGAACATCACACCAATTTTCATACGGATCTGGTTGATGAAGATCAGCAGCGTATTGGACTGCTTCAGGTTACCGGCCAGCTTACGCATCGCCTGGCTCATCATACGTGCCGCGAGGCCCATGTGAGAGTCACCGATTTCACCTTCGATTTCCGCTTTTGGCGTCAGCGCCGCAACGGAGTCGACGATGATCACATCAACCGCACCAGAGCGCGCCAGCGCGTCACAAATCTCCAGCGCCTGCTCGCCGGTGTCCGGCTGGGAACACAGCAGGTTGTCGATATCAACGCCCAGCTTACGGGCATAGACCGGGTCCAGCGCGTGCTCGGCATCGATAAACGCACAGGTTTTACCTTCGCGCTGCGCCGCTGCAACAACCTGCAGGGTCAGAGTCGTTTTACCTGAGGATTCCGGACCGTAGATTTCTACGATACGCCCCATCGGCAAACCGCCCGCGCCCAGTGCGATATCCAGAGAAAGCGAACCGGTGGAGATAGTTTCCACATCCATGGAACGGTCTTCACCCAGGCGCATGATGGAGCCTTTACCGAATTGCTTTTCGATCTGGCCCAGTGCTGCCGCCAACGCTTTCTGTTTGTTTTCGTCGATAGCCATTATTACTCCTGTCATGCCGGGAGAAGCAACTGCGCTTCACCATGGACTTCTGTTCTGTTGGTGCAATTATACTGTATGGTCATACAGTATCAAGTGTTTTGTAGAAATTGTTGCCAGAGCGTTTTTAACGCATACACGGTTGCCTGACGACGCACGCTTTCACGATCGCCGCTGAAGCACTCCCGGCGGGTGATCCCTTCCCCTTTGGACGTGGCAAACCCGAACCAGACGGTGCCGACAGGCTTCACGTCGCTGCCGCCGTCCGGCCCCGCGATACCGCTGATGGAAACGGCGTAATCTGCCCGCGCCTCTTTCAGCGCGCCAATGGCCATTTCAATGACAACCGGTTCACTGACCGCGCCATGCTGTTCCAGCGTGGCTTCGCGCACGCCAATCATCTGCGCCTTAGCTTCGTTACTGTAGGTCACAAAGCCGCGTTCAAACCAGGCGGAACTGCCGGCGATATCGGTAATCGCTTTCGCCACCCAGCCGCCGGTGCAGGATTCTGCGGTGGTAATTGTCGCGCCACGCTGCTTCAGTGCAAGGCCAACGATCTCGCTAAGCTGCATCAATTCATGGTCAGTCATTCTTGCTCCAGGCTTGAGAAAAACGTGCAGCACAAGATAGCACTTTCTCGTCAGATATGGGGATGCGCTTCAGGTTTTACGAGGGGGCTTCAGAAAAAAGCCGGTGCGGGCGCACCGGCTACAGAAATGTTATTTCATGCTGTTCGCAATCGTATCGACATTATGACGAAACGCCTTAACGTAGGAGTCTGCCACCCCACCCTTGGCCGACAGCGCTTCCGGGTAAAGTTCGCCGCCCGGCTGTGCGCCCGTCGCCGACGCAATCTGCTTCACCAGACGCGGATCGAGCTGGTTTTCCATAAACCACGTTTTCACGCCGTCGGCTTTAATCTGATTGATAATCTCCGCAACCTGCGCCGCGCTGGCCTCGCTCTCGGAAGAGAGTCCTTGAGGTGCCATGAAGGTTACGCCGTAAGCGCGGCCAAAATAGCCGAACGCGTCATGGCTGGTCAGCACTTTACGCTTTTCCTGCGGGATCTGGCTAAAGCGTGTTTTAGCCCAGCCGTCCAGCTGAGTCAGTTGCGCAATGTACGGCTTCCCTGAAGCCTCCAGCGCCGCTTTGCCTTCCGGATCGGCTTTCACCAGCCCGTTCAGAATATTTTGTGCATACAGCGCACCGTTCGCCGCGCTGTTCCAGGCGTGCGGATCGGTCACGGTCTTTCCATCTTCCTCAAGCGTGTGGGTTTTCACTCCGGTTGAGGCGACGACCAGCTGCCCTTTGAACCCGGAGGCTTTAACCAGACGGTCGAGCCAGCCTTCCAGCCCCAGGCCGTTGACCACTACTACGTCAGCCTTGCTCAGCGCCGCGCTGTCTTTTGGTGACGGTTCAAAGGTATGCGGATCGCCGTCCGGCCCGACCAGCGTCGTCACGTTCACGCGATCTCCCCCCACCTCCTGCGTGATATCCCCCAGTATCGAAAAGCTGGTGACCACATTCAGCGTTTTCGCCATTACGCTATGCGACATCATCCCCAGCGCAAGCGCCATGATTAATCCTGTACGTTTCATCGTTTCCCCTTACGTTAAAAAAGCGCCCGCAGACTGCCAGCAAGCCTGCTTTGCGTGCCAAATAAAATGGAAATAAAGAACAGCGCGCTGGCAGTCAGCACAATGGACGGCCCCGCGGGCAAACTTGCCGCCCAGGAGAGGCTCAGCCCCAGCCACGCGCAGAAAATACCGCTGATACCGGCCATCAGGAGTAATCCGGGTAAGGTGCGTACCCAACAGCGCGCCGCCACCGCCGGGAGCATCATCAGCCCGACGGCCATCAGCGTGCCAAGCACCTGAAAACCGGCCACCAGGTTAAGCACCAGCAGCGCCAGAAACAGGCCGTGCAACAGCCCGGGCAGCCAGCGGGTATTCACCTGCAGCCAGGCGGTATCAAACGCCTCCGTCACCAGCCCGCGGTAAAAAAGGGCCAGCGTGATAAGGGTGAAGATGCACACGCCGGTCACAAACAGCGCGGCGTCATTGTCCACGGCGAGGATGGAGCCAAACAGCAGATGCAGCAGATCGACATTCGAGCCGCGCAGCGAAACGAGCGTGACGCCCAGCGCCAGTGAACCCAGGTAAAATCCGGCAAAGCTGGCATCTTCTTTCAGCGGCGTGCGGCGGCTGACCAGCCCGGCCACCAGCGCAACGGCAATTCCGGCGATAAACCCGCCGACGGTCATCGCCATTAGTGACATCCCGCTGAGCAAATACCCCACGGCGACGCCGGGCAAAATGGCGTGAGAAAGCGCATCGCCCATCAGGCTCATCCGACGCAGTTGAAGAAACACGCCGAGCGCGGTGGTACTGATAGAAAGCGCCAGGCAAACCACCAGCGCGCGACGCATAAAGCCGTACTCAATAAACGGCTGGAAGAATGTGTGCCAGATCATGCCACCCTCACCCGCTCGGTTTTCCACTGGGGAATATCAGCATCCAGCCGCAGCGTCTGCGGGAAGTGGCGCGCCACGCGCTCGCTGTCGTGCAGCACCGCGAGCAGGGTTTGCCCCTGCATATACATCTCCAGCATCAGATCCATCAGCACGTTGCAGGTTGCTTCATCGACCCCGGTAAAAGGCTCGTCCAGCATTACCAGCGGCGCCTGCTGCACTAATACGCGGGCAAACAGCATGCGCTGAAACTGGCCGCCGGAGAGTTCATCGATAGTGGATAACGCCATTGACTCCAGCCCCACGCGCTCAAGTGCGCCACTAATACGCAGGCGCGCTTCACGACGAAAACCGGCAAAAAGCGAAATTCCGGGCCAGCAGCCCATGCTTACTACGTCCTGCACGGTCAGCGGAAACTGCGCCTCCAGCGCGTGACGCTGTGCCAGCCAGCCGATTACCGGTCGTCTACCCTGCCAGCGAAATCTGCCGCTGACGGGCGGAATAAATCCGGCGAGCGTTTTCAGCAGCGTGGATTTGCCGCAGCCGTTGGCGCCGATAATGGCGGTCATGCTGCCGCGTTCAATCACGCCCGAAAGCGGACGCGTGACGGGCTGGCGGTCATAGCCCGCAACCAGTTCGTTCATCACAATCATGGCAACGCCACCGCCCAGCGCACGGCCAGGCCGAGCAACACAATAAGTCCCAGCGCCAGCAAAAGCCGAACCGGCGCAGAAAGAGAAAAAAGGGAGGTTGACATCTCGACACCCAATTAAATGTTATAACATAACAATAATGAAAGACGGCAGAGATGTAAACGGCGGGTTTGAAACGGGAGTGTGGCGAAATGTTTCTGCAGGAAATAGGGGCACGCGGGTGCCCTCACCACAGCCCTCACCCTCAAGGGAGAGAGGGAATAAAGCGACTTACTGACTAAACGGTGACGCCGCAGGAACGCGCGCCTGAGACACCGCCAGCCCCAGCTGCCACACCGCCATCGCGTAGTGCGTACTGTGGTTATAGCGGGTGATGGTGTAGAAGTTCGGCATACCGTACCAGTACTGGTACCCGGTTCCCACATCCAGACGCAGCAGGCTCACCTGGTCAACGTTGCCCAGCGGCTGGGTTGGCGTTAAGCCTGCCGCCGTTAGCTGCGCTACGCTGTATTTTGTTTTAAAGCCATTTTCCAGACCAAACGCCTCGCCGTTCGCCTGCACGGCCACCTGCCCGCCCGGCGTCCAGCCGTGCGCTTTGAAGTAGTTCGCCACGCTGCCGATGGCATCCACCGGATCCCACAGGTTAATGTGGCCGTCTCCGTTAAAGTCGACGGCATACTGCTTATAGGAGGACGGCATAAACTGGCCGTAGCCCATCGCGCCGGCAAACGACCCTTTCAAATCGAGCGGATCGTCCTGCTCGTTGCGCGCCATCAGCAGGAAGGTTTCCAGCTCGGAAGAGAAGTATTCGGCGCGGCGCGGGTAGTTAAAGGAGAGCGTCGCCAGCGCATCAAGGATGCGGGTTTTGCCCATCACGCGGCCCCAGCGGGTCTCCACGCCGATAATCCCGACGATGATTTCCGGCGGCACGCCGTAGACCTGCCACGCGCGGTTGAGCGCATCTTCATACTGGTTCCAGAACACCACGCCGTTTTGCACGTTGTCCGGGGTAATAAACTGTTTGCGGTAGCGCAGCCATGCGCCATTTGGCCCGCTCGGCACCTGGGCGGACGGTGCCTGCCTGTCCATCAGGCGCAGCACGTAGTCCAGACGCTTGGCCTGAGACAAAATTTCATGCAGCTGCTGGCGGTCGAAACCGTGTTTGCTCACCATTTTATCGATGAACTGCTCGGCCGCCGGGTTATTCGCGAAGTCGCCTCCCATCTGCATCATATTGTGCTGCGGCTCCAGCAGGAATCCCCCGGAAGGCGCGCCCGCCGTTTGCTGAACGGCTTCGGTCTTAGGTTTGCTGCTACAGGCAGACAGCAGGATAAGCGCAGGCAACAGCGCTGCATAACGACGCTTGAACATGAGACATCCATTTAACGGGTTCGATAAGAACCCAGTATGGTAAAGCATCCGCAACACCTCAAGGAAGCGGTACGCACCTCTCCCACGCAAATCCGCGCTTTTTTCCACTGAAAATCATTCACCCCATCAATTAACTTTCAAAATAATCCATTTTTCTTTCATTGTGAGATCTAATTAACACTTTAAAATCTTTCAAAGTGATTATTATTAGCCACAGTAATACAAAACAAAAAAGCCCCACAGGAGAGAAGAATGATAGAGACCATCACCCACGGCGCCGAGTGGTTCATCGGGCTGTTTCAGAAAGGCGGAGAAGTGTTCACCGGCATGGTGACCGGGATCCTGCCTCTGCTGATCAGCCTGCTGGTGATCATGAACGCGCTGATCAACTTTATCGGCCAGCAGCGCATCGAACGCTTTGCCCAGCGCTGCGCCGGTAATCCGCTGTCCCGTTACCTGGTATTGCCGTTTATCGGTACCTTTGTTTTCTGCAACCCAATGACCTTGAGCCTCGGCCGCTTTATGCCAGAGAAGTACAAGCCGAGCTACTACGCCGCCGCCTCCTACAGCTGCCATTCCATGAACGGCCTGTTCCCGCACATTAACCCCGGAGAGCTGTTTGTCTATCTCGGGATCGCCAGCGGTCTCACCACCCTTGGCCTTCCGCTCGGCCCGCTGGCGGTGAGCTACCTGCTGGTCGGCCTGGTGACCAACTTCTTCCGCGGCTGGGTGACCGACCTCACCACCGCCATTTTCGAGAAAAAAATGGGCATCCAGCTTGAACAGAAGGTCCATCTTTCAGGAGCCACAGCATGAACCGGATCCGCATTGAGAAAGGCACGGGCGGCTGGGGCGGCCCGCTGGAGTTCGACGCTACCGAAGGCAAAAAGATCGTCTACATCACCGCAGGGACGCGCCCGGCAATCGTCGACAGGCTGCGCGAGCTGACCGGCTGGGAAGCGGTCGACGGCTTCAAGGAAGGCGAACCGCCGGAAGCGGACATCGGCGTGGCGGTGATTGACTGCGGCGGCACGCTGCGCTGCGGTATCTATCCGAAGCGCCGCATTCCGACGGTGAATATTCACTCCACCGGAAAATCCGGCCCGCTGGCACAATACATCCTTGAGGACATTTATGTCTCAGGCGTAAAGGAGGACAACATCACTGTGGTGAATGGCAGTCCTGCGCCGCAAAAAGCGGCCCCGCGCGAGTACGACACCAGCAAGAAAATCACCGAGCAGAGCGACGGCCTGCTGGCAAAGGTCGGGATGGGGATGGGCTCCGCCGTGGCGGTGCTGTTCCAGTCCGGGCGCGACACCATCGACACGGTACTGAAAACGATTCTGCCGTTTATGGCGTTCGTCTCGGCGCTTATCGGCATCATCATGGCGTCCGGCCTGGGCGACTGGATTGCCCACGGCCTCGCCCCGCTCGCCAGCCACCCGCTTGGGCTGGTGACGCTGGCACTGATCTGCTCCTTCCCGCTGCTGTCGCCGTTCCTCGGCCCGGGCGCGGTGATTGCCCAGGTCATCGGCGTGCTGATTGGCGTACAGATTGGTCTGGGGAACATCCCTCCGCACCTCGCCCTGCCCGCTCTGTTTGCCATTAACGCCCAGGCGGCGTGCGACTTTATCCCCGTTGGGCTGTCGCTGGCCGAAGCGCGCCAGGACACCGTGCGCGTGGGTGTGCCGTCCGTGCTGGTCAGCCGCTTCCTGACGGGCGCGCCGACGGTGCTGATTGCCTGGTTTGTCTCCGGCTTTATTTATCAATAAGAGGTTCCTGCGATGACCGTCATTTACCAGACCACCATTACCCGCATCGGCCAGAGCGCAGCGGACGCGCTGAGCGACCAGATGCTAATCACCTTCCGCGAAGGCGCGCCTGCGGATATCGAAGAGTTTTGCTTTATCCACTGCCACGGCGAGCTGAAGGGCGAGCTGAAGGCAGGAAGCCAGCTGGAGCTGGGCGAGGCGCGCTATGCCGTGACCGCCGTCGGCGACGTGGCCGAGCAAAACCTGCGCGAGCTGGGCCACATCACCCTGCGTTTCGACGGCCAGCCGCAGGCCGAGTATCCCGGCACGGTGCACGTAGCGGGCCCGGTTCCGCAGGCTGTCACCCCAGGCTGCACGTTAAAATTTGTTGCGTAATTAAGGAGAATCACATGAGTCAGGTTGCCGTTGTCATTGGTGGAGGACAAACCTTAGGCGAGTTCCTCTGCCGTGGGCTTGCCGCAGAGGGTTACCGCGTGGCGGTAGTGGACATTCAGAGTGAAAAAGCCGCCCGCGTGGCGGACGCCATCAACACCGAATTTGGCGAAGGGGTGGCATACGGCTTTGGTGCCGACGCCACCAGCGAGCAGAGCGTGATGGCGCTGGCCCGCGGCGTGGACGAGATTTTTGGGCGCACCGACCTGCTGGTCTACAGCGCGGGGATTGCGAAAGCGGCCTTTATCAGCGATTTCGAACTGGGGGATTTTGACCGTTCGCTGCAGGTGAATCTGGTGGGCTATTTCCTCTGCGCCCGCGAGTTTTCCCGTCTGATGATCCGCGACGGCATTCAGGGGCGCATCATTCAGATCAACTCCAAATCCGGGAAAGTGGGCAGCAAGCACAACTCCGGCTACAGCGCGGCGAAGTTTGGCGGCGTGGGGCTGACGCAGTCTCTGGCGCTGGATTTGGCCGAGTACGGCATCACCGTTCACTCGCTAATGCTGGGCAACCTGCTGAAATCGCCGATGTTCCAGTCCCTGCTGCCGCAGTATGCCACCAAGCTCGGCATCAAAGCTGAGGAAGTGGAGCAGTACTACATCGATAAAGTGCCGCTGAAGCGCGGGTGCGATTATCAGGACGTGCTGAATATGCTGCTGTTTTACGCCAGCCCGAAAGCCTCGTATTGCACCGGGCAGTCGATTAACGTGACCGGTGGGCAGGTGATGTTCTGAGTTCATTCCCCGGTGGCGCTGCGCTTACCGGGGCTACAATCCCCGTAGGACGGGTAAGGCGCAGCCGCCACCCGGCAATTAAGGAGCCGATATGGTCACCGCACTCATTACCGTCGCCGCCCTCGCCTGGATCTGCCAGATGGCGTTTGGCGGCTGGCAGATCCACCAGTTCAACCGCGCGTTTGACGCCCTGTGCCAGAAAGGCCGCGTGGGCGTCGGGCGTTCCGGTGGACGTTTCAAGCCGCGGGTCGTCGTCGCTGTTGCGCTGGATGAAAACAATAAGGTCTGCGATTCCCTCATCATGCGTGGCATGACCGTCTTCGCCCGTCCGGTGAAAATCCAGGCAATCAACGGCATTTCGCTGCAGGAATTACGGCCTGATGTGATCTTTCCCCATGATCCACTCTGTCAGAATGCACTATCATTAGCGCTTAATCTGAAACATGGATAATTTCGTTGTGAAAGCTATAGGCTTGCGAAATTATCATTTCGCAACCTAAGGAACGAAGCGCCTATGAAACCTCGTCAGCGGCAGGCGGCCATTCTTGAGCATCTGCAAAAGCAGGGAAAATGCTCGGTAGAGGACCTCGCCCACTACTTTGACACCACCGGCACGACGATACGCAAGGACCTGGTATTGCTCGAAAACTCTGGCGCCGTCATTCGAACCTACGGCGGCGTGGTGCTTAACAAAGACGAAGCCGACCCGCCTATCGATCACAAAACGCTGATCAATACCCACCAGAAAGCGCTGATTGCCGAAGCCGCCGTAAAATTTATCCACGATGGCGATTCCATCATCCTCGACGCCGGCAGCACCGTCCTGCAGATGATCCCCCTGCTCAGCCGCTTTAACAACATCACGGTGATGACCAACAGCCTGCACATCGTTAACGCCCTGTCGGAGTTCGACAGCGAGCAGACCATCCTGATGCCCGGCGGTACCTTCCGCAAAAAATCGGCATCGTTTCACGGTCAGCTGGCAGAGAACGCCTTCGACCACTTCAGCTTCGATAAACTGTTTATGGGCACCGACGGCATCGACCTGAACGCGGGCGTCACGACGTTTAACGAGGTCTTCAGCGTCAGCAAAGCGATGTGCAACGCCGCGCGGGAAGTGATTTTGATGGCAGACTCGTCGAAGTTTGGCCGCAAAAGCCCCAACATTGTCTGTAGCCTTGAAAGCGTTGATAAGCTGATTACCGACGCGGGTATCGATCCGGCGTTCAAAAAAGCGCTGGAAGAAAAAGGCATCGACGTGATCGTAACCGGAGAGAGAGATGAGTGATTTTCTGTTAGAAACGGGCCGCCAGACGCTAATGCTGGAGCTGCAGGAAGCCAGCCGCCTGCCGGAACGTCTGGGCGAGGATTTCGTCCGCGCCGCCAACACCATTATCCACTGCGAAGGCAAAGTGATCGTGGCGGGCATCGGTAAATCCGGCCATATCGGTAAAAAGATTGCCGCGACGCTCGCCAGCACCGGCACCCCGGCGTTTTTCGTGCATCCGGCAGAGGCGCTGCACGGCGATCTGGGGATGATTGAAAGCCGCGACGTGATGCTGTTTATCTCCTACTCCGGCTCGGCCAAGGAGCTGGATCTCATCATCCCTCGCCTGCAGGAAAAATCGGTCGCCCTGCTGGCGATGACCGGGAAACCCCGCTCGCCGCTGGCGCTGGCCGCCAAGGCGACACTGGACATTTCCGTTGAGCGTGAAGCCTGTCCGATGCACCTTGCCCCGACCTCCAGCACCGTTAACACCCTGATGATGGGCGACGCGCTGGCGATGGCGGTGATGCAGGCGCGCGGCTTTAACGAAGAAGATTTTGCCCGTTCGCATCCGGCAGGCGCGCTCGGTGCTCGCCTGCTCAATAAAGTTCACCACCTGATGCGCACCGACGATGCCATTCCGCAGGTCAAACTCGATACCAGCGTGATGGACGCGATGCTGGAGCTGAGCCGCACCGGGTTGGGGCTGGTGGCGGTGTGCGATGACAGCGGCAACGTGAAGGGCGTGTTCACCGACGGCGACCTGCGCCGCTGGCTGGTGGGCGGCGGCAGGCTGGAAACGAACGTGTCGGACGCCATGACCAAAGGCGGGCTAACGCTGAACGCCGACAGCCGCGCCATTGAAGCCAAAGAGGTGCTGATGAAGCGCAAAATCACCGCCGCACCGGTGGTGGACGAGCACGGCAGGCTGTGCGGCGCCATCAACCTGCAGGACTTCTACCAGGCCGGGATAATCTAACCCTTCAGCCCGAGACGCTTCGCCAGCCGGTGCAGGTTGGCGACGTCCATCTCCAGCGCACGGGCGCACGCCGCCCAGCTGCGGTTGTTCTGCTCCAGCGCGCGGGTAATCATCTGACGCTGAAATGCTTCCGTCGCCTCGCGCAGGTTCTCGTTCACGCTCTCAGGCGTTGCAGGCTTCACGGACGGCGTATTTTCATCCTGCAGCGCAAAATGGCGCGCATGAATAACCACTTCATCCCCCGAGCGCGTCGCCCGCGCCAGCACTACCGCGCGGTGAATCGCATGCTCCAGCTCGCGCACGTTGCCCGGCCAGCCGTAGCTCAGCAGATGCGATCTCGCCCCCGGGCTCAGCACCACGCGGGAAAGCCCCATCCTGAGGCGGCACTGCTCGCAGAAAAAGCCCGCCAGCAGCACCACGTCGTCCCCGCGCTCGCGTAGCGGGGGCACGGACAGCGGGAACACGCTCAGGCGGTGGAACAGGTCGGCGCGGAAATTGCCCGCCAGCACCGCTTCACGCAGATCCCGGTTAGTCGCTGCCAGCACGCGCACGTCCACTCTGTGGCTGCGGTCATCCCCCACGCGCTGAATATCGCCGTACTGCAATACGCGCAGCAGTTTGGCCTGAAGTGATAAGGATAATTCGCCAATCTCATCCAGGAAGAGCGTGCCGTTATCGGCCATTTCGAACTTGCCGCTGCGGTTGCTGATCGCCCCGGTAAACGCCCCTTTGACGTGACCAAACAGCTCGCTCTCCGCCACGCTTTCCGGCAGCGCGGCGCAGTTGAGGTACACCAGCGGGTTGGCCGCCCGCGGCGAGGCTTCGTGAATGGCTTTCGCCACCAGCTCCTTACCGGTGCCGGTCTCCCCGAAGATCAGCACGTTCAGATCGGACGCGGCGACAATCTCAATCTCTTTTTTGAGCTGCGCCATGCCGGGCGAAAGACCGATCATCTCCGTGTGCGTGACCTGCTCAAACGCCGCCGGGCTGCCGGGAAGAATATTCTGGCTCTCCAGCTGCTCTATCAACAGCGCATTATTCAGCGCCCCGGCGGCCAGCGCCGCAATCAGGCGCAGCGCTTCGTCGCTGAAGGTGTCGAACTGGTCCGGCGACATGCCGTCGAGCGTCAGCGCGCCAATCAGGTTTTGCCCGGCAAACAGCGGCAGGCCGATACAGGCGTGCACCTTCAGGCTCTCCTGTCCGGGGATCAGGCCGTCGTACGGGTCGGGCAGATCGCTGTCCGCCGGGAAACGCACCACGTCACCCGCGCGGGCGATGGTCTCCAGCCGCGGATGGCCTTCAAGGGTAAAGCGCCGTCCGAGCACGTCCTGCGCCAGCCCGTCGATAGCCAGCGGAATAAACTGTCTTCCCTCGTAGCGCAGCAGCGCCGAGGCGTCACACGCCAGCACCTGGCGCAGCGTGGAGATCAGCCGTTGAAAACGGTCCTGATGGCCGATACCGGTTTGCAGTTCAATGGCAATCTTCGCCAGCACATCTACAGAAAAGCTCATGTCAGCCTCACAGTCATTTTGACAATACATAGTGTCATATTGACAGCTTTCTTGATAGTCATAATGACTATCCTTTACGGACAATACATTTATAAACTCAATATTATCAATCAATTAAATAGTTGGCACGCACCTTGATATAGGTACAGCATCTTATTTGAAACGCTGTATTACGCTGAGGTTGCTATGTCTATTCTGGTTAAAAATAACATTCATTGGGTGGGTCAACGTGACTGGGAAGTGCGCGATTTCCACGGGACGGAATACAAAACGCTGCGCGGCAGCAGCTACAACAGCTATCTCATTCGCGAAGGTAAAAACGTGCTGATCGATACCGTCGATCACAAGTTCAGCCGCGAGTTCGTGCAGAACCTGCGCAGCGAAATCGATCTGAACGCCATCGACTACATCATCATCAACCATGCGGAAGAGGATCACGCCGGGGCCCTGACCGAACTGATGTCCTGCATCCCGGACACCCCAATCTACTGCACCACCAACGCCATCGACTCGATCAACGGCCACCATCACCATCCGGAGTGGAACTTCCACACCGTGAAAACCGGCGACGCGCTGGATATCGGCAACGGCAAGCAGCTGATCTTTGTGGAAACCCCGATGCTGCACTGGCCGGACAGCATGATGACCTACATGACCGGCGACGCGGTGCTGTTCAGCAACGACGCCTTCGGCCAGCACTACTGCGACGAGCGCCTGTTCAACGACGAAGTGGACCAAGCCGAGCTGTTCGAACAGTGCCAGCGTTACTACGCCAACATCCTGACCCCATTCAGCCGCCTGGTGACGCCGAAAATCACCGAGATCCTCGGCTTCAACCTGCCGGTGGAGATGATTGCCACCTCCCACGGCGTGGTGTGGCGTGAAAACCCAACCCAGATAGTGGAGCTGTACCTGAAATGGGCGGCAGATTATCAGGAAGACCGCATTACGATTTTCTACGACACCATGTCCAACAACACCCGCATGATGGCGGACGCCATTGCCCAGGGCATCAACGAAGTGGACCCGAACGTGGCGGTGAAAATCTTCAACGTGGCGCGCAGCGATAAGAACGAGGTATTGACCAACGTCTTCCGCTCTAAGGGCGTGCTGGTGGGCACCTCCACCATGAATAACGTGATGATGCCGAAAATTGCCGGCCTGGTGGAAGAGATGACCGGTCTGCGCTTTCGCAACAAACGCGCCAGTGCCTTTGGTTCACACGGCTGGAGCGGCGGCGCGGTAGACCGTCTCTCCACCCGTTTACAGGATGCCGGTTTTGAGATGTCCCTGAGCCTGAAGGCGAAATGGCGTCCTGATCTCGACGCGCTGGAAATCTGCCGCCAGCACGGTCGCGACATTGCCCGTCAGTGGGCGCTCGCACCGCTTCCTGATGCCGATGCAACACCCGCCGAACAGCCGCAAACCTGTGACGTTGCCGCCAGCGCCGATCTCGGCCCACGCATGCAGTGCAGCGTCTGCCAGTGGGTTTACGATCCTGAGCTGGGCGAGCCGCTACAGGATGTCTCTCCGTGCACGCCGTGGAGCGAGGTGCCGGACAACTTCCTCTGCCCGGAATGTTCCCTCGGCAAAGACGTCTTTGACGAACTGGCAGCGGAGGCAAAATGAGCAACGGCATCGTTATCATCGGCTCGGGCTTTGCCGCCCGCCAGCTGGTGAAAAATATCCGCAAGCAGGACGCTCACGTGCCGCTGACGGTGATTGCCGCTGACAGCATGGACGAGTACAACAAGCCTGATTTAAGCCACGTCATCAGCCAGAATCAGCGCGCCGAAGACCTCACCCGCCA
The DNA here is from genome assembly GCF_034106185.1 of Enterobacter sp. 296B2. Classification (NCBI taxonomy): domain Bacteria; kingdom Pseudomonadati; phylum Pseudomonadota; class Gammaproteobacteria; order Enterobacterales; family Enterobacteriaceae; genus Enterobacter; species Enterobacter sp. 296B2. The sequence goes on along the minus strand of NZ_JAWNCA010000018.1, from coordinate 83,519 downwards.
GACGGCGGGGGAGTTCGCGGAGCAGTTTAACCTGCGTCTGTTTCCGTACACCTGGGTCACCGACATCGACGCCGACGCCCACGTGGTGAAAGCGAAAGAGAAAACCTGGCAGTACGACAGGCTGGTGCTGGCGACCGGGGCATCAGCCTTTGTGCCGCCGGTTGAGGGCCGCGAGCTGATGATTACCCTCAACAGCCAGCAGGAGTACCAGGCCAGCGAAACCCTGCTCCGCGATGCGCAACGGGTGATGATTGTCGGCGGCGGGCTGATCGGCACCGAGCTGGCGATGGATTTCTGCCGCGCGGGGAAATCCGTCACCCTGGTTGACCACGCGGCCAGTATTCTGTCGGCGCTGATGCCCGCAGAAGTAAGCAGTCGCTTACAGCATCGTCTGACCGATATGGGCGTCCATCTGCTGCTGAAATCGCAGCTGCAGAGCCTGAGCAAAACCGAAGGCGGTATTCGCGCCACGCTCGACCGCAGCCGCAGCGTAGAAGTGGATGCGGTGGTTGCCGCGACGGGGCTGCGCCCGGAAACCGCGCTGGCGCATCGCGCAGGGGCTGAGATAAACCGCGGCGTGAAGGTAGACAGCTACCTGCAAACCACGCGGCCGGACATTTATGCCCTGGGCGACTGTGCGGAAATTAACGGTCAGGTGCTGCCCTTTTTGCAGCCGATTCAGTTAAGCGCAATGTATCTGGCGAAAAATCTGCTCGGCAGCAGCGCGCCGCTGAAATTGCCCGCCATGCTGGTAAAAGTAAAAACGCCGGAATTACCGCTGCATCTCGCAGGTGAAACGCAGCGTCAGGATCTGAGCTGGCAAATTACCCTCGAACCACAGGGAATGGTCGCGCGAGGTGCGGACAGCGAGGGTCAGATACGCGCCTTTGTCGTCAGTGAAGACCGGATGAAGGAGGCGTTCACGCTGCTAAAATCGCTACCTGCTTAACCCTCGCAATGCCGGGTGGCGCTCCGCTTACCCGGCCTACTCAACCCCAAAACGGTAAACCTTGTAGGCCCGCGCAAGCGTAGCGCCGCCGGGCAAAAACAGGGCTGGGTAGTTCAGGAACGCACCACCAGCGCGTCGTAGCCGCGCCAACGGTAGTTGACCATGGAGATCAGCCAGCAGGCGACAAACAGCCCGACCACCACAAACCCGGCGTTGCCCAGGTTGTCGTTTACCGCGCCGATCAGATCCCAGACGCCGCCACTGAGGGCAAATTTGTCCATCAGCAGGCCCAGCGCTTCCAGCCCGCCGATAAACAGCGCCACCACCACGGAGGTGCCGGTGATGGTAATGTTGTAGTAGAGCTTGCGCTGCGGTTTATCAAACGCCCAGCCATAAGCGCCGACCATCAGCAGGTTATCGAGAGTATCCACCAGCGCCATGCCGCTGGCGAACAGCGCCGGGAAGATCATGATTGACCATACCGACATGCCGCTGGAGGCGCTGGCGGCAGAGATCCCCAGCACGCCGATCTCGGTGGCCGTGTCAAAGCCAAGGCCAAACAGGAAACCGACCAGGTACATCTGCCAGCTTTTATTCACCAGGCGGAAGGTTTTGCCAAACAACCAGTTCATGACGCCGCCCTGGGCAGGCAGCGTGATGTCTCCCTGCACCGGCTGGCCTTTTTTCAGCGCCTGAAAACTGCGCCAGACCCCGCGAAGGATCACCATATTCACCAGCGCCATCGCCAGCAGGAAGGTGGCGGACACCGCGGTGCCAATCAGGCTCCCGGTCTCGTGGAACCATGCCATGTTTTTCTGAAACGCCGTGGCGGTGGCGGCGATGGCGATGGAGGCCAGCACCACAATGGTGGAGTGACCCAGCGAGAACCACGCCCCCACCCCGGACGGGCGCTTGCCCTGCTGCATCATCTTACGCGTCACGGTATCAATGGCCGCGATGTGGTCGGCGTCCACGGCGTGACGCAGCCCGTAGCACCACGCCAGCAGGCTGGCCGCCATCAGCGCCGTGCTGCCGCTGAAGGTGTGCCATGCCCATCCCCAGGCCAGCAGGTTTGCCATTACCAGAGCCAGCAGCAGAAGCGCGGCGCGAGGTTCGTTGCGTAACTGTCGTAACATTTTAAATCCTTTTTGAACATGACCGGGCAGCGGCGACCACCGCCTGCCCGAAGGAGATCGCTCCGTCACCTGCGGGCAGGCGCGAAGGAAAAAGAAACGTAAAGTCAGAAAGATAGTGACGCAGGCGCGCGCGCAGTAGACGGTTGTGCAACACGCCGCCGCTGAGGCAGATTGTCGACAGCGACAGGCGTCGGGCATGGCACGCGGCGAGCTGCGCCAGCCCTTTTGCCAGCGCGTCGTGAAAGGCCCACGCGCGCTCGCGGGGCTCCGCCTGCCAGCTCAGCCACTGCCGCCAGAACAGCGCGAGGTTATCCACTTCCAGCGTCACCGGATGATCAACCCCCGCGCACTGCGATGCCAGCGCCTCCAGCCGACAGGCCGCTTCGCCTTCGTAGCGCTGCGCGTCGATGCCCAGCGCGCAGGCGACGGCGTCAAACAGACGACCGCAGGAAGACGCCCGCGGCGCGTTGATGCCGCGCGACACAGCCGTTGCCAGCAGTGGCCAGTTTTGACGCTGGATTGCCCGCGTTTCCGGGTACTGCTGCCAGTCCGGGACAAACGCCAGACAGTGGGCAAGCAAATTTCGCCACGGCTGCGTCGCCGCCAGATCGCCCCCCGGCAGCGCAACGGCAGGCAGGCCGCCGAGCCGTTCGCAGTCGAGATAGTTGACCCGCAGGCACTCGCCGCCCCACAGCGCGCCGTTTTCACCCATGCCGATCCCGTCCAGCGTCAGGGCGATAACGTCTCCGCCGTCGAGCGGCCAGCCGTTCTCAGCCAGACACGCCGCCGCATGGGCGTGATGATGCAGCACGGTTTCGACGGGCAGTGCCTGCTCCTGCGCCCACCGTCGGGCGCGGTACGCCGGATGGGCATCGCACACCGCGCGCTCCGGCTGAAAGGCATAGATGTCCTGCATCGTCGAGAGCGCGCTGTGCCATTGCGCCTCGACGCCCTCGTCGCTGAGATCGCCAAAGTGCTGGCTCAGTACCGCCTGGTTCCCGCGCACCAGGCAGAAGGTGTTTTTCATCTCTGCACCGGTGCACAGCATGGCGGGGATATCCTCAAAACCCGCGGGCAACGTGACGGCGTCCGGCACAAAGCCGCGCGCGCGACGCAGGATAGCGCCATCCCGATCCATCACCGAATCATCCATGCGCTGAAGGATGTCGCGGTTATGCAGCAGGAAGCCGTCCGCGATGCCGCTGAGCTCCTCCAGCGCCTGCTGGTTAGTGACGGCAGGCGGTCTGCCGCTGAGGTTGCCGGAGGTCATCACCAGCGGGCGCCGGCAGTCCATCATCAGAAGATGCTGGAGCGGGTTCGCGGGCAGCATCACGCCAATGCAATCGAGCCCCGGTGCAATTTCCTCGGGAAACGCGGGAAGCGAGGCTTTTGGCGTGAGCACAATCGGTGCGGCGGGCAAGCGTAGCAGCGTCTGTATCGTCTCCGGCAGGTCGTTCGCATCCGGGATCATCACCGCCAGCGGCTTCGTCGGGCGCTGCTTGCGCATCCGCAGTTTCAGTATCGCCTGCGGATCCAGCGCGTCGCAGACGAGGTGGAAACCGCCCAGCCCTTTAACCGCGACAATGCCGCCGCCTTTCAGCATCGCCACCGCCGCGCGTAAAGCCGATTCACGGGCACCAACGGCATCTCCGGCCCGCCATTCCAGCTGCGGCCCGCAGTCCGGGCAGGCCACCGGCTGGGCGTGGAAACGCCGGTCAGCCGGGTTGCGGTACTCGGTTTCGCACGGCGCGCACAGCGGAAATGCGGCCATCGACGTGGCCGGACGGTCATAGGGCATCGCGCGGATAATAGTAAACCGCGGCCCGCAGTGGGTGCAGTTGATAAACGGGTAACGGTAGCGGCGCTCGCCAGGGTCGCGCATTTCAGCCAGACACGCCGGACAGGTGGCGGCATCCGGCACGATTTGCGTGTCCATCGCTCCGCGCTCGCTCTGGCGGATGGTAAATTCCGTCGGCACGCCAGACCAGCTGTAGGGCTGCGTATCAACCTCGTCGATACGCGCCAGCGGTGGGCAGTCCTGGCGCAGCCTCGCGGTAAAGTCCCCCCCATTACCCGCGAGGCGCACCAGAACACCCTCTCCGTCGTTGCAGACATCGCCCACAAGTTTCAGCCGGTGCGCCAGCTGCCAGACGAAGGGCCGAAACCCCACGCCCTGCACCTTGCCGCGCACCCGAAGCTGTACGCCGTTAACGCTCATCGCGGCTTAAAACAGCAGCGATGACGATGTGTCGAACGCCGCGCGACGGCGTTTTTCGGCGCTCATCTGCTCAAGCTTATCGCGATCCACGCAGACCAGCGCGTGCGTCGGGCAGGCTTCCATACAGGCCGGGCCGGCTTCACGGTGATAGCAAAGGTCGCATTTATTGGCTTCGGCCTTCTCTGCCCGCACGCTCAGCCCCATACCGCTGTTGCGCACCACCGGACGAACCACCACCTCCATCGCGCCATACGGGCAGGCGACAACGCAGGTTTTGCAGCCGATACAGCGCTCCTGCATCACGTGCACAAAGCCCTTCTCGCGCTTAATCGCCCCGTTCGGGCAGACGTTGGCGCACGGTGCGTCTTCGCACTGGCGACAGATGGCGGCGGTGGAAATATTCACGCCTTTAATGACGTGGATGCGCGGCAGGAAAGTATCGGGAGTGAGAGAGGCGCAGTCCTGCTCCGCCTGATGGGAAACCACGCACGCCACTTCACAGGTACGGCAACCAATGCACTTACTGGCATCGGCCATAATAAAACGGTTCATCTGCTTCTCCGGCATAACTGTTATGCGCGAAGCTATTCATAAACCGTGCCAACATTTAAATGTTTGATTTTAATGGAAATGTAAAACAAATTTTCTGTCATCGTCATTAGTGACGATGACAGATGTCGACGTCAGCGGTACGGGCCATCAATGACGGAGTCGCGCAGGACAAGCTCGCCGGAGAAGGTTTGCTGATATTTAAACTCCCCGCCGTCGAGCATGAAGATCAGGCGGCTGATGGTCTCCTGAATCATCTCCGTCACCGGAATACGCACGCTGGAGAGCGATGGCACGATATAGGGCGCGATGGCCACGTCGTCAAAACCGATGACGGATACCGCGTCCGGCGTAGCGACGCCGCTGTCGTGCAGCTGCTTGATGGCGCCGATCGCCATATCGTCATTGCTCGCCACCAGCGCGGTAAAGCGTTCCCCGCGAGCAAGCAGTTCAGAAACCGCCGCCGCGCCGCTGGTGGGGTTCCACTTCCCCTGCGCAATCAGCCCCTCGCGCAGCGGAATAGCGTGCTGCGCCAGCGCATCCCTGTAACCGGAAAGACGCTCGACCCCGGTGGGGGAATCCATCGAGCCGGTGATAAATGCAATCTCCCGGTGCCCTTTTGCAATCAGCTGCGACACCGCGTCCTGACACGAGGCTTTATGATCGGACCAGACGCTGTGGCTGCTGTTTTTCCGCAGGCGGCGGTTGAGCACCATAATCGGCTGCTCGCATTTCTCAACGAGCTCGTCCAGCTCTTCCACGTTCAGAAAACGCGGGTAGATAATCACCGCATCGCAGCGCATATCCAGCAGATACTGGATCGCCTCGCGCTCTTCTTCGGCGCTGTGCTTGCCGTCGGCGAGGATCAGCTGCCGCCCTTTTTCTTCCGTCATCCGCGCGGCGTGAAACAGCAGTTCGCTAAAGTAGACGCCGTGATAAAGGGTGTTCGTCACCACCAGCCCCAGGGTCTGGGTGCGTTTGGTCGCCAGGTTGCGCGCCAGCAAATTCGGGCGATAGCCGCTCTCTTCAATGGCCTGAAACACCCGGTCTTTGGTCTCCTGGCTAACGTAGCCGTTACCCGACAACACCCGGGAAACCGTCGCTTTCGAAACGCCTGCCCGCTTCGCCACTTCCAGCATCGTGGTCATACTGTTCTTCCATCCGAAACTCATGCGGGCAGTGTACTGCACCGCGGAAAAATTGTCGCAGCGGCAACATCACGCTTTCGGCATCTCATTGCGATCTGAATCACGAAAAAGAAAAATGTTCAAAAAGCGATCTTGTTTCATCAAAAGAAACTCATGATGATTATGTGGAACCGGTTTCCTACATTTCACACAACGATAACAGGATCACATCCGATGGCCAAAAATTACGCTGCGCTGGCGAACGACGTTATCAGCGCGCTGGGCGGCAAAGAGAACATCGTCGCCGTCACCCACTGCATGACGCGACTGCGTTTCGTTCTGAAAGACGAAACCCTCACCGACGTTGCGCGCCTGAAAAGCATCAGCGGCGTGCTCGGCGTGGTGCGCAATGACAACCAGTGTCAGGTCATTATTGGCAACACCGTTTCACAGGCGTATCGCGAAGTGGTGAGTCTGTTGCCAACCAGCCTGCAGCCTGCCGTACCGGAAGGTCCGCAGAAACTGACCTTACGCCGCATTGGTGCCGGGATCCTCGACGCACTGATCGGCACCATGTCCCCGCTGATCCCGGCGATCATCGGCGGTTCGATGGTCAAGCTGCTGGCGATGATCCTTGAGATGACCGGCGTGCTGCCAAAAGGCGCGCCGACGCTCACCATTCTGACCGTCATCGGCGACGGCGCGTTCTTCTTCCTGCCGCTGATGGTAGCGGCCTCGGCGGCGGTGAAGTTCAAAACCAATATGTCTCTGGCGATCGCCATCGCGGGCGTGCTGGTGCACCCGAGCTTTATCGAGCTGATGGCGAAAGCCGCGCAGGGCGAACACGTTGAGTTCGCCTTTATTCCGGTGACGGCGGTGAAATACACCTACACCGTCATCCCGGCACTGGTGATGACCTGGTGCCTGTCGTACATCGAACGCTGGGTAGATCGCATTACCCCGGCGGTAACCAAAAACTTCCTGAAGCCGATGCTGATCGTGCTGATTGCCGCCCCGCTCGCCATCGTGCTGATTGGCCCGCTGGGGATCTGGATCGGTAGCGCCATCTCCGCGCTGGTCTACACCATTCACGGCTATCTGGGCTGGCTCTCCGTCGCCATCATGGGCGCGCTCTGGCCGCTGCTGGTGATGACCGGGATGCACCGCGTGTTTACGCCGACCATCATTCAGACCATCGCCGAAACGGGCAAGGAAGGGATGGTCATGCCGTCGGAAATCGGCGCTAACCTGTCGCTCGGCGGCTCGTCGCTGGCGGTGGCGTGGAAAACCAAAAACCCGGAGCTGCGCCAGACGGCGCTGGCGGCAGCGGCCTCCGCCATTATGGCGGGGATCTCTGAACCGGCGCTGTACGGCGTGGCGGTGCGTCTGAAACGTCCGCTGATTGCGAGCCTGATCAGCGGCTTTATCTGCGGGGCGGTCGCCGGTATGGCCGGTCTCGCCAGCCACTCGATGGCGGCGCCGGGGCTATTCACCAGCGTGCAGTTCTTCGACCCGTCTAACCCGATGACCATCGTCTGGGTGTTTGGCGTAATGGGGCTGGCGGTGGTGCTGTCGTTTGTTCTGACCCTGCTTTTAGGGTTTGAGGATATCCCGGTCGAAGACGAAGCTGAAAAAGCGCGCGCCCTGCAGACCGCACCGGTTCAGAACAACGCAGCAAAAGCATAAATTGAAAGCGAGGTAAGAATGTCTGTTTTTCCACAAGGATTTTTATGGGGCGGCGCGCTTGCCGCCAACCAGTGTGAAGGTGCTTACCGTGAGGGCGGCAAAGGACTGACAACGGTCGATATGATCCCCCACGGCGCGCATCGTCTGGCGGTGAAGATCGGTCAGGAAAAGCGTTTTTCGCTGCGTGACGACGAATTCTACCCGAGCCACGAGGCGATTGATTTTTACCATCGCTACAAAGAAGACATCGCCCTGATGGCGGAGATGGGCTTTACGGTGTTCCGCACCTCGATTGCCTGGAGCCGTCTCTACCCGAACGGCGACGAGCCATTGCCGAACAAAGAGGGTATTGCCTTCTACCGCGCGGTGTTCGAGGAGTGCAAAAAGTACAATATTGAGCCGCTGGTCACCCTGTGCCACTTCGACGTGCCGATGCACCTGGTGACGGAGTACGGCTCGTGGCGCAACCGTAAGATGGTCGATTTCTTCGCCCGCTACGCCCGCACCTGCTTTGAAGAATTTAACGGGCTGGTGAAATACTGGCTGACATTCAACGAAATCAACATCATGCTGCACAGCCCGTTCTCTGGCGCGGGGCTGGTGTTTGAGGAAGGTGAAAACGAAGACCAGGTGAAATACCAGGCCGCGCACCATGAACTGGTGGCAAGCGCGCTGGCGACCAAAATCGCCCATGAGGTGAACCCGGAAAACCAGGTCGGCTGCATGCTGGCGGGCGGGAACTTCTACCCCTACTCCTGCAAGCCGGAAGACGTGTGGATGGCGCTGGAGAAAGACCGCGAGAACCTGTTCTTTATCGACGTGCAGGCGCGCGGCAGCTATCCGGCCTATTCTGCCCGCGTGTTCCGCGAGAAAGGCGTGGTGATTGTGAAAGATCCCGGCGACGATCTACTTCTGAAAAACACCGTCGATTTTGTCTCGTTCAGCTATTACGCCTCGCGCTGCGCGTCGGCGGACATGAACGCGGGCAACACCAGCGCGGCGAACATCGTGAAGTCCCTGCGTAACCCGCACATTCAGGTGAGCGAGTGGGGCTGGGGCATCGACCCGCTCGGCCTGCGCATCACCATGAACATGATGTACGACCGCTACCAGAAGCCGCTGTTCCTGGTGGAAAACGGCCTGGGGGCGAAGGACGAGATTGACGCCAACGGCGAGATCAACGACGACTACCGCATCAGCTACCTGCGCGAGCATATCCGCGCGATGGGCGACGCGATCGAGGACGGCGTGCCGCTGATGGGCTACACCACCTGGGGCTGCATCGACCTGGTATCGGCCTCAACGGGCGAGATGAGCAAGCGCTACGGGTTTGTGTACGTTGACCGCGATGACGCCGGGAACGGCACGCTGGACCGCAAGCGCAAGAAATCGTTCTGGTGGTATAAGAAGGTGATTGCGAGTAACGGGGGGGATCTGGAGTAGCCTGTCCTTACCCCTCACCCTAACCCTCTCCCCATAGGGGAGAGGGGACAAAACACACCCTCTCCCCTATGGGGAGAGGGCCGGGGTGAGGGGTTCAAATCCCCCCTTTCCAGCCCACCCCGCAAGCCGTGAATAGACCACTTCCACCGCCTCTTTCACCGGCGGCGTCATCGGGTAATAGAACCCGACAATGTCCGGCTGGATCCCCAAAAACAGCACCTCGCCCACGTCGTCTTTAATCTGATCGACCAGGTAGTTCAGCGGCATATTGTGCGTCGTCATCATAAACATCTCGGCGATGTCGTCCGGGTCTATCAGGCGGATCTCGCCGGGGTTGAGCCCCATATCGGTGGCATCGACGATTAACAGTCTCTCCGGACGCAGCTCGCGTATGGCGACCACGTCATTTTCCGGCGCGCTGCCGCCGTCAATCACTACCCAGTTGCCCTGCGGGTTCGCGGTGCACATTTCTGCCAGCAGCGGACCCGCGCCGTCGTCGCCCATCATACTGTTGCCGACACACAGTAAAACGTCAGTCACGTAATCTCCTCACCATCAGGTAGATGGCGCTCTCCTGATGAATATCGTGCAACATGCCGAGCAGCGTTGTGCTCCACGCCTGCTGCGCCGGGGTCTGCCTGCAGAGCGTCGCGTCAAAGGCGTTGGCGAGCATCGCAATGTGGTTGGCGTCGATGACGATCTCGCCGTACTTCGGCACGCCCTCCATCTTGCGCCGCGCCGTACTGCCCTCCTCCAGCGTGGCGATCCACGCCAGATACTCGGGCCACGGGCAGCTCAGCGCCGCCTCCAGGCAGTCAATCACCCCAAGGTGATGCCCAATCGCCAGGCTGTAATAGACCACCTGCTGCGCCGCATCCGGCGTGGCATCGTTCTCATCAATAAACTTACGGCTCAGCTGGCTGAACACCACCGTTTCACTCATCGGATACGCGCCTCATCCACGATGCTGTTCAGATTCGCCACAATCTCATTAAGACGCGGATCGTTCTCGGCCTCCAGCCAGCGCGCCACCTGATGGTCGCCCTGGCTCAGCAGGCGCAGATAATCGTCGGCAATCTGACGCCCGTAGCGGTAGCCCGCCAGCCTGCGCGCCGTGCGGTCAACCTTCACCCGCAGCGGCTGCACCATGTCCGGGTGCAGAATGGCGGCAGGCTGGTTGTCCAGCTCGCCCGGCTCGCGGGCGTGGATTTTCTGCTCCAGCAGGCCGAGCGCCATGGCAAAGCCGTACAGCGTTGCGGCGGGCGTCGGCGGGCAGCCTGGAATATAGACGTCCACCGGCACGATTTTGTCGGTGCCGCCCCAGACGCAGTAAAGGTCGTGGAAGATGCCCCCGCTGTTGCCGCAGGCGCCGTACGAGATGCAGATTTTCGGGTCCGGTGCGGACTGCCAGGCGCGCAGCGCGGGCGAGCGCATGGCGCGGGTGACGGCGCCGGTAAACAGCAGGATGTCCGCATGACGCGGGGACGGCACGACTTTGATACCGAAGCGCTCGGCGTCAAACAGCGGCGACAGGGTAGCGAAGATCTCAATCTCGCAGCCGTTGCAGCCGCCGCAGTCCACGCGGTAAACGTAGGCCGAGCGTTTGATTTTTTTCAGCAGCGACGCCTTCATGCTGGCGATGGATTCGTCCACCGTCATCGGCACCGGAAGGCCGTTTTCGTCGCGCGGGCCCAGTAGGTTTTCCATCAGCTGGCCTCTCTCATGTGGCGGGTGATATCAATGCGGTCGGACGGCAGCAGACACTTCTGACGCTTGCACGCCGGGCAGGTTTCGAAGCTTTCACGGTGATGCTCCGCGCGGGCGTCGCCGTTGTGCTGCAGCAGCGCGATGGCGTAGTCGATCTCTTTTTGCACGGCGAACGGGCGCTGGCAGACGCGGCAGTTGCACAGGTCAAAGCGCGACTGCTGCAGAAAATCCTCTTTCTTCCACACCGCCAGCTCGTATTCCTGAGACAGGCGAATGGCGACCGTCGGGCAGACCTCCTCGCAGCGGCCGCAGAAAATGCAGCGCCCGAGGTTGAACTGCCAGGCCAGCTCACCGGTTTTGAGATCCGTTTCCACCGTTAAGGCGTTCGACGGGCAGGCGTTGACGCAGGCCGCGCAGCCGATGCACTGCTGCGGATTGTGCTCCGGCTTGCCGCGAAAGTTTTTGTCCACCGGCATCGGCTCCAGCGGATAGCTGCTGGTCTGCACGCCGGTTTTGATGACTTTTTTGATAAAGGTAAACATGGCGAGTCCTTATTTCAGCGGCGAGTTCTTACGCTCGATGCTGTAGCGCTCAAGCTCTTTGTACGGCACCACCTGGCTTTTCTTCTTACGCACGTCCACGACGGTCATGCGGTCGGTGCAGGAGTAGCACGGGTCAAGGCTGCCGATGATCAGCGGCGCATCGGAAACCGTGTTGCCGCGCAGCATATAGCGCAGGGTTGGCCAGTTGGCGTAGGTGGCCGCGCGGCAGCGCCAGCGGTACAGCTTCTGATTGTCGCCGGTCATGCTCCAGTGAATGTCGTCCCCGCGCGGTGCTTCGGCAAAGCCAAGGGCGAAGCGGTTCGGGATGTAGGTGAAGCCCTCCACCATCAGCGGGCCGCCCGGCAGGTTATCGAGGCCGAAGTCGATCATATTCAGGGCAGTGAACACCTCGTTGATGCGCACCTTAAGGCGCGAGATGACGTCGCAGCCCTGCTCGCTGTGCACGGTCATCGGCAGCAGGCCGTAGCCGACAAACGGGTGATCGGCGCGGGTGTCGCGGGCGTGGCCGCTGGCGCGTACCATCGGGCCGACGTTACTGAAGTCGCGGGCGATTTCCGGGTCAAGGCGGCCGATGCCGACGGTGCGCTGCTCGATGTTTGGCGTGCTGAGCAGCATATCCACCAGCTCCTGCACGTCGCGGCGCATCTGCTGAGCCAGCTGGCGGGTCTGGATCATGTCGTCCTTCAGCAGGTCGCGGCGGATCCCGCCGATCAGGTTCAGACCATAGGTTTTACGCGCCCCGGTGAGGATCTCCGCCATCTTCATCGACGCCTCGCGCACGCGGAAGAACTGCATAAACCCGGAGTCAAAGCCAACGAAGTGGCAGGCCAGGCCGAGGTTAAGCAGGTGTGAGTGCAGGCGTTCCACCTCCAGCAGAATGGCGCGGATCATCTGCGCGCGTTCCGGCACCACGATCCCCATGCCGTTTTCCACAGATGTGGTATAGGCAGTGCTGTGGGCAAAGCCGCAGATGCCGCACACGCGGTCAGAGAGGAACGTTACCTCGTTATAGCCCATGCGGGTTTCCGCCAGCTTTTCCATGCCGCGATGGACGTAGAACAGGCGGTAGTCGGCGTCGATGATGTTCTCACCGTCGACGAACAGGCGGAAGTGGCCCGGTTCGTCGGAGGTGACGTGCAGCGGGCCGATCGGCACCACGTTGTTCTTCTTGCTGCCGAGCTCGTTGATGAACTCGTAGGTTTCGCTGTCGGTGGTCGGCGCCGGGCGCTGGCGGTAGTCCATGCTGTCTTTGCGCAGCGGGTAGAGTTCGTCCGGCCAGTCGTCCGGCAGCACCAGGCGGCGCTCGTCCGGCAGGCCGACCGGCACCAGGCCGTACATGTCGCGCACCTCGCGTTCGCCCCAGACGGCGGCAGGCACGCGCGGCGTGACAGACGGGTATTCCGGCTTATTCGGGTCGACTTCAACGCGCACGGTGATCCAGCACTTCTCGCCCTGCTCCATCGACATCACGTAGTACACCGCGTAGTTGCCGCACAGCTGGCGCTCGTCGTTACCGAACAGCACCGACAGCCAGCCGCCCTGACGATAGTAAAGAAACTCCACCACTTCCGGCAGGTAGTTCACCTTCACGGTGACGGTTACCTGGTCTTTGGTTTGCCAGGACTCCTCCAGCACCACGCCGGGGAAAGCCTGATGCAACGCGGCGAGATACTGCTGACCTTTCTTTTCTTCAGACATAAAAATTCTCTTTAATCACGCCACCAGCAAGGAGACGAACGCTAAAAATGCAAAACCAAAACCGGCCCAGGTGATGCGTGACGTTTCGACAAAACGCAGGCGCGCCATGCTGTTTTCAAACAGGGCAATCACCAGCACGCCGACCAGCAGCTTGAGGGCGGCAATCACGACGGCCAGCACCAGACCACCCGCGGTGAAGTGCGTCATTTGTCCCCACGGGACGAAGACGCCGACAAACATCTGCAGCACCACCAGTTGCTTGAGGCTGATGCCCCACTTCAGCACCGCGAAGCCATAGCCGCTGTACTCGGTAAGCGGACCTTCCTGCAGCTCCTGCTCGGCTTCCGCCAGATCGAATGGCAGTTTGCCCATCTCAATAAACGTGGCGAACGCGCAGGCACAGAGCGCCAGCACCAGCGGAATGGAGCGGGCCACCGGCCAGAGATAAACGGTGTCGGTGATAAAGCTGATATGGGTGGAACCGGCCACCTGCGCGGCGACCCACAGCCCCAGCAGCAGGATCGGCTCCACCAGCACGCCGAGCATCGCCTCGCGGCTGGCGCCGATGCCGGTAAACGGGCTTCCGGTGTCCAGGCCCGCAATCGCAAAGAAGAAACGGGCGATGGCGAAGAGGTAAATCAGCGTGATTAGATCGCCGAGCGCCGGCAGCGGCGACGCCACCGTCACCACCGGCAGAGCGGTGGCGATGGTCAGCATCACGCCAACCATCACGAACGGCGTCAGGCGGAAGACCCAGCCTGCGGCGTCCGGGGCCACGCTCTGACGAGAAAGCAGCTTGAAGAGATCGCGGTACTCCTGGAGCACCCCAGGCCCTCGGCGGTTGTGCATTCGGGCGCGCGCCACGCGCGTGGTGCCCGACAGCAGCGGCGCGGCGGCGAACAGCACCAGCGCCTGAAGAATTGCCAGTAACAGACTCATGTCAGGCTCCTCGTGAAATCACAATAACCACCAGCACCGCCAGCTCGATGACCGCCAGACGGCGGAACAGCGCGGGTGCGGCGGCGCTCTGCCAGCCCGGTACCCAGCCCACCGGGTTCAGCCAGCGGCGCAGCTTCAGCACGGCGGCGAAGTTTTCCTTCACCGGCATGGCGAAACCGTGGGCGGTGATGACCATCGACTGCTCGTGTTCGTAGCCGCAGGCCCACGCCGCGCCGCGCGAGCGGGAGGCGAGTCGGTCGCGTTTAAAGAACAGCATCAGCACGAACGGCAGTAGCGGTGCGGCAACCAGCAGCAGCGCCATCATCGGCTGGGATACGACGGTATGCGCCGTGGTCAGCGGCAGCGGAACGGCGTTGCCCAGCAGCGGCAGTAGCCACGGCGCGGCAACCCCGCCCGCAATGCAGCACAGCGCCAGCGCGACCACGCTGGCACACATCAGTACCGGTGCGCAGCAGGCGTTTTCAGCTTCGCGAGTGCGCGGCGCGCCGAGGAAGGTCACGCCGTAAACCTTCGCCATGCACATCACCGCCAGCGCCCCGGTAATCGCCAGCCCGACTGCCAGTAGCGGGCCTAACAGGCGCGCGATAAAGAGATCGCTCTGACCGAGCGCGAAGAAGGACTGGTAGATCACCCACTCCCCGGCAAAGCCGTTCAGCGGCGGCAGCGCAGCCATCGCCATCAGCCCCACCAGCATGGCGAGTGAAATCACCGGCATCTTTTTGCCGATGCCGCCGAGCTTTTCGATATCCCGATGGCCGGTGCGGAACCAGACGCTACCCGCCCCGAGGAAGAGGGTGCTTTTAAACAGGCTGTGGTTGACGAGGTGATACAGGCCGCCGATAAACCCGGCAGCAATCAGCGCCGGCTGGTTAAGCGCCAGCCCGGCGACGCCCGCGCCCATACCGAGCAGGATGATGCCGATGTTTTCAAGGGTGTGGTACGCCAGCAGGCGCTGAATGTTGTGCTCCATCAGGGCGTACAACCCGCCAACGAACGCGGTGACCATGCCCGCAATCAGCAGCACCACGCCCCACCACAGCGGCGGCTGACCGCCGGTCAGCGTGAGGGTCAGGATACCGAACAGCCCCACCTTCATCACCACTGTGGAGAACAGCGCGGCAGCCGGCGCCGGGGCATTCGCATGCGCCTGCGGCACCCAGCCGTGCAGCGGGATAATCCCGGCCAGCAAGCCAAAGCCGACGACGCCAAGCAGCCAGACGTCGTTGCCCAGCGTCTGGCCGTTAAGCGCGGAAAAGTCCAGGGTGCCGAAACGCTGCCACACCAACCAGCAGGCCAGCGCCAGCAGCAGCGTCCCGAGGCGACCGAGCGCAAACCACAGCTTGCCGGAGGCGCTGCAGCCCGTCAGGAACACGCCACACAGGGCCATGATCTCCGCCATCACCACCAGCGCGCCGAGGTTGCTGGCGATAACCGTGCAGACCGCCGTGGCCATCAGCAGGTTCACCAGCAGGCCGTTGGCTTTGACCTGCTGATGACGGTGCCAGTCAATATTGAACAGGCTGATAAACAGCCCGCACAGGCCAAAGGTCACCAGCCAGATGGCGTTTAGCGGTGTAATCGCCACGGTGTGGCGAATCAGCGGCATAAGTGTTTCCACGGATTGCCCGCCGAGCAGAACCACGCCGCCAGCGGCCAGCGTCATCAGGCTGCCGACCGCCCCGCCGATACCGGCTATCCAGCCGCTCAGGGTTTTATGGAAAGAGAACACCAGCGCCAGCACGGCGGCAGCGGCAAAGTACGCCACGGCGCTGTTAATCATAAATATCGCGTTCATTTCGCCCCCTCGTTAAGCGACTGCAGAAGCGAAAGATCGCCGACGTCGGTATTAATGGTCAGCTCGCGCTTGCGCCTGCTGGTGCGGGCGATGTCGCGGATGTTGACCAGGATCAGCGCTTTGGTCGGGCAGGTCCGCACGCAGGCCGGGCCCTGTTCGTCAAAGCTGCACAGGTCGCACTTCACCGCGATAGCGCGGATGCCGGGCACCCAGTCCAGCAGCGTGCTCACCTTCGCCGGAGCGGGTGGCGCAGGCAGCGCTTTCGGGGTATTGGCGTTCGCCGGGATATGCAACGGGCGGCTGCCGGAAAATTCAATGGCGCCGAACGGGCAGGCGATGCCGCACAGCTTGCAGCTGACGCACAGGCTTTCGTTCAGCTGGACCGCGCCATCGACGCGGGTGATGGCGTTAACCGGGCACACGCCCGCACACGGGGCATCTTCACAGTGGTGGCAGAGCTGCGGGGCAGACTCTTTTTCATTACGCATGACGCGCAGGCGCGGCATGGACTGCAGCCCGTGCAGGCGGTGCGTTTCCGAGCACGCCGCCTCACAGGTTCGACAGCCAATACAGACCGTCGAGTCAGCAATTACAAAACGGTTCACCGGGCAATCCTCAGGTGATGGTCATTTTTGACGACGAAAAACTGTCTCATCGACACTTTTCGACACGCGGTTATCAGGCAGGGTTAGCGGGAATCTTTCCCGCGACCAGCTGTTTCAGGTCGACCGGCAAGTCGTGTTCAACCGCGGCGTAGAGACCGTTGTAAACCGGCGAGATTTTCTCCAGATAGTGCTCAAGCACCTGCTGGCGATCGCGGTTGCTGACGTAGCCGTCGACCATGCCGTCGGCCATCAGCTGGGCCTGCGCAATACACTGTTTTTCACCCTCTTTGTTCTCGACGTAGTACTCGATGGTGTGGCTGTTAAAGCTGTCTGCCAGGGTGACAAAAACCGTGAAATGGCCGAAGAGGACAAATCGCATATCGCCCTGCGCCGCACAGCTCATCGCGTGATGCAGACGCGCTTTTGACAGGGTGATCCCCTGAACCAGAGAGTTGCAGTAGAGGTGCCACTGATCCTGAAGCTGCTGGTGGCGCTGCGCGATGTAATCCGCTTTTTCGCTGATTTCCCAAATAGTCATAAAAGGTATCCGGTTAATGGAGATAGCGGCTGTTAAGCAGATTCCGTGCCAGTTTTTAATTAATTGATTCATATTGCTTTTATCAAAAAAGTCACTGTCAACGCTGCGATGTCGACGTGTCATTTCGACAGCGTTGACATCGTCACGCCTTAACAAAAATCAAGCTGGCACCGTTATTGCATTTAATGGCGCAATTCATTGAGGAGGCGTCATGCACGAAATCACCCTCTGCCAGCGGGCTCTGGAACTTATCGAACAGCAGGCAGTGCAAAACCGCGCGAAACGCGTCACCGGCGTCTGGCTGAAGATCGGGGCGTTTTCCTGCGTCGAGACCAGCGCCCTGACCTTCTGCTTTGAGCTGGTGTGCCGCGGCACGCTGGCGGAAGGCTGCGCGCTGCATATTGAAGAACAGCAGGCGGAGTGCTGGTGCGAACAGTGCCAGCAGTACGTCACCCTGCTGTCATCGAAGGTTCAGCGCTGCCCGCAGTGCCAGAGCGCCAGGCTGCGCATCGTGGCGGATGACGGCATGCAGATCCAACGTCTCGAAATTGAGAAGGAGTAAAGTATGTGTAGTACCTGCGGTTGCGCCGAAGGCAACCTGTATATAGAAGGGGATGAACACCGCCCCCACTCCGCGTTTCGCTCCGCGCCCTTTTCCCCCGCCCCGCGTCCTGTGGCGGCCCTGACCGGGATCACCTTTGCACCGCAGCGCTCCGACGCGGGTGACCTGCATTACGGCCACGGCGAAGCGGGCACCCACGCGCCGGGCATGAGCCAGCGCCAGATGCTGGAGGTGGAGCTCGACGTGCTGGACAAAAATAACCAGATCGCTGCCCGCAACCGCGCGGGCTTTGCCGCGCGCAGGCAGCTGGTGCTGAACCTGGTCTCCAGCCCCGGATCCGGAAAAACCACCCTGCTTACCGAAACCCTGAAGTGTCTGAATGAACGCGTCTCCTGCGCGGTGATCGAAGGCGACCAGCAAACCGTTAACGACGCGGCGCGCATTCGTGAAACCGGCACGCCCGCGATCCAGGTCAACACCGGTAAAGGCTGCCACCTG
Organism: Enterobacter sp. 296B2; assembly: GCF_034106185.1. NCBI lineage: Bacteria > Pseudomonadati > Pseudomonadota > Gammaproteobacteria > Enterobacterales > Enterobacteriaceae > Enterobacter > Enterobacter sp. 296B2. The sequence goes on along the minus strand of NZ_JAWNCA010000018.1, from coordinate 65,485 downwards.
GACGCGCAGATGATTGCCGACGCCGCCCCGCGCCTGCCGCTGGCAGATAACGGCATCCTGTTTATTGAAAACGTCGGCAACCTGGTGTGCCCGGCGAGCTTCGATCTGGGTGAACGACACAAGGTGGCGGTGCTTTCGGTGACCGAAGGCGAAGACAAGCCGCTGAAGTATCCGCACATGTTCGCCGCCGCCTCCATCATGCTGCTGAACAAAGTCGACCTGCTGCCGTACCTGAATTTTGACGTTGATAAGTGCATGGCGTATGCCCGCGAGGTGAACCCGGACATTCACATCCTGCTGGTTTCCGCCACGCGCGGCGACGGGATGGACGCCTGGCTGGACTGGCTGGAGAGCGAACGATGTGCATAGGCGTACCCGGACAAATCCACTCCATTGACGGCAATCAGGCCAAAGTCGAGGTTTGCGGCATCCTACGCGACGTCGACCTGACGCTGGTGGGCAGCACCGATGAAAGCGGCGCCTCGCGTCTCGGCCAGTGGGTGCTGGTCCACGTAGGCTTTGCGATGAGCGTGATTAACGAAGCAGAAGCCCGCGACACGCTCGACGCGCTGCAAAACATGTTTGACGTGGAGCCGGACGTGGGCGCGCTCCTGTACGGCGAGGAAAGGTAATCATGCGTTACGTTGATGAATACCGCGCGCCGGAGCAGGTGATGCAGCTTATCGGGCATCTGAAAACGCGCGCGGCGCTGCTGGACTACACGAAAGAAAAGCCGCTGCGGATCATGGAGGTGTGCGGCGGACATACGCACGCCATCTTCAAATTTGGCCTCGACCAGCTGCTGCCGGAGAACATCGAGTTTATTCACGGCCCCGGCTGCCCGGTGTGCGTGCTGCCGATGGGGCGCATCGACAGCTGCATTGAAATTGCCGGCCAGCCCGACGTTACTTTCTGCACCTTTGGCGACGCGATGCGCGTGCCGGGGAAAAACGGCTCGCTGCTGCAGGCGAAAGCGCACGGGGCGGACGTGCGGATCGTTTACTCACCGATGGATGCCCTGACGCTGGCGATGGATAACCCTGAGCGCAAGGTCGTCTTTTTCGGGCTGGGTTTTGAGACCACCATGCCCGCTACGGCAATCACGCTGCAGCAGGCGAAAGCGCGCGGTGTCGGTAACTTTTTCTTTTTCTGCCAGCACATTACGCTCATTCCCACGCTGCGCAGCCTGCTGGAAGAGCCGGACAACGGCATCGACGCGTTTCTGGCACCGGGCCACGTCAGCATGGTGATTGGCACAGACGCCTACGGTTTTATCGCTGAACAGTACAATCGTCCGTTAGTGGTCGCTGGTTTCGAACCGCTTGATCTACTGCAAGGTGTGACCATGCTGGTTGAGCAGAAAATAGCGGCCCTGAGCGCGGTGGAAAATCAGTATCGCCGCGTGGTGCCCGATGCGGGAAATGAACGGGCGCAGCAGGCTATAGCCGACGTGTTTAGCGTTGAGGGCGACAGCGAGTGGCGCGGGCTGGGGCTGATTGCCGAATCCGGCGTGCGCCTGACGCCTGCCTATCGCGCATTCGATGCCGAAGCGCACTTCCGCCCACAGCCACAGCAGGTGTGCGACGATCCCCGCGCCCGCTGCGGCGAGGTGCTTACCGGCAAATGCAAACCTCATCACTGCCCGTTATTTGGCAACACCTGTAACCCGCAAACCGCGTTTGGCGCGCTGATGGTCTCCTCCGAAGGAGCCTGCGCCGCGTGGTATCAGTATCGCAACCAGGAGTGTGAAGAATGAACACGGTGGAAATGGCGCACGGAAGTGGTGGACAGGCGATGCAGCAGCTGATTAACCGGCTGTTCATGGAGGCCTTCAATAACCCCTGGCTTGCCGAGCAGGAGGATCAGGCGCGCATTGACCTCGCGTCCCTCACCGCACAGGGCGATCGGCTGGCGTTCTCCACCGACAGCTACGTGATTGACCCGCTGTTCTTCCCGGGCGGCGATATCGGCAAGCTCGCCGTCTGCGGCACGGCCAACGACGTAGCGGTCAGCGGCGCCATTCCGCGCTACCTCTCCTGCGGATTTATTCTCGAAGAAGGGTTACCGATGGAAACGCTCACGGCGGTGGTGAACAGCATGGCGCACACCGCGCGCGAGGCGGGGATCGCTATCGTCACCGGGGACACCAAAGTGGTCCAGCGCGGTGCGGCCGATAAGCTCTTCATCAACACCGCCGGCATGGGGGCGATCCCCGCAGACGTTCACTGGGGCGCGCAGCGGCTTAGCGTCGGCGACGTGCTGATCGTGACCGGCACGCTGGGCTGCCACGGGGCGACTATCCTTAACCTGCGCGAAGGATTAGGTCTGGACGGCGAGCTTCGCAGCGACTGCGCGGTACTCACCCCGCTGATTCAGACGCTGCGCGCCATTCCCGGCGTGAAGGCCCTGCGCGATGCCACCCGTGGAGGGGTGAATGCCGTCGTCCACGAGTTCGCCGCAAGCTGCGGGTGCGGAATTGAACTCACCGAGCGCAGCCTGCCCGTTAAGCCTGCCGTACGCGGGCTGTGCGAGCTATTGGGGCTTGACCCGCTAAACTTTGCTAACGAAGGCAAGCTGGCGATCGGCGTGGAGCGCCAGGCTGCTGAGGCGGTGCTTGAGCAGCTACGTGCGCATCCCTTAGGGAAAGACGCGGCCATCATCGGCGACGTGGTTGAGCGCAAAGGGGTGCGCCTGGCCGGGCTTTATGGCGTGAAGCGCACGCTGGACCTGCCGCACGCTGAGCCGCTACCCCGAATTTGCTAGAGCCGCGCCATAAGCGGTCAGCACTGAATCTCTCTTTTTTGCCAGTTTCTATTGGAAAGCAATAATGCCGTATACACCGATGAGCGATCTTGGACAGCAGGGCCTGTTTGACATTACGCGCACACTTTTACAACAGCCCGATCTCGGCGCGCTGAGCGATGCCCTGACGCGGCTGGTCAGGCAATCAGCGCTGGCGGACAGCGCGGCGATTGTGCTCTGGCATAGCGGAACGCACCGCGCGAGCTACTACTCAACGCGCGATAATGGCAAAGCGTTTGAGTACGAGGACGAGACGTATCTGGCGCATGGCCCGGTGCGCCGCATTCTCTCCCGGCCTGAAGTGCTGCACTGCAATTTTGAAGAGTTTCGGATGGCGTGGCCGCGGCTGGCAGAGAGCAATCTTTATCAGCCTTTCGGTCATTACGGCATGCTGCCGCTGGCGGCGGAGGGCCATATTTTTGGCGGCTGCGAGTTTATCCGCAATATCGACCAGCCCTGGAGCGAGGCGGAGTACGAGCGTCTGCATACCTTTACCCAGATCGTGGCCGTCGTCGCGGAGCAGATCCAAAGCCGCGTCACCAATAACGTGGATTACGACCTGCTGAGCCGCGAGCGCGACAACTTTCGTATTCTGGTCGCCATCACCAACGCCGTGCTGTCGCGTCTCGATATGGATGAGCTGGTCAGCGAAGTCTCGAAGGAGATCCACCACTATTTCAAAATCGACGCCATCAGCATCGCGCTGCGCGGGAACCGCAAAGGCAAGCTGAACATCTATTCCACCCACTACCTCGATGAGGCCAACCCGGCGCACGAGCAGAGCGAGGTGGACGAAGCGGGCACCCTTTCTGAGCGGGTGTTTAAAAGCAAGGAGATCCTGCTGCTTAACCTTAGCGAGCAGGATCCGGTGGCGCCGTACGAGCGGATGCTGTTTAACACCTGGGGCAACAAAATTCAGACCCTGTGCCTGCTGCCGCTGATGTCCGGCAGCACCATGCTTGGGGTGCTCAAACTGGCGCAGTGCGATGAAGCCGTGTTTACCACCGCCAACCTGAAGCTGCTGCGCCAGATCGCCGAGCGTATTTCTATCGCGCTGGATAACGCCCTCGCCTATCAGGAGATCCACCGCCTGAAAGAGCGGCTGGTGGACGAGAATCTGGCCCTGACCGAGCAGCTCAACAACGTGGACAGCGAGTTTGGCGAAATCATCGGGCGCAGCGACGCCATGTACAGCGTCCTCAAGCAGGTGGAAATGGTGGCACAGAGCGACAGCACGGTGCTGATCCTCGGCGAAACCGGTACCGGTAAAGAGCTGATTGCCCGCGCCATCCATAACCTGAGCAACCGCAACAGCCGCCGCATGGTGAAGATGAACTGCGCGGCGATGCCAGCGGGTCTGCTGGAAAGCGATCTCTTCGGCCACGAGCGCGGCGCGTTTACCGGAGCCAGCAGCCAGCGCCTGGGACGTTTCGAGCTGGCGGATAAAAGCTCGCTTTTCCTCGACGAAGTGGGCGATATGCCGCTGGAGCTACAGCCCAAGCTGCTGCGCGTTTTGCAGGAGCAGGAGTTTGAGCGCCTCGGCAGCAACAAGCTTATCCAGACCGACGTGCGCCTGATTGCCGCCACCAACCGCGATCTGAAAAAAATGGTTACCGACCGCGAATTCAGAAGCGACCTTTACTATCGCCTGAACGTCTTTCCGATCTGCCTGCCGCCGCTGCGCGAACGCCCGGAAGATATCCCCCTTCTGGTCAAGGCCTTTACCGCGAAAATCGCGCGCCGGATGGGGCGAAACATCGACAGCATTCCCGCCGAGACGCTGCGCACCCTTTCATCGATGGAGTGGCCGGGCAACGTGCGTGAACTGGAAAACGTCATTGAGCGCGCGGTGCTGCTGACGCGCGGGAACGTGCTGCAGCTCTCCCTGCCGGAGATTGCCCTTCCTGACGTGACCGTACCCACCGCCGAGGTAGCGAAAGAGGGAGAAGATGAATATCAGCTCATTCTGCGCGTGCTGAAAGAGACCAACGGCGTGGTGGCCGGGCCGAAAGGGGCGGCCCAGCGGCTGGGGTTAAAACGCACCACCCTGCTGTCGCGCATGAAGCGTCTCGGGATTGATAAAGAGAGTCTCATTTAAGGCTTTATTCCGGCGGTGTTTTTCTGACACCGCCTTTTGTTACCCTGCGCAATTGTCCCTCATTGACACAAAATCGTTTCCTCTGTATAAAATTCCGCCTTAATAATGCGTTTCATTTGCATCAAAAATAATTTTAATGAAGGGTAGCATTTCATGAAGAAGGTCATCTGCGCGTTAGGCCTGGCGATTGCGTCGGTCAGTTCCGCTCTGGCAACCACATATCCTCTGACGATTGAAAACTGTGGCTACAAAGAGACATTCGCTAAAGCGCCGGAACGCGTCGTGGCCCTGGGCCAGAACACCGTGGAAATTTTGCTCCTGCTGGGCCTTGAAGATAAGGTGAAGGCCAGCGCCTTCTGGCCGACAAAAGTGCTGCCGCAGCTGGCGGAACAGAATGCCAAAATCAAAACCCTGACGGTTGAAATTCCTACCCTTGAATCCATCCTTTCGCAAAATCCCGATTTTGTTCCTGCCCAGCTGCCGCTGCTGCTCGGGCCGGAAAGTAAGGTCGCAAAACGTGAAGATCTGGCCACCGTCGGCGTGAACAGCTATTTATCACCAGGCATGTGCGCCACCAAAAAGGCCGCAGGCGATATGTACGGCAGCCGCCAGACGCTGTGGGATATGACGTACCTTTATAAAGAGATTGAAGATTTCGCGAAGATTTTCAACGTTGAAGCGCGCGGCCAGGCCGTCATTGCCGATTTCAAAAAACGCGAGGCCGACCTGCGTCAGGAATTTGGTAAAAACAAAAAAGATCTCTCGTTTGTCTTCTGGTTCTCAAGCGCCTCGCCTTCGGCGGATGCCTATGTCGGCGGGAAAAACAGCGCCTCCGGTTTTATTGCCAACTTGCTGGGCGGCCATAACGCCATTACTGCTGAGACCGAATGGCCAACCGTCGGCTGGGAAAGCATTATCGCTGCGAACCCGGATGTGATTGTGGTCTCCAGCCTGGATCGTAACCGCTGGGCGCTGGATAACGCGGAAGAGAAAATCAAATTCCTGAAAAGCGATCCCGCCGTCAGCCAGATGGACGCCGTGAAGAAAGGCCATATCGTGGTGATGGACGGTCAGGCGATGAACCCGACGATTCGTACGATTTACGGTGCTGAACAGGTGGGCGAACAGCTCAGAAAGCTGGGGCTGAACTGATGACAGTTGCCGTACTTCAGGCCCGCCAGGGCCTGATCCTGACCACTTCTGCTCTTCTTGCTGTTATCCTGCTGTTTCTGGTGATTGCCCTTGGCGTCAGCGTCGGCGAGCTGTCGATTCCGCTGTCCAATGTCTTTTATGCTATCGGTAATAAGCTGGGGCTGACCGACGTTCCGCTCAACCGCATCTATGAGAGCGTTATCTGGGACTTCCGCCTGAGCCGCGCGCTGGTGGCGGCGTGCTGCGGGGCCGGTTTAGCCATCTGCGGCGCCGTGCTGCAAAGCCTGCTGAAAAACGCGCTGGCAGAACCTTACGTGCTCGGCGTGTCGGCGGGTGCTTCAACCGGGGCGGTGTCGGTCGTCGTTCTGGGCATCGGCACCGGCGCGGTATCGCTCTCTGCGGGCGCGTTTGCCGGGGCGTTCGCCGCCTTTGCGTTTGTCGCGTTTCTGACGAACGGCGCGCGCGGGGGGAATGAACGTACCATTCTGGCAGGGGTTGCGGCCTCTCAGCTGTTCAACGCCATTACCGCCTATACCATCAGCACCTCCGCCAGCGCCCAGCAGGCGCGCGACGTGATGTTCTGGCTACTGGGCAGCTTTAGCGGCGTGCGATGGCCGGAATTCCAGCTGGCGCTGGTTGTCGTGCTGGCGGGCCTTGCCGTCTGCCTCTACTATTCCCGGGCGCTGGACGCCTTTACCTTTGGTGATGACGCCGCGGCCTCTTTAGGTATTGCCGTCCCGTGGGTTCGCCTGACGCTCTTTACCACTACCGCGCTAATTACCGCGACGATTGTCAGCATGGCGGGTTCAATCGGCTTTGTGGGGCTGGTGGTACCGCACGTTATGCGTTTCCTGTTCGGGCCGCTGCACCGCACGCTGCTGATTGCCAGCGCGCTGGCCGGGGCGATCCTGATGGTGCTGGCCGACATCGCCTCGCGGATGCTGATTGCGCCGCAAAGCCTCCCCGTCGGCGTAGTCACCGCGCTGGTGGGCGTGCCTTTCTTTGCCGTGATTATCTACCGTTCAAGGAATAAGTGATGAGTATCTGCGCTGAAAATATTACCTGGAAGGTCGGCAAAAAAGTTATCGTCAATGACGTCTCGCTGAAGGTTTCCCGGGGCGAAACCGTGGGTCTCCTTGGCCCTAACGGCTGCGGCAAATCGTCTCTTTTGCGTATCCTGGCTGGCCTGCGTCGCCCGGATGCGGGCAGCGTGACCCTGGACGGGCAGGACATTTCCCGCATCGCCAAAAAGCAGCTTGCCCGCCGGGTGGCGTTCGTTGAGCAGCACGGGATGACCGACGCCAATATGCGCGTGCGCGACGTGGTGAAACTCGGGCGTATTCCGCACCACTCCGCTTTTTCGAACTGGAGCGCGCAAGATGACGACACCGTCACCGCGGCTCTGCAGCGTGTCGATATGCTGGACCGCAGCGAGCAGGGCTGGCTGAGCCTCTCCGGCGGCGAGCGCCAGCGCGTACATATTGCCCGCGCGCTGGCCCAGACCCCAACGGAAATCCTGCTGGATGAACCGACCAACCACCTGGACATCCATCATCAGATGCAGCTGATGCAGTTGATCAGCGAATTACCTGTTACCAGCATTGTCGCCATCCACGATCTCAACCACGCCTCAATGTTCTGCGACTCGCTGATTGTGATGCAGAAAGGGCAAATTGTGGCGACCGGAACACCGCAGAACATTTTATCCGAGTCGTTGCTCTGGGAGGTCTTCAGAGTCAAAACCAAAATTGAGATCTCGCCGTTCCATGGCAAAAAGCACATTCACTTTATCGTGTAGGGACGAGTGTTCGACAATGTCCCTTCGCCCCGCCACCACGCTCTGGCCGCCCGTTTTACTGGGTAGTCAGTTTGTTTTTAACATTGGGTTTTACGCCGTCGTTCCCTTCCTGGCGATATTTCTGCGCGACGACATGCTGCTCTCCGGCGGGCTTATCGGGCTGATCCTGGGCCTGCGCACGTTCTCGCAACAGGGGATGTTTATCGTTGGCGGGGCACTCTCGGACCGGTTTGGCGCGAAAGGGGTTATCCTCAGCGGCTGTATAGTTCGTGTTTCGGGCTATCTGCTGCTGGCCTTCGGGGGATCGCTGTGGCCGATTATTCTGGGCGCGTGTCTGACGGGCGTCGGTGGCGCGTTATTTTCTCCCTCAATTGAGGCTCTGCTGGCAAAAGCGGGCACACACAGTGAGGCGAAAGGCAAACGAAGCCGCGCGGAGTGGTTTGCGCTCTTTGCCGTCTGCGGGGAGCTCGGCGCAGTACTGGGCCCGGTTGCTGGCGCCCTGCTAACGGGGCTTGGCTTCCGCCAGGTGGCGCTGGCGGGTGCAGGCGTCTTTATCATTGCGTTAGTGGTGCTTTACTTCTGTCTGCCTGCTGCTGGACACCGTTCACAGAAGATAAAAATAGTGCCCTGGTGGACGACGTTCCGCCAGCCGCGCTTTGTCGCCTTTATCATTGCGTACAGCTCCTGGCTGTTAAGCTACAACCAGCTCTATCTGGCGCTGCCGGTAGAGATCCAGCGCTCCGGCGGTAACGAGAAAGATCTCGGCCCGCTTTTTATGCTGGCCTCCGTTCTGATCATTACCTTACAGCTGCCGCTGGCGCGTTTCGCCCGTCGCGTGGGCGCGGTGAACATTCTGCCGGTGGGCTTTTTGCTGCTTTCCGCCGCCTTCGCGAGCGTGGCAATGTTCGCGGCAACAGTACCGCCTGAAGGCTGGCTGCGGCTTCTGCCCTCGGTCTCGTTTGTCACGCTGCTGACGCTGGGACAGATGCTGCTGGTGCCGTCGGCAAAAGATCTCATTCCGCGGTTCGCCGAGGAATCAACGCTGGGCGCGCACTACGGCGCACTCTCCACTGCCGGAGGCATTGCGGTACTGGCCGGAAACCTGTTGTTTGGCAGCCTGCTGGATCGCGCGCTGGTGCCTTCAACGCAGGCAATGTATCCCTGGCTGCTGCTGGCGCTCTTTCCACTCTGTAGCGCGCTGGCCATGAATGTAATTTGCCGCCCGCTACGAAGCTGAACGGCTTATTTTTTCGGGCGATACTTTTCCGGCAGTTCCGGCACCGGACGACGGTCATCCATCAGATGACGGACGGTCAGAATGGGGTGTCGCCATAACATACGCGGGCCTGCCCAGCGCATAATCTGCTTCATCTCTTCACGTCTGGCAGGCTGGTAGCAGTGCACCGGGCATTGTTTACAGGCGGGCTTTTCTTCACCAAAAACACACTTATCCAGGCGCTTATCGGCATACGCGTTGAGCGCCCGATAATGCCCCGCTTCCTGAGAAGCCTGTGGACACTGCTTTTCGTACAACGCGATCATTTTCGCGATGGTCTCTTTTTCACGTGATATGCGTTTACCGGTCATAGCGACTTACCGAACAATAAGATGCATCAATAGTACACTTTTACACGCTGAATTTCAGGTGTTGCATTCCGTTTTCTGAAGCCTGATTCCACTATTATCCCTGCGCCCGCTAAAAATCACTGGTATTTTATACAGGTATCAGGAATGACCGTTGTCCGTATAGTCTGGAGACCCTATGAAAGAGATCGCGATCGGCAAACCCTACCGCCATTTAAAAGTGGGATATTTCAGAAAACGTCACGAGGATCGAAAAACGAAGATTCCAAAGCGGTACAGCGTACATGCGGCGCTGAGCTTAAAAGGCGACTGGCTTGAAAAAGCGGGCTTTACCACTAACTCCCGGGTCAGGGTGGGCGTAGAGCATGGAAAAATTGTCATCGAATTAATGTCGGAAGGCACCTCGTAAAGCCGCCACATTTTTCTGCGCCGGACCTTTTTTTCATGCGACAATAGAAGGAACAAACGGCCACTGAGCCGCTCAAAACGGTTTATTTTCAAAGAAATGGACATCATAACTCCATGAGCACAATCGACAATTTCGACGCACATACGCCAATGATGCAGCAGTATCTGAAGCTGAAGGCACAGCATCCGGAAATCCTGCTGTTTTACCGTATGGGCGATTTTTACGAGCTGTTTTATGACGATGCTAAGCGTGCATCGCAGCTGCTCGACATCTCGCTGACCAAACGTGGCGCATCGGCAGGCGAGCCCATTCCGATGGCCGGTATCCCGCACCACGCGGTTGAAAACTATCTGGCCAAGCTGGTGAATCAGGGCGAGTCCGTCGCTATTTGCGAGCAGATCGGCGACCCGGCAACCTCGAAAGGCCCGGTTGAGCGCAAAGTCGTACGCATCGTCACGCCAGGCACCATCAGTGATGAAGCCCTGCTTCAGGAGCGCCAGGATAACCTGCTGGCAGCGCTGTGGCAGGATGGCAAAGGGTTTGGCTATGCCACGCTGGACATCAGCTCCGGGCGTTTTCGCCTGAGTGAGCCGGCCGATCGTGAAACGATGGCTGCCGAACTGCAGCGCACCAACCCGGCAGAGCTGCTCTACGCCGAAGACTTCGCCGAAATGGCGCTGATTGAAGGCCGTCGCGGATTGCGCCGCCGCCCGTTGTGGGAATTCGAAATTGATACCGCCCGCCAGCAGCTGAACCTGCAGTTTGGCACCCGCGATCTGATTGGCTTTGGAGTGGAAAACGCTCCGCGCGGGTTGTGTGCCGCAGGTTGCCTCCTGCAGTACGTGAAAGACACCCAGCGAACCGCCCTGCCGCATATCCGTTCTATCACCATGGAGCGCCAGCAGGACAGCATCATCATGGATGCCGCCACGCGCCGTAACCTTGAGATCACCCAGAACCTGGCGGGTGGCGTTGAAAACACGCTCGCGTCGGTGCTCGACAGCACGGTGACGCCAATGGGCAGCCGCATGCTGAAACGCTGGCTGCATATGCCGATTCGCGATACCGATACGCTGGTTTGCCGCCAGCAGACGATTGCTGCGTTGCAGGATCGCTATACCGAACTGCAGCCGGTCCTGCGTCAGGTAGGCGATCTGGAACGTATTCTTGCCCGTCTGGCATTGCGCACCGCGCGCCCGCGCGACCTCGCGCGGATGCGGCATGCTTTCCAGCAGCTGCCGGAGCTGCGTGCTCAGCTGAGCGACGTTGACAGCGCGCCGGTACAGAAACTTCGTGAAACCATGGGCGAATTTACCGAGCTTCGCGAACTGCTGGAGCGCGCCATTATCGATGCGCCTCCGGTTCTGGTGCGCGATGGCGGCGTGATTGCTCCGGGCTACAACGAAGAGCTGGACGAATGGCGCGCGCTGGCCGACGGCGCAACGGACTATCTCGATAAGCTGGAAATCCGCGAACGCGAGCGTCTTGGACTCGACACGCTGAAAGTGGGATATAACGCGGTACACGGTTATTACATTCAGATTAGCCGCGGGCAGAGCCATCTGGCGCCGATTCACTACGTCCGCCGCCAGACGTTGAAAAACGCCGAACGCTATATCATTCCCGAGCTGAAAGAGTACGAGGACAAAGTGCTCACCTCGAAAGGTAAAGCCCTGGCGCTGGAAAAACAGCTGTATGACGAGCTGTTTGACATGCTGATGCCGCACCTGGCCGACCTGCAGCTGAGCGCCAGCGCGCTGGCGGAGCTGGACGTGCTGGTGAACCTGGCAGAACGCGCGGAAACGCTGAACTATACCTGCCCAACCTTTACCGACAAGCCTGGCATTCGCATCACTGAAGGCCGTCACCCGGTAGTTGAGCAGGTGCTGAACGAACCGTTCATTGCCAACCCGCTGAGCCTGTCGCCACAAAGAAGAATGCTGATCATTACCGGCCCGAACATGGGCGGTAAGAGTACCTACATGCGCCAGACGGCGCTGATTGCTTTGCTCGCGTATATCGGCAGCTACGTCCCGGCGCAAAAAGTGGAGATCGGCCCCATCGACCGTATCTTCACCCGCGTTGGGGCAGCGGACGATCTGGCGAGCGGTCGCTCAACCTTTATGGTCGAGATGACCGAAACGGCTAACATTCTGCATAACGCGACGGAGCACAGCCTGGTGCTGATGGATGAGGTAGGACGCGGAACCTCAACCTATGACGGCCTGTCGCTGGCCTGGGCCTGCGCCGAAAGCCTCGCAAATAAAATCAAGGCCATGACGCTGTTCGCCACCCACTACTTCGAACTGACGCAGCTGCCGAATAAAATGGAAGGCGTGGCTAACGTTCATCTTGATGCACTTGAGCACGGCGACACCATCGCCTTTATGCACACGGTGCAGGATGGCGCGGCGAGCAAGAGCTATGGCCTTGCCGTCGCGGCGCTGGCAGGGGTACCAAAAGAGGTGATCAAGCGCGCTCGCCAGAAGCTGCGTGAGCTGGAAAGCCTCTCGCCGAATGCGGCAGCGACGCAGATAGATGGCACCCAGATGTCGCTGTTGGCGCCAGCGGAAGAAACGTCGCCTGCAGTGGAAGCGCTGGAGAACCTCGACCCGGATTCACTGACGCCGCGTCAGGCGCTGGAGTGGATTTATCGGTTGAAGAGTCTGGTTTAGTTTTCTGCGGTCTGTTTTGTCGGGTGGCGGCTTTGCCTTACCCGACCTACAAAACCCGTAGGCCCGGTAAGCGCAGCGCCACCGGGCTTTTTTTTACAACAGCGGCGGGATCGTCGGCACCTGCGGTGCTTCATCAATATCCTTCTGCGTCATGCGGAACGCTTCCGGGTAATGCTCGCGGCTGGTACGACGCAGCGGTTCGGTATCGCGCCAGGTATAAAGACAATGCTGGCACTGGTAAACGGTCCAGACCCCTTTCACCGGTGACGTCGCCATCACTTCAATATGCTCATCGGCACAACGTGGACAAATCATCTTTTCCTCCTTATTGGCGTGCTGCCAGCATCGCGGTCAGTTTTTCAGCCCAGGCTTTAGTTTCAGGCAGATCCTGTACCGGCTGGCTGTAGTGGCCACGGGTGTCCGGTGCAACAGGCGTGGTGGCATCAATAATCAGTTTGTCGGTAATGCCCGCCGGGCTGGAGCCTGGGTCGAGTTCAAGCACCGACATGTTCGGCAGCTGCACCAGATCCCCTGCCGGATTGACCTTCGATGAGAGCGCCCACATCACCTGCGGGAGGTTGAACGGATCGACATCCTCATCCACCATAATCACCATCTTCACGTAGCCCAGACCGTGCGGCGTGGTCATGGCGCGTAAACCGACCGCGCGGGCAAAACCACCGTAGCGTTTTTTGGTGGAGATAATTGCCAGCAGACCGTGGGTGTACATCGCGTTCACCGCCTGCACTTCCGGGAATTCCGCCTTCAGCTGCTGATAAAGCGGCACGCAGGTGGCTGGTCCCATCAGATAGTCAATCTCGGTCCACGGCATGCCGAGGTAAAGGGATTCGAAGATCGGTTTGGTGCGGTAAGAAACTTTGTCGATACGGACCACCGTCATATTACGGCCACCGGAATAGTGTCCGGTAAACTCGCCGAACGGCCCTTCGATTTCACGTTTGCGGCCTTCAATCACCCCTTCCAGGATCACTTCAGACCCCCACGGCACGTCGAAGCCGGTCAGCGGCGCGGTGGCAATCGGGTACGGGCTTTCGCGCAGCGCGCCGGCCATTTCATACTCAGACTGATCGTATTTCAGCGGCGTGGCGCCCATCAGGGTGATGATCGGGTCGTTGCCGAGAGTAATCGCGATCGGCAGGTCTTGCCCGCGCTCTTCCGCTTTGTGCAGATGGAGGGCGATATCGTGCATCGGTACCGGCTGCAGGCCGAGCTTGCGCTTGCCCTTGACCTCCATGCGGTAGATCCCGACGTTCTGCTTGCCGAAATGGTCCGGGTCGAGCGGATCGCGCGAGACAACGCACGCTTTATCGAGATAAAAACCGCCGTCACCGTCGTTCAGGCGAAACAGCGGCAGGATATCGAACAGGTTAATGTCTTCACCGTCGACGGTATTTTGCGCCCAGGCCGGGTTAGCGCGGCGCTCCGGCGTAACGGGGAATTTGTCCCAGCGGCAAATAAACTCGTCGATCTGTTTTTTTACCGGGGTATTCGCTGGCAGCCCCATCGATATGGCGTGGTTCTGCCACGAGCCGATGGTGTTCATCACCACGCGGGCATCGGTAAAGCCACGAATGTTGTCGAACCACAGCGCGGGTGCGCCGTCGCCAATACGGCCTGTGGCGTTGGCTGCCGCCGCCAGATCCGGCTCCGCATTCACCTCTTCCTCAATTTTCAGCAGTTGCCCTTGCTCATCGAGCGCCTGCAGGAAGCTTCTCAAATCATCAAATGCCATCTTTGTTCTCCTGTGAAAAATGTTTCGCCTCCCGCAACCCGTTCCATCGGCGCGCCTTTTTGTGCTCCAGACCAAACTGGTCGAGCACACGGGTTACGATATGCTGGGTGATGTCATCGGCGGTTTGCGGGTGGTTGTAATACGCAGGCATGGGCGGCACCATCGCCACGCCCATGCGGGAAAGCGCCAGCATGTTCTCCAGATGAATGGTGCTGAGCGGCGTTTCGCGGGGAACGAGCACCAGCTTACGCCCCTCTTTCAGCACCACATCTGCCGCACGGCCCACCAGCCCTTCGGCGTAGCCCGCGCGGATCCCCGCCAGCGTTTTCATGCTGCAGGGAATGACGATCATGCCGTCGGTGCGAAACGAGCCGGAGGAGATGGTGGCGGCCTGGTCAGCCGGGCTGTGAACAACGTCAGCCAACGCAGCAACGTCCTGCACGCTGTAAGGCGTTTCCAGCTCAATGGTTGTTTTTGCCCACTTCGACATGACCAGATGGGTCTCCACCTCCGGCATTTCCCTCAGCGCCTGCAGTAGCGCCACGCCCAGCGGAGCCCCCGTTGCTCCTGTCATTCCCACGATCAATCTCATTCATCACCTCAATCAATTTGTTCGTGTACGAACATTGTAGATAAACTACTCCCGGATCGCTCTACTGACAAGATTGTTCGTACACGATCACACTAATTGCTAAAAAATCCCGCGTTATCATCCCGGGCTTTAGCGGCTATCATAGGGGATGATTTTTTCTGTCGGAGTGTTCATGGAACTAAGACAAGAGGCGTTCCACCTGTTACGTCAGCTTTTTCAACAGCATACCGCTAAGTGGCAACATGCCCTGCCGGAACTGACCAAGCCGCAGTATGCGGTTATGCGCTCCATTGCCGAGCACCCGGGCATTGAGCAGGTGGCATTGACCGAAGTGGCGGTCAGCACGAAGGCGACTCTGGCGGAGATGCTCAGCCGAATGGAGGCGCGCGGGCTGGTCAAACGCGAGCACGATCCCGCAGATAAGCGCCGCCGGTTTGTCTTCCTGACGCAGGAAGGCGAAGCCCTGCTTGCAAACTGCCAGCCGGTCGGCAACGAGGTGGATGAGGCGTTTTTAGGGCGTCTTAATAAGGCCGAACGGGAGCAGTTCTCTGCGCTCATCAAAAAGATGATGCACGATTAATTGACGCTGGTGCGCATAAAATCGATAAAGGTGCGCACTTTCGCGGGCACATGCCGGGCATCGGGATAAACCGCGTAGATGCCCTGCCGCGTAAAGGTATAGCCCGGTAAAACCGGGACCAGTTTTCCCGCATCAAGCGCATCGCGCACCAGCCATTCAGGCAGTAACGCCACGCCACTTCCCGCGAGCGCAAAGGCCATAAGCGCCTGAGCACTGTCGGCAAACAGGCGCGGCGCTTTTTTTATCTCCAGCATTTCAGGCGTACCGCTGGCATCTTTCACCTGCCAGCGCAGCGGCGAAGCTAAGCGCTCGTGAATAATCCAGTCGGCGTGCGCCAGCTGCTCAAGCGATTCAACCGGATGATTAACCCGCCACTCGGGCGTCGCGACGGGCAGGATAGAAAAATGTGAAATCAATGCGGCGTGGTAGCGTGAATCGGTAAGCGTTCCCAACCGGATAGCCACGTCAAAGCGCTCTGAGATAAGGTCAGCATGGAGTGAAGACGAAACATGACGCACGCGAAGCTCCGGGTGCATCTGGCTGAACCTGGCCAGCAACGGTACCACGACCCGTGAACCGTACTCAGGCGTGGTGGTGATCCGCAATTCACCCGTGAGTCCCGCATGATTCGCGCGAACATCATCCTGCAGCCGTTCTGCGTCCTTCAAAAGCGCCACGCTGCGCTGATGAAAAAGCGCTCCCGCCTCGGTTAACGTCAGGCGGCGGGTGGAGCGCAGCAGCAGCGTAACCCCCAGCTCGGCTTCGAGCTGGCGAATATTGAAGCTGACCACGGCTTTTGTCAGCCCCAGCGCATCGGCTGCGGCAGTAAAGCTGCCGGTATCGGCCACCGCAACAAACATCTGCGTCCGCTGTAGGTTAATCATCCTCACGCCTTTTACTGTCAAAATTTTTTTGACAGTATATCGCGCTTTGTCAGGTTTATCCGTACTTCCGGGGCCGATACGATACGCCTCCTCACGGGAGGATCCACCATGACGTATCGCAGTAAAGTCGCCGCCGTCTATCTGCTGGGCTTTTTTCTTGATTTGATCAACATGTTTATTGCCAGCGTCGCCTTTCCGGCGATGGCGCATGCCCTTAACGCCACGCCTTCAGCGCTTGCCTGGGTGAGTAACGGGTACATTGCCGGCCTGACGCTGGCGATCCCGTTCAGCAGCATGCTCACGCGCCGCGTCGGACCAAAGCGCGTCATCCTGCTCTCGCTTTTTCTGTTCAGCGCGGCTTCTGCTGCGGCAGGCTTGTCTGCAACGCTGGAAAGTCTGATTGCCTGGCGCGTGCTGCAGGGCGTGGGCGGAGGCTTACTCATCCCCGTCGGACAGGCGCTGACCTGGCAACAGTTTCAGCCTCACGAGCGTGCCAGACTCTCCTCGGCGGTGATGCTGGTGGCGCTGCTTGCTCCCGCCTGTTCCCCTGCGCTCGGAGGCGTGCTGGTAGAGGCAGTGAGCTGGCGCTGGATATTTTTCGCCACGCTCCCGGTGGCCATCGTGACCTTTGTGCTGGCCTGCCTGTGGCTTAAACACGAAATACCCGCGATGAAAGCGGCCAGACTGCTCAACCTGCGGTTGCTCGCGGACCCGCTTTTGCGTTTTTCTATGCTTGTCTATTTATGCGTGCCCGGCATGTTTATTGGGGTGAACGTTACGGGCATGTTTTATCTTCAGCACGAGGCGAACATGAGCCCAGCCGCAGCGGGAATGCTCATGCTGCCCTGGTCCGTGGCATCGTTTATCGCCATCACGGCGACGGGACGCTATTTTAACCGTATCGGCCCCCAGCCGCTGATTGTCATCGGCTGCCTGCTGCAGGCGACGGGTATCCTGATTTTGATTCTCGTCAGCTCGGCTACGCTGCTTCCTGCCGCTGCGTTTACCCTGATGGGCGCGGGGGGAAGCCTGTGCAGCAGTACAGCTCAGAGCAGCGCTTTTCTGACGATGCGCCGGGAAGAGATGCCGGATGCCAGCGCGCTGTGGAATCTCAATCGTCAGCTGAGCTTTTTTGCCGGCGCCCTGCTGCTGGCAGAGGCCCTGAGTCTGGCGCAGAGTTATCTGGCACCGCTCGCCGCCTGGCACGGGATGTTTATTTTTGCCGCAGGCATGACCTTGCTGCCTGTACTGTACGTTTTTCGTCTTAACAATACGCAGCTGCTGACCCAGCTGCGACAGGAGAATTCATGACGCCTTTCGAACACGAGATTATCGACCTCCACATTGCGCTTGAAGACTGGTTAGGCAAAGGTGAAGGCGATTCCGACGCCCTGCTCGCCCGCTTCCGTCCAGATTTTCTGATGATCCCGCCGGGCGGCGTCCATGTCGACTATGACGGCCTTGTGGGCTTTCTGCACAGTCAGCGCGGAAGCCGTCCCGGACTGAAGATCGTTATTGATGAATTAACGACGCGACAGGCGTGGCCCCACGGCGCGGTGCTGCACTACCGAGAGACGCAAACCCGGCCAGACCTGCCCGTCAACGTGCGCTGGTCAACCGCGGTGCTCAGTCAGGAAGGCGACAAAATAACGTGGCGTCTGCTGCACGAAACGGCGGCACAGCCGTAACACAAAAGAAAAAGGCCCGTCTCACGACGGGCCTTTTTTGACGAAAGGTTGCTTATTCGCGGAACAGCGCTTCGATATTCAGACCTTGCCCCTGCAGGATTTCACGCAGGCGGCGCAGACCTTCTACCTGAATCTGACGAACACGTTCACGGGTCAGGCCAATTTCGCGGCCGACGTCTTCCAGTGTCGCAGCTTCATACCCCAGTAAACCGAAACGACGTGCCAGCACTTCACGCTGTTTGGCGTTCAGTTCGAACAGCCATTTGACGATGCTCTGCTTCATGTCATCGTCCTGCGTGGTGTCTTCCGGACCGTTGTCTTTTTCATCGGCCAGGATGTCCAGCAGCGCTTTTTCGGAGTCGCCACCCAGAGGGGTGTCAACGGAGGTAATGCGCTCGTTGAGACGCAGCATACGGCTTACGTCATCAACCGGTTTGTCGAGTTGTTCGGCAATTTCTTCTGCGCTTGGCTCGTGGTCCAGTTTATGGGACAACTCGCGCGCGGTACGCAGATAGACGTTCAACTCTTTGACGATGTGGATCGGCAGGCGGATCGTACGGGTCTGGTTCATAATAGCCCGTTCGATGGTCTGACGAATCCACCAGGTCGCGTAGGTTGAGAAACGGAACCCGCGTTCCGGGTCAAACTTCTCAACTGCGCGGATGAGACCTAAGTTGCCCTCTTCAATCAGATCCAGCAGAGCCAGACCACGATTGCCGTAACGGCGGGCAATTTTCACGACCAGTCGCAGGTTACTTTCAATCATGCGACGACGCGAGGCAACATCACCACGCAAAGCACGACGTGCGAAATAGACTTCTTCTTCGGCCGTTAGCAGTGGGGAGTAACCAATCTCCCCAAGGTAAAGCTGAGTCGCGTCCAGTACACGCTGTGTGGCGCCCTGCGATAACAGCTCTTCTTCAGCCAAATCGTTATCACTGGGTTCCTCTTCTACTAAGGCTTTTTCGTCAAAAGCCTCTGCTCCGTTCTCATCAAATTCCGCGTCTTCATTTAAATCATGAACTTTCAGCGTATTCTGACTCATAAGGTGGCTCCTACCCGTGATCCCTGAACGAGACACCCTGGCTGGCATGCCCCGTCAATTTATCGCTGCGGCAAATACTGCAGCGGGTTTACGGATTTCCCCTTGTAACGAATTTCAAAATGCAAGCGTGTAGAACTGGTTCCGGTGCTACCCATGGTAGCGATTTTTTGCCCCGCCTTAACTTCTTGTTGTTCCCGGACCAGCATTGTGTCGTTATGGGCGTAGGCACTCAGGTAATCATCATTATGTTTGATGATAATAAGATTACCGTAACCGCGCAGAGCGTTACCGGCATACACAACGCGTCCGTCTGCGGTCGCGATGATAGCCTGTCCTTTACTGCCTGCGATATCGATCCCTTTGTTTCCACCCTCAGAGGTTGCGAAGTTCTCGATAATCTTGCCGTCGGTTGGCCAGCGCCATGCGGTGATGGACGAACTGGCATTCTGACTGCTTGCAGTCGGTTCAGTAGAGCTAACCACAGGTGCCGTGGTCGGTGCTGTGACAACAGTCGCAGTCCCTTTATTATTCGGCAACATTTTGTTAGCAGTCTGATCACCTGAATCCTCAGAATACGTAATTACAGGTTGTGAAGCAACCACCGTGGTGGATTTTTGTGCAGGCTTAACGCTGTTATTTTGAGCCGTCACATCGGCCGCTGAAACCGTATTGCCAGGCGTCAGAGGCGTACCCGTTGCGTTGCCCACCTGGAGCGTTTGGCCAACTTCCAGAGCATACGGGGCCTGGACGTTATTGCGCTGCGCGAGGTCACGGAAATCGTTCCCGGTGATCCAGGCAATATAGAACAGCGTATCGCCGCGCTTCACGGTATAGGTGCTGCCGCCGGTATAGCTGCCTTTCGGAATGTTCCCATACTGGCGGTTATAGACTATGCGGCCATTTTGGGTCTGAACAGGCTGTTCAACTGGCTGAATCTGCGTTGGCTGTGTAACAGGATGTTGCACAGGCTGAATTTGTGGTGTTTGCTGCGGCGCAGCAGTGCCCATTTTAGGCGGAGGCGTGATCAACATTCCGCTGGACGTGTTACCAGAGCCGCTGTTTCCCCCGACGGAACTGACGGGCGCAGGCGCGTTATTAGAACTTGTACAGCCTGCCAGCCAGAGCGAAACCAGTGATAATGCCGCAACACGGCTGATGGTGAATTTAGGGCTTCCCGCGCTCATTTATCCCCCAGGAATGTGTTAACTACCAGTGACTTAAAATTTACCGTGATGACACGAATCTTTCGCGCCACACCATACGCTGAATTTGCCTTAATAACCCTGGATAAATCTGAGTCTCAGGCCAACTCCCCTTTTACCAGAGGCACAAAGCGCACGGCTTCCACGGTGTCGATAATAAACTCGTCGCCGCGCCGACGAACGCGCTTCAGCAGCTGCTGCTCGTCCCCAACGGGCAGAACAAGAATGCCCCCCTCATCCAGCTGCGACAAGAGCGCAGCGGGAATTTCAGGCGGAGCCGCCGTCACGATGATAGCGTCAAACGGGGCGCGAGCCTGCCAACCCTGCCATCCATCACCGTGTCGTGTCGAAACATTATGTAAATCAAGTTGTTTCAGGCGACGACGCGCCTGCCATTGCAAACCTTTGATCCGCTCTACGGAACAGACATGGTGTACCAGATGCGCCAGGATGGCGGTCTGATACCCCGACCCGGTGCCAATCTCCAGCACGCGTGAGTCGGGCGTGAGCTCCAGCAGCTCCGTCATCCGCGCCACCATATAAGGCTGCGAAATCGTCTGGCCTTGCCCGATGGGCAGCGCCACGTTTTCCCACGCTTTGTGTTCAAACGCCTCGTCTACAAATTTCTCACGCGGGACCTGAGCGAGCGCCTCAAGCACGTGCTCGTCGCGGATCCCCTGTGCGCGAAGTTGTTCCAGAAGAGTTTGTACACGTTTGCTTACCATTGCGCGTTCACTCCTGCGCGATCCAGCCAGCCCGACACCACATCATGCGCGCTATACGCGGTTAAATCTACGTGCAGCGGGGTAACCGAGACGTAGCCTTCATCCACGGCGGCAAAATCGGTGTCCGGACCCGCATCGCACTTATCGCCAGGAGGCCCTATCCAGTAAAGCGTGTTGCCGCGAGGATCCTGCTGCGGGATCACCTGATCGGCCGGGTGTCGGCTTCCGCATCGCGTAACGCGAATGCCTTTAATTTCACTGAGAGGAAGATCCGGCACGTTGATGTTGAGAATACGTCCGGTACGCAGCGGTTCGCGGCCGAGCGCCCGCAGGATCGAGCAGGTTACCGCGGCGGCGGTATCGTAGTGCGTGTGGCCGTTTAACGAGACCGCCAGCGCCGGGAACCCCAGATGGCGCCCCTCCATTGCCGCCGCTACCGTTCCGGAGTAAATCACGTCATCGCCAAGGTTCGGCCCGGCGTTGATGCCGGAGACGACGATATCCGGACGCGGCCGCATCAGCGCGTTCACGCCCAGAAAGACACAGTCGGTCGGCGTGCCCATCTGCACGGCAATATCGCCATTTTCAAAGGTAAAGGTGCGAAGCGACGACTCCAGCGTCAGCGAGTTAGACGCTCCACTGCGGTTACGATCGGGAGCCACAACCTGCACATCCGCAAATTCACGGAGGTGCTTCGCCAGGGTCTGAATGCCCGGCGCGTGGATCCCGTCATCGTTACTCAGCAATATTCGCATAATCACCCGAGGTGTTGATAAGTTCCCTGACAACACTGGTGGCAAAGCTACCTGCCGGCAGCCAGAAGCGTAACTCGACGGTTACGTCATCCCACCAGTTCCAGCTTAACTGCTGCGGATAGAGCAGCATCGCGCGGCGTGCTGCTTCGACTTTTTCCCGCACCAGCAAGGATTGTAATTCTGGCGCATCCGCCACCGCCGACTGCTCTGCGCTCAGCGCGTCGCCCTGGGTGCCCCAGTCGCCTGAGCCCGGCAAAGCTGCGGTAATCATCAGCGCTTTGGCATCCACGCGCGCCTGGACATCGGCCATTTCTTCGGCCGTTGCAACAAACCAGCTTCCGCGTCCCGCTAATTGTAGCGCATCGCCAACAACAACTTGATTCGCGTCCGGTTTTTTCAGCCTTTCGCTCACAATCTGATTAAACAACGCGCTGCGGGCCGCCGACAACCAAAAACTGCGTTTATTCCTGTCGCGCACCGGTGCATCGCTTTGCGCCCAGCGCAGCGCGCCCTGCAGGTTGCTGCCGCCAATGCCAAAGCGCTGCGCGCCAAAGTAGTTCGGTACGCCGCGGTCATTAATGGCATTCAGGCGTTTTTCAACGTCTTCACGGTCAGACACTTCGCGCAGCACCAGCGTAAACGCGTTGCCTTTCAACGCTCCCAGGCGCAGCTTGCGCTTGTGGCGGGCGTACTCCAGCACCTTACAGCCTTCAAGCTCAAATTTGCTTAAATCAGGCATCGTATTGCCGGGAACGCGCGCGCAGAGCCACTGCTCGGTGACGGCATGTTTATCTTTCTGCCCGGCAAAGCTCACTTCGCGGGCATGAATTTTGAGGAATTTTGCCAGCGCGTCGGCCACAAAGCGGGTATTGCAGCCATTTTTCAGAATACGCACCAGGATATGTTCGCCTTCGCCATCCGGCTCAAAGCCCAGATCCTCCACCACGAGGAAATCCTCCGGGCTGGCTTTCAGCACACCGTTCCCCTGCGGCTTACCGTGCAGGTACGTCAGGTTATCGAAGTCCGTCATTTTGTTGCCTTCAGCAGCAGCGCCACGGCTTCACAGGCGATCCCTTCGCCACGACCGGTAAAGCCCAGTTTCTCCGTGGTGGTAGCTTTGACGTTGACATCGTCCATATGGCAGCCCAGATCTTCGGCGATGAACACGCGCATCTGCGGAATGTGCGGCAGCATTTTCGGGGCCTGGGCAATAATCGTCACGTCGACGTTGCCGAGGGTGTAACCCTTGGCCTGAATGCGGCGCCACGCTTCGCGCAATAGTTCGCGGCTGTCTGCTCCTTTAAAGGCCGGATCGGTGTCCGGGAACAGCTTGCCGATATCGCCGAGCGCGGCAGCGCCGAGCAGCGCGTCGGTCAGCGCATGCAGCGCCACGTCGCCATCAGAATGCGCCAGCAGCCCTTTTTCGTAAGGAATACGTACGCCGCCAATGATAATTGGGCCAACGCCTCCAAAGGCGTGTACATCAAAACCGTGTCCAATTCGCATTATGCCTTCTCCTGATGGGTCGAACGGGTAAGATAAAATTCCGCGAGCTGTAAATCTTCCGGGCGCGTCACTTTTATATTATCAGCGCGTCCTTCAACAAGCGTTGGGTGAAAACCGCAATACTCCAGCGCGGAGGCTTCGTCCGTGATGGTCGCACCTTCGTTAAGCGCACGCGTTAAGCAGTCGTGGAGCAGTTCGCGGGGGAAAAATTGCGGCGTCAGCGCGTGCCATAAGTCGACGCGCTCAACGGTGTGGGCGATTGCATGCATGCCCGGCTCGGCGCGCTTCATGGTGTCGCGCACCGGCGCGGCCAGAATGCCGCCCACTTTGCTGGTTTCGCTCAGCGCCAGCAGGCGTGCCAGATCGTCCTGATGGAGACACGGACGCGCCGCGTCATGCACCAGTACCCACTGCGCGTTTCCGGCAGCCTGAATGCCTGCCAGCACGGAATCGGCGCGCTCGGCACCGCCATCGACAACGGTAATCTGTGGGTGGTTTGCCAGCGGCAGCTGCGCAAAACGCGCATCGCCGGAACTGATGGCGATGACCACGTGCGTCACCCGCGGGTGCGCCAGCAGCGCCGCCACGGCGTGCTCGAGGATCGTTTTATCGCCAATTGAGAGATACTGCTTGGGACATTCTGTCTGCATGCGCCGACCAAAACCTGCGGCCGGCACCACGGCACATACGTCCGAAAAAGTTGCTGCCATGTCGTAATCCTGGGCCTGATTATCGATTGTTTTGTGCTGAGCCCTGATTGCGTTTAGACGCATCCGGAACCAGACGATAAAAGGTTTCGCCCGGCTTAGTCATACTAAGTTCATTACGCGCGCGTTCCTCAATCGCCTCTTGTCCGCCATTGAGGTCATCAATTTCAGCAAAGAGTTGATCGTTACGCGCCTTAAGTTTGGCGTTTGTTGCCTGCTGAGCCGCGACGTCATCGCTCACCCGGCTGTAGTCGTGCAGTCCGTTTTTACCGAACCACAGCGAATATTGCAGCCAGATTAGCAAAGCCAGCAACAGCAGCGTTAGTTTACCCATCCTGCCCCCTGAAAAAACGGCATCATCATCCCATAACTTTCCGTTCGACTCTACTGCGGGGTTTTAATTATGTCGCAAGTTAGCCCATCAGCCATAAAAACAGCAGACCAAAGATGACGACAACGGTGGCAATCGTGATAACCGTACTATACAGGAGCTTGCCGTTGAAAAGGGAGTGCAGCGCAACCCCAACAACGACCGCAACGGGCATCAGCGCCAGGAAGAAGGGCCAGGTGTAGAGAAAAAAGAAAAGGGTGTTACCCCCGTAGATCAAAAACGGGATACCCAGCGCCAGTAACCACGACGCAAAGCCGACTATCGCCCCAGGGAAGGACCAGGTCGTCTCGTCATCGGTGGTTAACGGTTCCGACCCGGTGGTGATAATGTAGTTTTCACTGTTGCGCATAGCTAATCCTGTGACCGTGACTCATCGTTCGGGAAGACAGCTCCCGAACGATACCGCCTCAGGATCTGATAATATCGTCCCGTCTGAGCAGGTCTAATAATTGGCTTACTAAATTTGTTACCAATTGTTGACCCTTCAGATGAATCTCAGGCGATTCAGGCGCTTCGTAAACCGAGTCAATTCCGGTGAAGTTTCGCAGCTCGCCGGCACGCGCTTTTTTATACAGCCCTTTCGGATCGCGCGCTTCACAGATCTCCAGCGGCGTATCGACAAACACTTCAATAAAGCGATCCTGGCCCACGCGCTCGCGCACCATCTGGCGTTCGGCGCGGTGCGGTGAGATAAACGCCGTCAGCACCACCAGCCCGGCGTCCGCCATCAGGCTGGCAACCTCCCCCACCCGGCGAATGTTCTCTTTACGGTCGTCGTCGCTGAACCCCAAATCGCTGCACAGGCCGTGACGCACGTTGTCGCCATCCAGCAGGTAGGTACTCACTCCCTGCTGATGCAGCGCCTCTTCCAGCGCGCCCGCTACCGTGGATTTACCGGAGCCAGACAGCCCGGTAAACCACAGCACAACCCCACGGTGGCCGTGGAGCTGTTCGCGCTGGGCGACGGTGACCGGATGAGGATGCCAGACGACGTTCTCATCATGGGCGGCCATTACTTACCTCCCAGCAGATCGCGGACGCCCCAGTGCGGGAAGTGCTTACGCACCAGCGCGTTAAGTTCCAGTTCGAAGGCGCTGAATTCCGAGGCCGCGGTCGCCTGCTCGTTTGGCTCACGCACCATCCCCGCGCCGACGGTAACGTTCGTCAGACGGTCGATAAAGATCAGCCCGCCGGTTACCGGGTTCTGCTGATACGGATCCAGCACCAGCGGCTCGTCGAAGGTCAGATCCACCAGGCCAATACCGTTCAGCGGCAGCTCGCTCACGTCACGGTGGGTCAGGTTGTTGATGTCCACCTGGAACTGAATGCCGTCCACGCGGGCGCGGGTTTTCTTGCCCGCAATTTTGATGTCGTAGCTCTGGCCTGCTGTCAGCGGCTGTTCGGCCATCCACACCACGTCCACGGACGCGCCCTGCACCGCCGCCAACGTCTCCTGCGCGTCGACCAGCAGGTCGCCGCGGCTGATGTCAATTTCGTCTTTCAGCACCAGCGTGACCGCTTCCCCTGCCCCGGCTTCCTGCAGGTCACCGTCGAACGTCACGATGCGAGCGATAGCCGACTCCACACCCGATGGCAGCACCTTGACGCGCTGCCCCACCTTCACGGCGCCGGAGGCGATAGTGCCGGAGAAGCCGCGGAAATCGAGGTTAGGACGGTTAACGTACTGCACCGGGAAGCGCATCGGCTGGGTGTCGACCACGCGCTGGATCTCAACGGTCTCCAGCACTTCCAGCAGCGTCGGGCCGCTGTACCACGGCATGTTCGCGCTCTGTGAGGCGACGTTATCGCCTTCCAGCGCCGAAAGCGGCACAAAACGAATATCCAGGTTGCCCGGCAGCTGTTCGGCAAAGGTCAGGTAGCTCTGGCGGATCTCCTCGAATTTCTCTTCGCTGAAGTTCACCAGATCCATCTTGTTGACCGCCACCACCAGATGTTTGATCCCCAGCAGCGTCGAGATAAAGCTGTGGCGGCGGGTCTGATCCAGCACGCCTTTACGCGCGTCCATCAGCAGAATCGCCAGATCGCAGGTAGAGGCGCCGGTCGCCATATTACGGGTGTACTGCTCGTGCCCTGGCGTGTCGGCAATAATAAATTTGCGCTTTTCGGTCGAGAAGTAGCGGTAGGCCACGTCAATGGTGATGCCCTGCTCGCGCTCCGCCTGCAGGCCGTCCACCAGCAGCGCCAGGTCGAGTTTTTCGCCCTGGGTACCGTGACGCTTGCTGTCGTTGTGCAGGGAAGAGAGCTGATCTTCATAAATCTGGCGCGTATCGTGCAGCAGGCGGCCAATCAGGGTACTTTTCCCGTCATCCACGCTGCCGCAGGTCAGAAAACGCAGCAGGCTTTTGTGCTGTTGCGCGTGCAGATACGCTTCGACGCCGCCTTCGTTGGCAATTTGTTGAGCAATAGTGGTGTTCATGGCGGCTCCTTAGAAATAACCCTGACGTTTCTTCAGCTCCATGGAGCCGGCCTGGTCGCGGTCAATCACGCGCCCCTGTCGCTCGCTGGTGGTGGACACCAGCATCTCTTCGATGATCTCCGGCAGCGTCTGCGCGTTGGATTCCACCGCGCCGGTCAGCGGCCAGCAGCCGAGGGTACGGAAACGCACCATCTGTTTTTTGATCACTTCACCCGGCTGCAGGTCGATGCGATCGTCGTCGATCATCATCAGCATGCCGTCGCGCTCCAGCACCGGGCGCTCGGCGGCCAGATAAAGTGGCACGATCTCAATATTTTCCAGATAGATGTACTGCCAGATATCCAGCTCGGTCCAGTTGGAGAGCGGGAAGACGCGAATGCTTTCGCCCTTGTTGATCTGGCCGTTGTAGTTGTGCCACAGCTCCGGGCGCTGGTTTTTCGGGTCCCAGCGGTGGAAGCGATCGCGGAAGGAGTAGATACGCTCTTTGGCGCGGGATTTCTCTTCATCACGGCGCGCGCCGCCGAAAGCCGCGTCGAAACCGTATTTGTTCAACGCCTGCTTCAGCCCTTCGGTTTTCATGATATCGGTATGCTTGGCGCTACCGTGCACGAACGGGTTAATGCCCATCGCCACCCCTTCCGGGTTTTTATGCACCAGAAGCTCGCAGCCGTAGGCTTTCGCGGTACGGTCGCGGAACTCGTACATTTCGCGGAATTTCCAGCCGGTATCCACGTGCAGCAGCGGGAACGGCAGCGTACCTGGATAAAACGCTTTACGCGCCAGATGCAGCATGACGCTGGAATCTTTACCGATGGAGTACATCATCACCGGGTTAGAAAACTCGGCGGCCACTTCGCGGATAATATGGATACTCTCCGCTTCAAGCTGCCGCAGGTGTGTAAGACGTTTTTGGTCCATAACCGTTCCTTAAGCCAAATTTACGACAGAAGAACCAAAGCCTTCTGTATCGGTTGTGTTCTGAAACCAGGCGAGCGTGCTGTGCAGCTGCACCACTTCCCCCACCACAATCAGGGCGGGCATCGGGGCGTCTTTCGCCAGGGTTGCAAGATGTTCCAGCGTGCCCGTCGCAACGTGCTGATCGACGCGCGTGCCGCGAGAAATGACGGCAACGGGCGTCGTCGCCTCGCGACCGTGCTGAATAAGCTGTTCACTGATGTCTGCCGCCTTCATCGTGCCCATGTAGATCGCCAGCGTCTGGCGGCTCTGGGCGAGATGCGACCAGTCGAACGGAGTGCTGTCGGCCTTGTAGTGGCCGGTTACAAAGGTCACGCTCTGGGCGTAATCGCGATGGGTCAGCGGAATACCGGCGTAGGCCGTCACCGCAGAGGCCGCCGTGATGCCGGGCACCACCTGGAACGGTACGCCCGCCTCGGCTGCCGCCTGCAGCTCTTCACCGCCGCGACCGAAAATAAACGGATCGCCCCCTTTCAGGCGCACCACGGTTTTACCCGCTTTGGCGGCATCAACCAGCATCTGGTTGGTGTCGTGCTGTGGCACCGAGTGCTCGCCAGCCCGTTTGCCGACGCAGATTTGCTCCGCGTCGCGACGGATCAACTCGCGCACGCCGTCGGTGACCAGATGGTCGTAGAACACCACGTCCGCGTCCTGCAAAACCTGCAGGCCACGCAGCGTCAGCAGCCCGGCATCGCCCGGCCCTGCCCCCACAAGAATGATCTCCCCGCTCGTGTTGCCGGGGTTATCCAGTTCGTCTTCGAGGATTTTCTGCGCCGCCGTTTCATTACCGGCATGCATCAGGCTGGCAAAGCGGCCGCGAAACACGCGCTCCCAGAAGCGACGGCGTTCCGTCACGCTGGTCAGACGGTTTTTTAAATGGTTGCGCCAGTAGCTGGCTTTCTCCGCCATGCGTCCGAGGCTGGTCGGCAGCAGCGCTTCGATTTTTTCCCGCAGGACGCGCGCCAGCACCGGCGCGGTGCCGCCGGAGGAGATCGCCACCAGCAGCGGCGAACGGTCAACGATCGACGGGAAGATAAATGAGCATAAAGGCTGGTCGTCCACCACGTTCACCAGACGGTGACGGACCTGGGCGGCTTCAGAGACACGCCGGTTCAGTTCCCGATTTTCAGTTGCCGCAATCACCAGCACCACACTGTCGAGTTGTGACTCGTCGAAATCCGCCTCTTCAACGACACGCACCTGTGCCCCTGCACGCTGCAGAAACGCGATTTTGCGATCGGCAATTTCACCCGTGCCGACAACCAGTACCGGTCGGTCTTTTAAGGCGGCAAAAAGGGGCAGATAGTCCACAGGCAACAACTCACTAACAACGAGGAATAGAGGGACTATAGGGGGCGGCTTAGATCGAATGAAATTACGAATTGGAATGAGTAGTTACTCAATGGAATAACGACATGAAAAAGCAAATACCAAAAAGTGCTTAACTCGCGACATTTCGGGCATTTAAGAGCAATTCAAATTGTGTATGGACGATCACAGTTTCATACTATGCACGTTATTATTTTGCTCTGTTTTTAAGGACTCACTATGTTTTCCGCAACGCGCCACCGTATTGCTGCCCTGGCGCTCGGCGTTTGCTTTATCCTTCCGGCTCAGGCAAAAAATCAACCTTATGGTGAAATCGCCACTATGCAGGCGCGGCATATTGCGACGGTTTTCCCTGGCCGCATGACCGGTTCACCCGCGGAGATGCTCTCCGCCGACTATATTCGCCAGCAGTTTGCACAGATGGGCTACCAGAGTGATATTCGCTCGTTTCACAGCCGCTACATCTATACCTCACGCAATAAAACGCAGAACTGGCATAACGTGACCGGCAGTACGGTGATTGCAGCGCACGAAGGAAAGGCGGCTGAGCAGATCATTATCATGGCTCACCTGGATACCTACGCGCCAATGAGCGACGCCGATATTGATAATAACCTTGGGGGACTGACGCTGCAGGGTATGGACGACAACGCAGCGGGTCTCGGCGTGATGCTTGAACTGGCTGAACGCCTTAAGAATATCCCGACGAAATACGGTATTCGCTTTGTGGCGACCAGCGGCGAAGAAGAAGGGAAACTCGGCGCTGAGAATCTCCTTAAACGGATGAGCGCCGAGGAGAAGAAAAATACGCTGCTGGTGATTAACCTCGATAATCTGATCGTGGGCGATAAGCTCTATTTTAATAGCGGACAGAGCACGCCGAGCAGCGTGCGTAAACTCACCCGCGACCGCGCGCTGGCGCTTGCCCGTACGCATGGCGTCTATGCCGCGACAAACCCAGGCGGTAACCCGGATTATCCAAAAGGCACTGGCTGTTGTAATGACGGAGAAGTGTTTGATAAGGCAGGCATTCCGGTGCTGTACGTCGAGGCGACGAACTGGGCGCTGGGCAAAAAAGATGGCTATCAGCAGCGCGCTAAATCGAAAGCGTTCCCGGACGGGACCAGCTGGCATAATGTGCAGCTGGATAACCAGCAGCACATAGACAGTGCCCTGCCGCAGCGGATTGAACATCGCAGCCGCGACGTGGTGAAGGTGATGCTGCCGCTGGTGAAGGAGCTGGCGAAAGCGGGGAAAGCCTAGCGCGTTATTTTCCCCCTCACCCTAACCCTCTCCCCTTAGGGGAGAGGGGATCGCACGGAGCCGTCTTTTCCCCCTCGCCCCTTTGGTGAGAGGGGATCGCACGAAGCCGTCTTTTCCCCCTCGCCCCTTTGGTGAGAGGGGCTCGCACGAAGCCGTCTTTTCCCCCTCTCCCCGTTGGGGAGAGGGCAGGGGTGAGGGGTAGTATCTTTACCCTTCGTGCAGCCCGCACTCGCGCTTCAGCCCGAAAAATCGCGTCTCTTCTTCCGCCATTCCCGGTTCCCATTTGCGCGTGGTGTGGGTGTCGCCCACCGACAGGTAGCCCTGGTCCCACAGCGGATGGTACTTCAGCCCGTGTTTTTGCAGATACTGATACACCGTCCGGTTATCCCAGTCGATAATCGGCAGCACTTTGAACACGCCGCGTTGAACCGCCAGCACCGGTAGCGTGGCGCGGCTTCCCGACTGCTCGCGGCGCAGGCCGGCAAACCAGGTCTGCGCGTTTAGCTCTTTCAGCGCCCGGTTCATCGGCTCAACTTTGTTGATCTCATTGTATTTTTCAATGCCCTCAACGCCCTGCTCCCACAGTTTGCCGTAGCGCGCCTCCTGCCAGGCCGCGCTTTCCGTGGCGCGGTAGACTTTGAGGTTCAGCCTGAGCTTGTCCGTCAGCTCGTCAATAAACTGATAGGTTTCCGGGAACAGGTAGCCGGTATCGGTGAGGATCACCGGAATGTCCGGACGGATCTGATTCACCAGATGCAGGCTGACTGCCGCCTGAATACCAAAGCTCGACGAGAGCACATAGTCTCCCGGCAGGTTTTCCAGCGCCCACGCCACGCGCCCTTCGGCATCCAGCGTTTCAAGGTGGGCGTTAGTTTCTGAAAGCTGAAGAATGCGTTCGACTTTTGGCAGTTCATTCAGGGCATTTAGATCGAGTACGGACATAATTACCTCTCGTGGTTACTCCCAGAAATCCCTTGCGGGATCGAGCACCGGGCGAATGATGCCCGCACGCACCGTAAAGTCGCCGAAGCCTTCACCCGCTTCGCGCTCTTTCGCCCAGCGCCCGACAAGCTCGTCGATGGAATCAAGAATTTCCGTCTCGGTGATGTTCTCGCGGAACATGCGCGGAATGCGCGTGCCGATACGGTTACCGCCCAGGTGCAGGTTATAGCGGCCCGGCGCTTTGCCTACCAGCCCCAGTTCGGCCAGCATCGCTCGACCGCAGCCGTTCGGGCAGCCCGTCACGCGCATAACAATATGCTCGTCCGGAATACCGTGTTTTTCCAGAATCGCTTCCACTTTATCGGTGAATGACGGCAGGAAACGTTCCGCTTCGGCCATCGCCAGCGGGCAGGTCGGGAACGACACGCAGGCCATCGAGTTTTCACGCTGCGGTTTGACCGCATCCATCAACCCGTGATCGCGCGCCAGCTTCTCGATCTTCGCCTTCTGGCTCTCCGGCACGCCGGCAACGATCAGGTTCTGGTTAGCGGTAATGCGGAACTCGCCTTTGTGGATCTTCGCAATTTCCAGCAGACCGGTTTTCAGCGGACGGCCCGGATAATCCAGAATACGGCCGTTTTCAATAAACAGCGTCAGGTGCCATTTATTGTCGATCCCTTTCACCCAGCCGATGCGATCGCCGCGACCGGTGAATTCGTAAGGGCGGATCGGCTCAAATTTTATCCCCGCGCGACGCTCCACTTCCTCTTTGAACGTCTCCACGCCCACGCGCTCCAGGGTGTATTTGGTTTTCGCGTTTTTACGATCGGTACGGTTGCCCCAGTCGCGCTGGGTGGTCACCACCGCTTCTGCCACGGCCAGCGTGTGCTCCAGCGGCAGGAAACCGAACTCGCTTGCGGTGCGGGCGTAGGTTTTCTTGTTACCGTGCTCAATAGACAGGCCGCCGCCCACCAGCAGGTTAAAGCCAATCAGCTTGCCGTTTTCGGCAATCGCCACGAAGTTCATGTCGTTGGCGTGCAGATCGATATCGTTCTGCGGAGGGATCACCACGGTAGTTTTAAACTTACGCGGCAGGTAGGTCTGACCGAGGATCGGTTCTTCGTCGGTGGTGGCGACTTTCTCCTGATCGAGCCAGATCTCCGCGTAGGCGCGGGTGCGCGGCAGGAGGTGCTCGGAGATCTTCTTCGCCCACTCATACGCTTCGGCGTGCAGCTCGGACTCGTACGGGTTCGAGGTGCAGAGCACGTTACGGTTCATGTCGTTGGCGGTCGCCAGCGCGTCCAGCCCGACGGAGTGGAGCATCTGGTGAACCGGCTTGACGTTCTTCTTCAGAATGCCGTGGAACTGGAAGGTCTGACGGTTGGTCAGGCGGATGCTGCCATAAATTGTATTTTCACCGGCAAACTTATCGATCGCCTGCCACTGTTTGGTGGTGATCACCCCGCCCGGCAGGCGGCAGCGCAGCAGCATGGCGTGGCGAGGCTCCAGCTTCTGTTCAGCGCGCTCGGCGCGGATATCGCGGTCGTCCTGCTGATACATGCCGTGGAAGCGGATCAACAGGAAGTTGTCGCCTTTGAAGCCGCCGGTGAGACCGTCATTCAGATCTTCAGCAATGGTGCCGCGCAGATAGTTGCTTTCCAGCTTCATGCGCTCGGCGTCTGTCAGTTTACCTTCGACCACCAGTGGCCCTGGATGTTTTTCGCTCATTAGTAGACATCTCGCTGATAACGGCGCTCAACGCGCAGCTCACTTAAAAATTCATCCGCCGCTTCGGCATCCATACCGCCGAACTCGGCAATCACTTCCAGCAGTGCCTGCTCAACGTCTTTCGCCATGCGATTGGCGTCGCCGCAGACATAAATGTGGGCACCGTCATTGATCCAGCGCCACAGCTCTGCGCCCTGTTCGCGCAGTTTGTCTTGTACGTATATTTTTTCTTTCTGGTCGCGGGACCAGGCCAGGTCAATGCGGGTCAGTACGCCTTCTTTGACGTAGCGCTGCCACTCAACCTGGTAGAGGAAATCTTCGGTAAAGTGCGGGTTGCCGAAGAACAGCCAGTTTTTGCCCGGCGCTTCGTCTGCAGCACGCTGCTGCATGAAGGCGCGGAACGGCGCAATGCCGGTGCCCGGTCCAATCATGATGACCGGGGTCTCAGGGTTCGCCGGCAGGCGGAAGTTGTCGTTGTGCTCGATAAAGACGCGCACTTCGCCCTCTTCTTCCACGCGATCGGCCAGGAAGCTCGACGCGCCACCCGCGCGAGCGCGGCCTTCGATGTCGTAGCGCACCACGCCGACGGTAACGTGAACTTCGCTTTCCACTTCCGCCTGGGAAGAGGCAATGGAGTACAGGCGCGGGGTCAGCGGACGCAGCAGGCCGATCAGCGCGTCGGCATCCAGCTGTGCCGGAGAGAAACGCACCATATCGACAATCGGCGTCGTAGCGGCGTAATGCTGCAGCTTCGCCTTATCGCCCACCAGCGGCAGCAGCGATTCGCTGCGCGTTAAGGTGGCGTAATTTTCAACGATATTCGGGGTGTTCACAGTCAGCTCGAAATGCCACTGCAGCGCCTCGGAGAGCGGCAGCGTTTTGCCCTCCACGGTGACAGGCTCATCACCCTTCAGCCACAGCAGCTCGACCAGCTCTTTCACCAGCGCCGGATCGTTCTGATACCAGACGCCCAGCGCATCCCCAGGCTGATAGCGCAGGCCGGAGTCGCCAAGATCGATTTCAATATGGCGCACGTCTTTTTCCGAGTCGCGACCGGTAATTTTCTGGTTCACCGACAGGCTCGCCGTCAGCGGCGCCTCTTTGGTGTAGGGGCTGGTGTGGATCTCATTGACGGTGCCCGCAGCGGTTACGGCAGCCTGCGCCGGGGTCTCTTTCGGGACGCGGGCTTTCAGCACCTCAACGATGCGCGCGCGCCATTCGGCGGCGGCCGTCTGGTATTCCACATCCGCGTCCACGCGGTCCAGCAGGCGCTCCGCGCCCAGCTCCGCCAGCTTGCTGTCGAAGTCTTTACCGGACTGGCAGAAGAATTCATAGGAGGTATCGCCCAGGCCAAATACGGCAAACGCCGTGCCATCCAGCTTCGGCGCTTTTTTCGAGAACAGGAACTTATGCAGCGCCACCGCTTCTTCAGCAGGTTCACCTTCACCCTGCGTAGAAGCCACCACCACCAGCAGTTTTTCTGACGCGATTTGCTTGAATTTATAATCCCCGGCGTTGACCAGGTTCACGTTCAGTTTGGCGGCCAGCAGGTCGTCACGCAGCGCTTCGGCCACGCGGCGTGCGTTGCCCGTTTGCGAGGCGCTGATCAGCGTAATGGCCGGAATTTCCACGGCCGTTGCCGGTGCGCCCGCCACAGCGCCAGGCTGCTGGTTGAGCATTCCCCAGAAATAACCGGAGACCCAGGCAAGCTGAGTGGGAGAAAAATCAGAGGTGGCAGCCTGAAGGCGCGCCAGTTGCTCCGGGTTCAGGGGAAGCAAGTTTGAAGGTGGGGCCTGTGTTGTCATGCGTCGTTATGTTCCAGTAGCCAAGCGGACTTTAAGCGAATAAATCCAAACTGAAGATAAGGTTAACGGCGTGGATAATAACAATTAAAGAAGGGATGGAAATAATAAATAACCAAATGGACTAACCTGTTTTAGTTATCGTTCTTAACGATAAAAACGATTAAATAACCTATTGAAATGCAATAATAAAAATAGATAAAGCCCCTGAATGTGAGGCTGGTGTCGTTCAGAGCCGTTTTAGTTAATGCTAAAAATTGTGCTTTCCGGTACTATGCGGCGGTTTTTTCCGCATTACTGAGAGCGATCATGTCCACCACACTGTTTAAAGATTTCACCTTCGAAGCCGCCCACCACCTTCCGCATGTGCCTGAAGGGCATAAATGCGGCCGCCTGCACGGGCATTCGTTCATGGTGCGTCTTGAGATCACCGGTGAAGTTGATCCGCATACCGGTTGGATCATGGACTTTGCCGAGCTGAAAGCCGCGTTTAAGCCGACCTACGATCGTCTGGATCACTACTACCTGAATGAAATCCCGGGTCTTGAAAACCCGACCAGCGAAGTGCTGGCAAAATGGATTTGGGATCAGATGAAGCCGCTGGTACCGCTGCTGAGCGCGGTGATGATCAAAGAGACCTGCACGGCAGGCTGCGTGTATCGCGGAGAGTAAAAAAAAGCCCGGCAAACCGGGCTTTTTTTTAGGCAATATTCAGGTACTTGTGCGTCTGCATCGACAGGCGCCAGTTGCGCGCAATGCAGGTTTCAATGCACAGGCGCGTCGCATCCTCTTTCTGGCTGATCGGCTGCAGGGCAATCACCCGCTGCTTCTCATCCGTCAGCGTTGCCAGCAGTTCATCCAGCGCTTCGATATCACGCACGCGCCCTACCGGGTGCTTGATTTCATCCGCGCGCTCCAGCGCCTGAGACAGCACGTTATACCCGCCGCGCATATTCACTTTTGGCGATACCGTCACCCAGGTGGTATGCGAGCAGCGCACTTCATGGGTGCCGCTGGTCTCGATCTGGCAGCTGTAGCCGTTCTTTTCGAGCAGCTCGGTCAGCGGCGTCAGATCGTGGATGCAGGGTTCACCGCCGGTGATCACGACGTGGCGCGCCGTCCAGCCCTGACGACCAATAATGGCCAGCAGATCCTCTGGACTGCCCGCGCCCCACTTATCGCTCTCTTTAGTTTTCGCCAGAATGCTAAACAGCGACACTTCCCGATCTGCGAGCTTATCCCACGTATGTTTGGTATCACACCAGGCACAGCCAACCGGGCATCCCTGTAAACGAATGAAAATAGCGGGAACGCCGGTAAAGTAACCCTCGCCTTGCAGGGTCTGGAACATCTCGTTAATCGGGTACTGCATAGTCATCTCAGTAAAGGGGATAAACGATAAGTATCGCAGATCCCCGCCGGATGGTCATGCTCCATCGGTGCTTTGCGCGCTAATCGCCGCCATAAAGCGCGCGGTGATTTGCTGTGGACGGGTAATCGCCCCGCCGACAACGACCGTATGCGCACCCAGCGCCAGGCATCTGGCCGCGCGTTCAGGCGTATCCACATTGCCTTCGGCAATCACCGGAACCGTCACGACAGCCAGCACGGCCTTCAGGAACGCGCAGTCGTTCTCCGGAAGCGAATGGCCCGCCGTTTCCGCCGTATAGCCATAAAGCGTGGTGCCGACGCAGTCAAAGCCAAGCGCCTGCGCCGTCACGGCCTCGTCTACCGTGGAAATATCCGCCATCAGCAGTACCGAGGGATAACGCGAGCGGATGCGCGTGACCAGCGTTTCCAGGGATTCCCCACCGGGACGCTCCCGCGCCGTCGCATCAAGCGCAATGATTTCCGGAGAGACGGCCATGAGCTCATCCACCTCCTTCATCGTGGCGGTGATGAACACCTCACTATCTGAATAATCCCGCTTGATGATGCCGATGACAGGTAAAGAGACCTGCTGCTTAATGGCTTTGATATCCACCACGCTGTTGGCGCGAATGGCGGCGGCCCCGCCCTGCGCCGCCGCCAGCGCCATCCGCGACATGATAAACGGGCTGTGCAGCGGTTCATTTTCCAGCGCCTGACAGGAGACGACCAGTTTTCCCTTCAGGTTACCCAGTACAGTTTTCATTACGATAAGATCTCTTCCACTTCGTTTTTGATAATCGTGACGTGCGGGCCATAAATGACCTGCACGCCGTTACCGCGCACGATGACGCCGCGCGCGCCGGTGGCTTTCAGCGCCGCATCATTCACTTTGCTGCCGTCTTTCACCGTGACGCGAAGACGCGTGGCGCAGCAGTCCACCTCTTCGAGATTGTCTTTTCCGCCTAACCCGGCGATCACCGCAACGGCGCGCTCGCTCTGCGATAAGGCCACTTCACTGGCCATCGCCTCCCTTTCCCGACCCGGCGTGGCAAAATCAAAGCGGTTAATCAGATAGCGGAAAGTGAAGTAGTAGAGGAAGAACCAGGGCACGCCGACCAGCGGAACGAACATCCAGTTGGTTTTGGCCTCCCCCTGCAGGATGCCGAACAGCACGAAGTCGATAAAACCGCCGGAGAAGGTTTGCCCGATGGTGATGTGCAGCATGTGTGCGAGCATGAACGCCAGCCCGTCAAACAGCGCGTGAATGACGTAGAGCACCGGGGCAATAAACAGGAAGGAGAACTCGATGGGCTCGGTTATTCCCGTCAGAAACGAGGTTAACGCCGCGGAGAGCAGCAGCCCGGCAACGCGCTTTTTATTCTCCGGTTTAGCCGTGTGGTACATCGCCAGACAGGCGCCGAGCAGGCCAAACATCATCGTAATAAAGCGCCCGGACATGAAGCGTGACGTGCCTTCGTAAAACTGACGCGTCGTGGGATCGGCCAGCTGGGCGAAGAAGATCCGCTGCGTGCCCTCCACCAGGTGACCGTTGACAATCTCGCTGCCGCCGAGCGCGGTGGTCCAGAACGGCAGATAGAAGATGTGGTGCAGACCAAACGGGCCCAGCATGCGCAAAATGAAGCCGTACAGCAGGGTGCCCAGATAACCGGTGGCATCCACCAGCCCGCCCAGACCAAAAATCAGCTTCTGGAAGTGCGGCCATACCACGGTCATGAGCGCACCGACGAGTATAGCCGCCAGCGAGCTGATAATAGGGACAAAGCGCGAGCCGCCAAAAAAGCCCAGGAACTGCGGAAGCGCTATCTTGTTAAAACGGTGGTGCAGCGCGCAGGTCACGAGACCAATCACCACGCCGCCAAACACGCCGGTTTCCAGCGTCTGAATGCCCAGCGTCATGCCCTGCCCGACGGCACCGGGGTTTTCGTGCGCCAGTTTGCCGGTGAGGATCAGCAGCGCGTTGATGGTGGCATTCATCACCAGAAACGCGAGTAGCGCCGCCAGCCCCGCCGTGCCCTTATCGCTTTTTGCCAGACCGACGGCCACCCCAACGGCAAACAGCACCGAGAGGTTCGCAAACACAATTGAACCGGCACTGCTCATGATGGTGAAAATGGCCTGAAGCCAGCTCACATCTAAAAATGGATAGGCCGCCAGCGTATTGGGGTTCGATAACGCCCCGCCGATACCGAGCAGCAGACCCGCCGCGGGCAACACGGCGATAGGCAACATAAAGGATTTGCCAAAGCGCTGCGCTTTTTCAAACCATTCCCCCGACGAAGCACCACTGAATATTTGCATCATTTTTTCATCCCCCCGTTAAAAGATGAAAATTTTTATCATATTAATTTTTAATAGTGAAAATTATCATCAAAAACCAGGAGGCCGATCATACTTTTTTAAAATGACTGGCATCTTTCCCCCGCTTTCCGCCACACTAGTCGCAGTGAAACACATTAAGGACGTGGCATGTCGGACCATGAAAACCTGCTGCTGAAGCTCCGCCAGGAAGCTTCCGGGTACAGCCCAACGCAGCAAAAACTCGGCGAGTTTGTCCTGAGCGACCCTGCCCGGGTGCTCTACCTGACCATCACCGAGCTGGCGCGCGAGAGCCACACCAGCGAGGCCAGCGTGACGCGTCTTTGCCGGACGCTGGGCTGCAAAGGGTATAACGAATTTAAAATGGCGCTGGCGCTGGATATTCAGCAGGGCCAGCCCGCGCGTCAGGCGGGGGATGAGATTGACAGCGTGGTGGATGAGTCGGTTCAGGCTCTGCAGGATACCGCGAGACTCCTCGACCGCGCGCTGCTTGAAAAGGCCGCACTGGCGCTGCACCAGGCGCAATCCGTGCAGATTTATGGCGTCGCGGCCAGCGCGATCCTCGGGGAGTACCTGCATTACAAGCTATTAAGGCTGGGTAAACCTGCACAGCTGTTTAGCGATATGCACCGCGCAGCCATGAATGCGACAACGCTTTCGGCAGAGACGCTGGTGGTGGCGATCTCCAGTTCCGGTTCAACGCGAGATTTGCTTCACGTGGTGAAACTTGCCCGCAAGCAGGGCGTGAAAGTTCTTGCGCTCAGTAACACGCCCCGCAGCCCGCTGGCGTCTCTTAGCGATATGCAGCTGGTGGCCGCCAAGCCAGAAGGCCCCCTTAGCGCAGGTGCGCTCAATGCCAAGGTTGGGGTGATGCTGCTGATCGAATTGCTGACGACATCCATGATTGCTCTGGATGGTCATTACGCTGACGTTAGCCAGCAAACGGCCAGCGCCACGCTTCCTCTTCTGCTCTGAAAACCATTCGCAGGCTTAATAAATAGCCTGCGTTTTATTTTTCCCAATTTCACTTAAGCAAGGCTCAATTCATTTACCTGATAAACGTTTGGTGTAACAAAATATTTTATTTATTACATTTTGAATTACACTCATCGCGCCACCAACCTCGATAAAATCGATTTAAAATCATATGGTTGAAATATAAATATTAATAAATTGAATTTTCCCGCTCTCCGCACTGTCCAATATTTTCCCCTGATTTCCTTTCCTTAAAATAAGCTTAAGACGCTCTCGATTCCTGCGTTTTATTATTTAAATGCCGTTTACTTTTGCGCGCCTACAATCCGCCTCATCAATCATAATGAGACGGTATTAATGAAGATGTTATTGATTACAGGCGTGACCGGTTTTCTGGGCGGGGCAGTACTTGAAAAAATCCTGACCAGCGATCAATCCGTAAAACTCCTTTTGCTTGCCCGCGCCGACGATCCGCAGAGCGGGCTGGCGCGCGTGCAGGAGAACATGCGTAAGTTTAACGTTCCTGAGAAGAAGCTGGCCTCCCTGAGCGTGGATAATATCCTTATTGGTGACCTCAGCCACCCGGAAGCCTTTCTGAACGATCCCCGACTGGACAAGGTTACGCATGTCGTTAACTGTGCGGCAGTTGCGTCATTTGGGAATAACCCGCTGATCTGGAAGGTAAACGTCGAAGGTACCCTTGCGCTGGCGCGCCGCATGGAGCAGGTCGCAGGGCTGCAGCGTTTCCTGCACGTAGGCACCGCAATGTCATGCACGCCGGAGCAGGATTCGCTGGTCGCCGAAAGTGCGGAATTCAGAGAAAATGCTGAGCACCTGGTGGAATACACGTATTCGAAGTCAACCATCGAACAGCTGATGCGCCAGAAGTGCCCGAATCTGCCGCTGCTCATCGCTCGTCCGTCCATCGTCGTCGGCCATACCCGCCACGGCTGCACGCCGTCGAGCAGCATCTTCTGGGTCTTTAGCATGGGCCTGATGCTGCAGAAGTTTATGTGCTCGATGGAAGACCGAATCGACGTTGTCCCGGTGGATTATTGCGCCGATGCGATGTTAATGCTGCTCAACAGCAACGCGCGTCCGGGAGAAGTGGTACACATTTCTGCCGGGGAAGAGAATAGCGTTCGCTTTGCGGATATCGATCGGGCGATGGCGCAGGCACTGGAGAAAGCGCCTGTTGGCGATAAGTACGCGCAGGTCAGCTACGAAACGCTGGTCAAAATGCGCCGTGAGCTGAAAACAATTTTTGGCCCATGCAACGAACGTCTGATGCTGAGAGCCATGCGTTTATACGGTGCCTTTGCCACGCTGAACGTGCGCTTCAGCAACGATAAACTGCTCAGCATGGGGATGCCAAAGCCACCCCGGTTTACGGATTATATTGCCCGCTGCGTGCAAACCACCCGGGGGCTAACCATTCCGGAGCAGATGGCGGTCGATTTTAAATAGCCAAAAAAAATGCCAGTCATTCGACTGGCATTTTCATTTTAAGGCTTAAGCAATTATGCCTGGCCTTTGATCTCTTTACGACCGTTGTAAGGCGCTTTTTCACCCAGCGCTTCTTCGATACGAATCAGCTGGTTGTATTTAGCAACACGGTCAGAACGGCTCATAGAACCGGTTTTGATCTGGCCAGCAGCGGTACCCACAGCCAGGTCA
Source organism: Enterobacter sp. 296B2 (assembly GCF_034106185.1). Classification (NCBI taxonomy): domain Bacteria; kingdom Pseudomonadati; phylum Pseudomonadota; class Gammaproteobacteria; order Enterobacterales; family Enterobacteriaceae; genus Enterobacter; species Enterobacter sp. 296B2. Next base: position 24,303 of record NZ_JAWNCA010000018.1, on the reverse strand, counting down.
GCAATGGTCGCGTCTTCAGTTTCGCCAGAACGGTGAGAGATAACAGCGGTGTAGCCAGCGTCTTTCGCCATTTTGATCGCAGCCAGCGTTTCGGTCAGAGAACCGATCTGGTTGAATTTGATCAGGATGGAGTTAACGATGCCTTTCTCGATGCCTTCTTTCAGGATCTTGGTGTTGGTTACGAACAGATCGTCACCAACCAGCTGGATTTTGTCGCCCAGTACTTTGGTCTGGTATGCGAAACCATCCCAGTCAGACTCGTCCAGACCGTCTTCGATAGAAACGATTGGGTACTGTTTGGTCAGGTCTTCCAGGAAGTGAGTGAACTCTTCGGAGGTGAACGCTTTGTTGCCTTCGCCAGCCAGAACGTATTTACCGTCTTTGTAGAATTCAGATGCTGCACAGTCCATCGCCAGGGTAATGTCTTTGCCCAGCTCGTAGCCTGCTGCTTTAACCGCTTCAGCGATAACAGCCAGTGCTTCTGCGTTAGAACCCAGGTTTGGCGCGTAGCCACCTTCGTCACCAACAGCAGTGTTCATACCTTTAGCTTTCAGAACTTTCGCCAGGTTGTGGAACACTTCAGAACCCATACGAACCGCTTCTTTCAGGGTTTTCGCGCCAACTGGCTGAATCATGAATTCCTGAATATCAACGTTGTTGTCTGCGTGCTCACCACCGTTGATGATGTTCATCATTGGTACAGGCATAGAGTATTTGCCTGGGGTGCCGTTCAGTTCAGCGATGTGCTCGAACAGTGGCATACCTTTAGCAGCGGCTGCTGCTTTGGCGTTCGCCAGGGAAACTGCCAGGATTGCGTTCGCACCAAAGTTAGATTTGTTTTCAGTACCGTCCAGATCGATCATGATCTTGTCGATGCCAGCCTGATCTTTGGCATCTTTGCCAACGATAGCCTGAGCAATAGGACCGTTAACAGCGCCAACCGCTTTCAGTACGCCTTTGCCCATGAAACGGGATTTGTCGCCATCACGCAGTTCCAGCGCTTCGCGAGAACCTGTAGAAGCACCTGATGGAGCAGCTGCCATACCGACGAAACCACCTTCCAGATGAACTTCGGCTTCAACGGTCGGGTTACCACGGGAGTCGATGATTTCACGACCGATGACTTTAACGATTTTGGACATTAGATTTTCCTCAGTACAAGTTAAACTAAAACTCCAGACAAACAACGCGTACCGTTGGTACGCGTTGCCGTTCTAACTTTTTTTACTTCGCCTGACGCTTCTGGTACTCGTTGGCGGCTTTCACGAAGCCTGCAAACAGCGGATGTCCATCACGCGGCGTTGAAGTAAATTCCGGGTGGAACTGGCAGGCGACAAACCACGGATGGTTTGGCACCTCGATGATCTCGACTAACTGATCATCCCCGGAGCGACCCGCAACACGCAGGCCCGCGGCTTCAATTTGTTTCAACAACATGTTGTTGACTTCATAGCGGTGACGATGGCGCTCGGTGATGACCGGCTCGCCGTACAGCTTGCGAACCACGCTATCGTCGGACAGCTGGCAAGCCTGTGCGCCAAGACGCATAGTGCCACCCAGATCGCTCTTCTCGGTACGGACTTCAACGTTACCGTCTTCGTCACGCCATTCCGTAATCAGCGCCACTACAGGGTACTTACAGTCTGGCACAAATTCCGTAGAGTTCGCGTTTTCCATTCCCGCTACGTTGCGCGCAAATTCGATCAGCGCAACCTGCATACCCAGGCAGATGCCGAGGTATGGAATATTGTTTTCACGCGCATAGCGTGCAGTGGCGATCTTGCCTTCAACACCACGGTAGCCGAAGCCGCCAGGGATGAGGATAGCATCCAGATCTTTCAGAATTTCAACGCCACGTGTTTCAACATCCTGCGAATCAATCAGCTTGATGTTCACGGAGACGCGGTTCTTCAGACCACCGTGTTTCAGCGCTTCGATAACAGACTTATAGGCGTCCGGCAGTTCGATGTACTTGCCGACCATACCGATAGTCACTTCGCCCGCCGGGTTAGCTTCTTCGTAAATAACCTGTTCCCATTCAGACAGGTTAGCTTCCGGACAGTTCAAGCTGAATCGTTTACAAATATAATCGTCCAGACCCTGTGATTTCAACAGGCCCGGGATTTTATAAATGGAATCGACATCTTTCATTGAAATAACGGCTTTTTCAGGCACGTTACAGAACAATGCAATTTTCGCACGTTCGTTCGCCGGGATTGCGCGATCAGAGCGGCAAACCAGGATGTCAGGCTGAATACCGATGGAGAGCAGCTCTTTAACAGAGTGCTGAGTCGGTTTGGTTTTCACTTCACCTGCTGCCGCCATGTAAGGCACCAGCGTCAGGTGCATGAACAGCGCGTGTTCACGACCAATGTCTACCGCCAGCTGACGAATCGCTTCGAGGAATGGCAGGGATTCGATATCACCCACGGTGCCGCCGATTTCAACCAGCACAACGTCATGCCCTTCGCCACCGGCAAGGACACGCTCTTTGATTGCGTTAGTGATGTGTGGGATAACCTGCACGGTCGCGCCCAGGTAGTCACCGCGGCGCTCTTTACGCAGAACGTCAGAGTAGATGCGGCCAGTCGTAAAGTTGTTACGACGGGTCATTTTGGTACGAATGAAACGCTCGTAGTGGCCAAGATCCAGATCGGTTTCAGCGCCGTCTTCAGTAACGAACACTTCCCCGTGTTGGGTTGGGCTCATGGTGCCAGGATCGACGTTGATGTACGGATCCAGTTTCATCATGGTCACATTGAGGCCACGGGCTTCAAGAATGGCTGCGAGGGAGGCTGCGGCAATGCCTTTACCCAGAGAGGATACGACCCCGCCGGTCACAAAAATATAGTTCGTTGTCATGCTGAACCTGAGAAGTTAGGGTGAAACGATGGAATAACCAGGACGGGAAAGTAGTATACCCGAACACGGCGAGCGCCACAAACTTTCATTCTCCGTCTCCATTCCAGGCCATGACAAACATAAGGAGTGAGAAAATAGCCCCTTTTGGGTAAATGTTTTTGACGCAAATCAAGCGCTTGTCATTTAAAAAATCACACAAATTGCGCTTGATCGCAAAATTCCGTTAGAGATCAGATTCCTGGCGTTTTACTTCCTGCCAGACTTCTTCCATAGCGTCGAGGTCAATTCCGGTCATTTCCAGGCCGCGCGAGGCCACAATCCGCTCTACTTCACGAAAGCGTCGTTCGAATTTCAGGTTGGCTTTTTGCAGGGCGGTTTCTGCTTTTACCCCTAAATGGCGAGAAAGGTTGACGGTCGCGAACAGCAGGTCGCCCATCTCTTCCTCCAGCTTTGCTTCATCCACCACCGCCTGCTGCGCTTCGTGCATCACTTCATCGATCTCTTCATGCACTTTACCCAGCACCGGTCCCAGAGAGTCCCAGTCAAAACCCACGGCCGAGCAGCGTTTCTGAATTTTGTGGGCGCGCATCAGCGCGGGCAGGCTCAGCGGGATGTCGTCCAGCGCAGAGTGCTGGGACTTTTCAGCGCGCTCGGCGCTTTTTATCTGCTCCCAGCGGGCCAGCACCTCTGCGCTGTTTCCTGCGGTGGCATCGCCAAAGATATGCGGGTGGCGGCGCTCCAGCTTGTCGCTGATAGCGGCGCAGATATCCTCAAAGTTAAAGCGCCCTTCCTCCTGCGCCATCTGGGCGTAGAAGACCACCTGGAACAGCAGGTCGCCGAGTTCACCGCGCAGGTCATCAAAGTCCTCGCGGGAAATGGCGTCCAGCACCTCATAGGTCTCTTCGAGGGTATAGGGCGCGATGGTGGCGAAAGTCTGCTCTTTGTCCCATGGACAGCCGTTTTCCGGGTCGCGCAGGCGTTTCATGATGCCAAGCAGGCGGTCGATTTGAGTCATGATTAAGTCCTGATAAAAAAATGCCGGGTGGCGGCTTACGCCTTACCCGGCCTACAAAAGAGGGAAATCTTAACCGCCGTGCAGACGACGCGCGTCAATCACATCCGGCACCTGGTTCAGCTTGCCCAGCACGCGGCCGAGCACCTGCAGGTTGTAGATTTCGATGGTCATATCGATGGTGGCAAGCTGCTCGCGAGTATCGCTGCGGCTGGCAACGCCCAGCACGTTGACCTTCTCGTTGGCGAGAATGGTGGTGATATCGCGCAGCAGGCCGCTGCGGTCGTTGGCGGTAACGCGCACCACCAGCGAGTAACCGGCGGAGTAGCTCTCACCCCAGACCGCCTCCACGATGCGCTCCGGCGCATGGGACTGCAGCTCCGCAAGCTGGTCGCAGTCGGAGCGGTGGATAGAGATCCCGCGCCCCTGAGTGATAAAGCCGACGATGTCGTCACCCGGAATCGGCTGGCAGCAGCGGGCGATGTGGTGCATCAGGTTGCCCACGCCCTCAACCACCACGCGGCCGTTGTCTTTGCTGCGCTGCTGCGGGGCATAGGTTTTCTGCTGCAGCTGCTTCAGCGCCGCCGCGTCCTGTTCCTCCGCGCTAGGCTTGTTGAACTGCGCCTGCAGGAAGTTGACCATCTGATTAAGACGGATATCACCGCCGCCAATCGCCGCCAGCAGCTCGTCCAGCTCGTTGAAGTTGTAGCGCGGCAGCAGGAACTTTTCCGCCTCTTTCAGGCTGATCCCGATATGCTCCAGCTCGTCGTCGAGGATCTGGCGACCGGCAAGAATGTTTTTGTCACGATCCTGCTTGCGGAACCAGGCGTGGATTTTAGAGCGCCCGCGGCTGGTAGTGACGTAGCCCAGGTTCGGGTTAAGCCAGTCGCGGCTCGGGTTAGGCTGCTTCTGGGTGATGATTTCAATCTGGTCGCCCATCTGCAGCTGGTAGGTAAACGGTACGATACGTCCGCCGATCTTCGCCCCGATGCAGCGGTGCCCCACGTCGCTGTGGATATGATAAGCAAAATCGAGCGGCGTAGAGCCGGCCGGCAGGTCGACAACGTCCCCTTTCGGGGTAAAGACGTAGACGCGGTCATCAAAGACCTGGCTACGCACCTCATCGAGCATCTCGCCGGAGTCGGCCATCTCTTCTTGCCACGCAATCAGCTTGCGCAGCCAGGCAATGCGGTCTTCATGGCCAGAACGCGCTCCGCCCGAGGTACCTTCTTTATATTTCCAGTGCGCGGCAACGCCCAGCTCGGCGTCTTCATGCATCTGTTTGGTGCGGATCTGAATCTCGACCGTTTTGCCGCCGGGGCCAAGCACCACGGTATGAATGGACTGATAGCCGTTTGGTTTGGGGTTCGCGACGTAGTCATCGAACTCATCCGGCAGATGGCGGAAGTGAGTATGTACTATACCCAGCGCGGCGTAGCAGTCCTGCAGACGCTCCGCCACGATACGCACGGCGCGCACGTCAAACAGCTCGTCAAAGGCGAGGTGTTTCTTCTGCATTTTGCGCCAGATGCTGTAGATATGCTTAGGTCGACCGTAAACTTCGGCACGCACATTCTCTTCTTTCATCGCCTGGCGCAGGCCGCCGACAAATTCCTCGATATAGTGCTCGCGGTCGATACGGCGCTCGTGCAGAAGTTTAGCAATGCGCTTATATTCTGCCGGATGCAGGTAGCGGAAGCAGTAATCTTCCAGCTCCCATTTCAGCTGACCAATCCCTAAGCGGTTCGCCAGCGGGGCATAAATGTTCGTACACTCTTTTGCGGCCAGCACGCGCTCGTCTTCCGGCGCATCTTTGACCTCGCGCAGGTGGGCAATACGCTCGGCCAGCTTGATGACCACGCAGCGGAAATCATCCACCATGGCAAGCAGCATCCGGCGGACGTTATCAACCTGCTCAGAGGAGACGGAGTCGGTATGCGCGGCTTTAAGCTGGCGGATAGCCGCCATATCGCGCACGCCGTGGATCAGCGCAACGACGGATTTCCCGACGCTGTCGCGCAGCACGTCTTCGCTGACCACGTCCGCATCCGCGAGAGGGAACAGCAGCGCGGCCTGCAGGGTTTCGATGTCCATGTTCAGCATGGACAAGATTTCCACCATCTCCACGCCGCGCCATAAGAGAAGATCGGCATCCGGGTGTCCCTGCGTGGTGCGCAGACAGTAGGCCCAGGTTTCGGTTAAGCGTTCACACGACTGCTGGCTGGAAATTCCCAGACTTGCGATCCATTTTTGTGGGTCAAACTCCCCAGCTTTATTGAGATGTGCACTTCTTACCGCAACCATTGTCCTCTCCTTTAGGGACCAGGGCCTGTCGAAGTCGACAAGCCAAACAAATTAGATGTGCTCGAACAACACCATCGATTCCAGATGTCCAGTGTGCGGGAACATGTCCAGCATTGCCAGACGCTGAATCTGGTAACCCGCGCTGAGTAACGCCTCACTGTCCCGGGCAAGCGTTGCCGGGTTACAGGAAACATAGACCACACGCTTCGGCGCGAGTTTAATAATATGTGCCATCACGCCCGGGGCACCGGCACGCGCCGGGTCGAGCAGGATTTTGTCAAAGCCCTGCTGTGCCCACGGCTGTTGGGTGACATCGTCCTCAAGATTTTGATGAAAGAATGTCACATTTTGCAAGCCGTTCTGCCGCGCGTTCTCCTGCCCTTTCGCCACCAGCGCCTCAACGCCTTCCACGCCGACGACGCTTGCCGCTCTGCGCGCCACCGGCAGAGTAAAGTTACCCATGCCGCAGAACAGATCGAGCACCCGGTCAGTGGGCTGTACGTCAAGCCATGCCAGGGCGTTCGCCACCATCTGCTGGTTTACGCCGTCGTTGACCTGAATGAAATCCCGCGGGCTGAACGTTAAGCGTAGCCCGTCTGACGCATACCAGGGAGCTTCACCTGTTACCTGTTCAAGTATCTCGCTTTGCGGCGCGAGGAAAAGCGCAAGCTCATGAGAATGCGAAAAGCGTTCCAGTTTTTCGCGATCTTTTTTCGACAGCGCCGCGGTGTGGCGCAGCACCATCAGCGGGCCATTGTTCGCCAGCACCAGTTCAACGTGGCCCAGTGAACGCACCCCGTCGAGCGATGCAAGACAACGGTGCACGTCAGGAAGCAATGCCTCAAGATGGGGCGCCAGAATGGGGCACTGCTTCACGTCAACGATATCGCTGGAGGCCGCTTTGCGAAAACCCATCTCCAGCCGCGCCGTTTTAGGCTGATAGCTCAGGCTAAGACGCGCGCGGCGGCGATAGCCCCAGGGCTCATCGGCGATAATTTCGTTAACGTCGTGCTTCAGCAGACGCGCCAGGGCCTGGCTTTTACTTTTTTGCTGTAATTCTGTGCTCGCATGCTGTTGCTGGCAGCCGCCGCACACGCCAAAATGGGGGCAGCGGGGCGCCACGCGCTGCGGGCTATCGTTGAGGCGACGCTTCACCTGTCCGCGCGCGTACTGGCGTTTGTCTTCCGTCAGCGTAATTTCTGCTCGTTCTGTTGGCAGCAAACCTGTTATAAACAGAGTCTTACCGTTGTGACGAGCCACTCCCTGACCAAACGGATCAAGCTCCGTGGTTTCAACAGTAATGATTTGACGCGTCGTCACGCGTCGCTTTGCAGAGTAGAATTGCGCCATCGCCGAGATTTTTCTCACATAAACATAATTATTTTAATTGTCCCATAACGGAACGCCATGACCAACTACAGCCTGCGCGCGCGCATGATGATTTTGATCCTCGCCCCCACCGTTCTCATCGGTTTGCTGCTGAGTATCTTCTTTGTCGTGCACCGCTATAACGATTTGCAGCGACAGCTGGAGGATGCAGGCGCCAGCATTATCGAACCGCTCGCCGTCTCAAGCGAGTACGGGATGAACCTGCAAAACCGCGAATCCATTGGGCAGTTAATCAGCGTGCTCCACCGGCGCCACTCGGACATTGTTCGCGCCATTTCCGTTTACGACGAACATAACCGCCTGTTTGTCACCTCGAATTTTCATCTCGATCCGGCAACGCTGAAGATCCCGGACGGTACGCCCTTCCCGCGCCATCTCACCGTGTTGCGCCGCGGCGATATCATGATCCTGCGCACGCCGATCGTGTCGGAAAGCTATTCCCCCGATGAGTCTGCGCAATCCGATGCTAAATCCAGCAATAACATGCTGGGATATGTAGCGCTGGAGCTGGATCTCAAGTCGGTACGGCTGCAGCAGTACAAAGAAATTTTTATCTCTGGCGTGATGATGCTGTTCTGCATTGGTATCGCGCTGATCTTCGGCTGGCGTCTGATGCGCGACGTAACAGGCCCCATCCGTAATATGGTTAACACCGTTGACCGCATCCGCCGGGGACAGCTCGACAGCCGCGTGGAAGGATTTATGCTGGGCGAGCTGGATATGCTGAAAAACGGCATTAACTCGATGGCGATGTCGCTGGCGGCCTATCATGAAGAGATGCAGCATAACGTTGACCAGGCCACCTCTGACCTGCGCGAAACGCTGGAGCAGATGGAGATCCAGAACGTTGAACTGGATCTGGCGAAAAAGCGCGCTCAGGAAGCGGCGCGTATTAAGTCTGAGTTCCTGGCCAATATGTCGCACGAGCTGCGCACGCCGCTCAATGGCGTGATCGGCTTTACCCGCCTGACGCTAAAAAGCGAGCTTAATCCGACTCAGCGCGATCACCTGCACACCATTGAACGTTCGGCCAATAACCTGCTGGCGATCATTAACGACGTGCTGGACTTCTCCAAGCTGGAGGCGGGCAAACTGATTCTGGAAAGTATTCCGTTCCCGCTGCGCAGTACGCTCGATGAAGTGGTGACGCTGCTCGCGCACTCCTCGCACGACAAGGGCCTTGAGCTAACGCTCAATATTAAAAACGACGTGCCGGACAACGTCATTGGCGATCCGCTGCGCCTGCAGCAGGTCATTACCAATCTTGTCGGGAATGCCATTAAATTCACCGAAAGCGGCAACATCGACATCCTGGTAGAAAAACGCGCGATCAGTAATAACAAGGTACAGATTGAGGTTCAAATCCGCGATACCGGCATCGGCATTCCGGAGCGGGATCAGTCGCGTCTGTTCCAGGCCTTCCGCCAGGCAGATGCCAGCATTTCCCGCCGCCATGGCGGTACCGGGCTTGGGCTGGTGATCACGCAGAGGCTGGTGAACGAGATGGGCGGAGATATCTCTTTCCATAGCCAGCCAAACCGCGGCTCAACCTTCTGGTTCCACATTAACCTGGACCTCAATCCAAACGTGCTGACCGACGGCCCGGTGACGGACTGTCTGAAAGGGAAGCGTCTGGCCTACGTCGAGCCTAACGCGGCGGCGGCGCAGTGCGCGCTGGATATCTTAAGCACCACGCCGCTGGAGGTGGTTTACAGTCCAACCTTCTCAGCCCTTGCCGTTGATCATTACGACATTCTGCTGATGGGGATCCCGGTGACTTTCACCGGCGAGCTGACCATGCAGCAGGAGCGGCTGGCGAAAGCCGCGTCGATGACAGACTACCTGCTGCTGGCACTGCCCTGCCACGCCCAGATAAATGCGGAAGAGTTGAAAAACGACGGGGCGGCAGCATGCCTGCTTAAGCCGCTCACCGCGACTCGCCTGCTGCCCGCGCTCACGGAGTATTGCCGTCTTAGCCAGCACGCCCTGCCGTTGATTAACGATGAGCAAAAACTGCCCATGAGCGTGATGGCGGTGGATGATAATCCGGCAAACCTGAAGCTAATTGGCGTATTGCTGGAAGACCAGGTTCAGCACGTTGAGCTGTGTACCAGCGGCGCGCAGGCGGTTGAACTGGCTAAACAGATGCAGTTCGATTTGATTCTGATGGATATTCAGATGCCCGGCATGGATGGCATTCGGGCCTGTGAGCTGATCCACCAGCTCCCGCACCAGCAGCAAACGCCGGTGATTGCGGTCACCGCGCATGCGATGGCCGGTCAGAAAGAGAAGCTGCTGAGTGCCGGGATGAATGATTACCTGGCGAAACCTATCGACGAAGAGAAGCTTCATAACCTGCTGTTACGCTATAAGCCGGGGCACATTGGTGGGACGTACACGGTTTCCAGCGAACCGGTTGAAATCAGCGTCAACCAGAACGCGACTTTTGACTGGCAGCTTGCCCTGCGCCAGGCAGCAGGAAAACCCGATTTAGCGCGAGAGATGCTGCAAATGCTGGTCGCGTTTCTGCCGGAGATTCGGAACAAGGTTGAAGAACAGCTGGTGGGCGAGAACCCGGAAGAACTGCTGGAAGCGATCCACAAGCTGCACGGCAGCTGCGGCTACAGCGGCGTACCGCGACTGAAAAACCTCTGCCAGCTGCTGGAGCAGCAGCTGCGCGCGGGTACGCCGGAATCGGAGCTTGAACCGGAGTTCCTGGAGCTGCTGGATGAAATGGATAACGTAACGCGGGAAGCGATGAAGGTATTGGGGAACTGAGGCGGGTGCGGCCTGATTTTCCCCTCACCCCGGCCCTCTCCCCAAAGGGGCGAGGGTGTACAAAGTCCCTCTCCCCTTTGGGGAGAGGGTTAGGGTGAGGGGGGAAACTACATCCCCTGCCCCACTTTCAGCACCGCCGCGATATTCCTTGCGGCCATCTGTACATTCGCGCTGGCATTTTCCAGCGCGTCCTCCAGCGAGCAGATGGTATAGAGCACGCTAAACACCGCGTCTAAGCCGTGATCGTGTACCACGCCAACGTCCGCCGTCAGGCTGCCCGCAATGCCGATAACGGGCTTATTAAAGCGTTTCGCCACTTTCGCCACCCCCACCGGCACCTTGCCGTGGATCGTCTGGCTGTCGATGCGGCCTTCCCCGGTGATCACCAGATCCGCATCGGCCACCTGGTCGGCCAGGTGTAGCGCATCGGTCACAATCTCAATGCCCTGGCGCAACTGTGCGCCACAAAAAGCGTACAGCGCCGCGCCCATGCCACCCGCCGCGCCGCCACCGGCAAGGTTGAGCACATCAATATCCAGGTCCCGGGCAATGACTCTCGCATAGTGCGCAAGCGCGTTGTCCAGGGTGACGATCATCTCTGGCGTGGCGCCCTTTTGCGGGCCAAACACTGCTGACGCGCCATCCTTCCCGGTGAGCGGATTCGTCACATCGCATGCGACTTCTATCCGGCACTCCGCCAGACGCTTGTCGAGGCCGCTCAGGTCAATACGCGCGAGTCTACCCAGCTCGCCCCCGCCCTGCCCCAGCGGCTGTTCATTGTCGTCCAGCAGCTTCGCCCCCAGCGCCTGCACCATCCCGGCGCCGCCGTCATTGGTGGCGCTGCCGCCGATACCGATGATGATATGCTTAACGCCCGCATCCAGCGCGTGGCGGATAAGTTCACCCGTACCCCAGGAGGTCGTTCTCAGAGGGTCACGCAGTGAAGGTACAACCAGCTCCAGACCGCTTGCCGCCGCCATTTCAATAAAGGCGCTCTGCTCGTCACCGGATATCCCATAAAACCCTTCCACTCGCTCGCCCAGCGGACCGGTCACCGGAACGTGCACAATGCGTCCCTGCGTTGCTGCGATCATCGCCTCAACCGTACCTTCACCGCCGTCAGCGACTGGCAGTTTGACGTAAACCGCCTCAGGGAAAATCTCGCGAAAACCGCGCTCGATTGCTGTCGCAACCTCAAGCGCACTCAAACTTTCCTTATACGAGTCCGGTGCGATAACAATTTTCATAAGCCATCCTTACGCATAGTCGTTACGTTAAGCATACACCACGTAGAGAACCGCTCATGGGAGCGGTCCCAATGCGTTTATCGTACCATGCACGGACGTTTATTGTCGAATGTCCAGTCAGGGATCAGGTACTGCATCGCCATCGCGTCGTCGCGCGCGCCCAGACCATGTTTTTGATACAGCTCGTGAGCCTTCATCACCTGGTCCATATCCAGCTCCACGCCAAGACCTGGAGTTGACGGTACCTGCACCATGCCACCTTTAATCTCAAACGGCTCTTTGGTCAGGCGCTGGTTACCCTCCTGCCAGATCCAGTGCGTGTCGATCGCGGTAATGGCGCCCTGCGCGGCGGCAGCAACGTGGGTGAACATCGCCAGCGACACGTCAAAGTGATTGTTGGAGTGTGAACCCCAGGTCAGGCCAAACTCATGGCACATCTGCGCTACGCGAACCGAGCCCTGCATCGTCCAGAAGTGCGGGTCCGCCAGCGGGATATCCACCGATTGCAGAGAGAGCGTGTGCCCCATCTGACGCCAGTCGGTGGCGATCATATTGGTCGCAGTCGGCAGCCCCGTGGCGCGACGGAATTCCGCCATGACTTCGCGGCCCGAGAAGCCTTGCTCAGCCCCGCACGGATCTTCCGCATACGCCAGCACGCCTTTCAGCTGTTTGCCAATGTTGATCGCTTCATCAAGCGACCACGCACCGTTCGGATCGAGCGTCACGCGCGCCTGCGGGAAACGTTTTGCCAGCGCGGTAATGGCTTCCGCCTCCTCTTCCCCGGCCAGCACGCCGCCTTTCAGTTTGAAATCATTAAAACCATATTTTTCATACGCGGCTTCCGCAAGGCGCACTATCGCATCCGGGGTCATCGCTTCTTCGTGACGTACACGGTACCAGTCGCATCGTTCGTCCGGCTGGCTCTGGTACGGCAGCGGCGTCAGCTTGCGGTCGCCGACAAAGAACAGATAGCCGAGCATCTCCACTTCACTGCGCTGCTGGCCCTCGCCCAGCAGCGAGGCAACGTTAACGCCCAGGTGCTGGCCCAGCAGATCCAGCATCGCGGCTTCAATGCCGGTCACCACATGGATAGTGGTGCGCAAATCGAAGGTTTGCAGGCCGCGGCCGCCGGCATCGCGATCGGCAAAGGTGTTGCGCACGGTGTTGAGGACATTTTTGTACTCACCCAGCGTTTTTCCCACCACCAGCGGAATGGCATCTTCCAGCGTTTTGCGGATCTTCTCCCCGCCCGGAATTTCACCCACGCCGGTATGGCCGGCATTGTCCTTGATAATGACAATATTGCGGGTAAAAAACGGCGCATGCGCCCCGCTCAGGTTCATCAACATGCTGTCATGACCCGCGACCGGAATGATTTGCATGGAAGTGACGACAGGGGTAGTAAAAGTACTCATCGTGTAATCCTTTTATCAGTGACGTCCAAAAACAGGGCGCTTACGGTCAAATGTCCAGCCGGGAATAAGATACTGCATCGGACCCGCGTCGTTACGCGCGCCGCCCGGTAGCTTTTTATACGCCTCGTGGGCGTTATGGACCCGATCCCAGTCAAGCTCCACGCCCAGTCCGGGCGCATCGGGTACGGCAATTTTACCGTTTTTGATTTCCAGCGGATTTTTCGTCAGGCGGGCTTCGCCTTCCTGCCAAATCCAGTGGGTATCGATGGCTGTCGGGTTCCCCGGCGCCGCCGCGCCAACGTGGGTAAACATCGCCAGCGAAATATCAAAGTGATTGTTCGAGTGGCAACCCCAGGTCAGACCCCAGTCGTCGCACAGCTGCGCCACGCGCACCGCTCCTGAAAGCGTCCAGAAGTGCGGGTCCGCCAGCGGAATGTCGACGGCGTTCAGCATTACCGCATGGCCCATTTCGCGCCAGTTGGTGGCGATCATATTGGTCGCGACCGGCAGGCCGGTGGCACGACGAAACTCAGCCATCACCTCGCGACCAGAAAAGCCCTGCTCAGCGCCGCACGGGTCTTCAGCGTAGGTCAGGACTTCCCTCAGCCCTTTGCACAGGCTAATCGCTTCATCCAGCAGCCATGCGCCGTTCGGGTCAACGGTGATGCGCGCCGCCGGGAAGCGTTTTTTCAGCGCCCGTGCCGTTTCAATCTCCTGTTCACCGGGCAGTACGCCGCCCTTCAGCTTGAAATCCTTAAAACCGTAGCGATCCTGCGCAGCCTCAGCGAGGCGGACCACCGCCTCGCTGGAGAGCGTTTCCTGGTGGCGCAGCTGATACCAGTCGTGGTCGCCCGGTGAGCGGGCCAGATAGGGGAGATCGGTTTTATTGCGATCGCCAACGTAGAACAGATAGCCCAGCACGGTGACCGCATCACGCTGTTTGCCCGGCCCCAGCAGTTCGCAGACCGGAACGTTAAGGGCTTTACCGAGTAAATCCAGCAGCGCCGCTTCCAGGGCGGCCACCGCATTGACGCGCAGCTCGAACGTCCATGCGCCCTTGCCAAAGGTATCAAAGTCCGCCGACTGGTTACCCTTATGCACTCGCTGAACCACCTTGTTCAGGCGGGCGACCTCCTGGCCCACCACCTGCGGAATGGCATCGACCAGCGTCTGGTAAATCACCTCTCCGCCAGGGGCCTCGCCCACGCCGGTATTCCCTGCGCTGTCTTTCAGCACGACGATATTCCGGGTAAACCAGGCGTTGTGCGCGCCGCCAATATTGAGCAGCATGCTGTCCTGACCGGCCACCGGTATGACCTTCATTTCGTTCACGGTTGGGCTCGATTGCGTTGTCATCAGCCGCGCTCCCCAACAGGTTTAAGTTCGACGCGTTTGATATCGCCTACCAGCACGAGGTAGCTCAGAACCGCCACCAGAGCATGCACGCCGACGTAGATCAGCGCGCCGTTGAAAGACCCCGTGGTGCCGACGATGTAGCCGATAGCGATTGGCGTGACAATCCCGGAAACGTTGCCGAACATATTGAACAGGCCGCCGCTCAGGCCGCTAATCTCTTTTGGCGCAGTATCCGCCATCACCGCCCAGCCCAGCGCGCCAATGCCTTTGCCGAAGAAGGCCATCGCCATAAAGCCGATAATCATCCACTCGGCGCTGACGTAGTTACAGAACACCATGGTCATGGAGAGCAGCATGCCGAGCACGATCGGCGTTTTCCGCGCGATATTCAGCGACCCCGTACGGCGCATCAGCCAGTCGGAAATTACGCCGCCAAGCACGCCGCCGATGAAGCCGCAGATTGCCGGGACCGAGGCGACAAACCCCGCCTTCAGGATCGACATACCGCGCGCCTGCACCAGGTAAACCGGGAACCAGGTGATAAAGAAGTAGGTTAAGGCGTTGATACAGTACTGGCCGAGATAGATACCGATCATCATACGCGAGCCGACGAGCTGTTTGATCTGCGCCCATTTCTGGCTGAACGGGACTTTTGCTTTCTCGGATTTCTGATCCATATTGATCAGCGCCCCGCCCTCGGCAATGTACTCCAGCTCTTTTTTGTTCACGCCAGGATGCTGGTTGGGTTCGTGGATCACTTTCAGCCAGATAAAGCTGATGACGATCCCAAGCCCGCCCATGAAGAAGAAGACGTGCGACCAGCCCACCTCATGCGTCAACCAGCCCATAATGGGCGCAAAGATCACCGTCGCGAAATACTGGGCGGAGTTAAAAATTGCCACCGCCGTTCCCCTCTCCTGCGCCGGGAACCAGGCCGCGACAATGCGGCTGTTGCCCGGGAAGGAAGGTGCTTCCGCCAGGCCCACCAGGAAGCGCAGCGTAAAGAGCGCCACGATAATGCCGAAGCCGCTGAAGATATCGACGAAACCCTGCAAAAGGGTAAAAGCAGACCAGATAAAAATGGACCAGAAATAGACGCGTTTAGAGCCAAAGCGGTCCAGCAGCCAGCCGCCAGGAATTTGGCCGATGACGTAGGCCCATGAGAATGCAGAGAAAACGTAACCCATGCCCACCGGATCAAGGCCGATGTCTTTTGCCATTTCCGAGCCGGCAATCGACAGCGTGGCGCGGTCACCATAGTTAAAGGACGTGACGATAAACAGCATCACCACTATCCAGTAGCGGGCATTGGTGCGCTTTTCAGCGCTGCTCGCTGCGTGGCTTAATGTACTCATTGTTGCACTCCTGAAACATAGCTTTCGCCTGTTCATTCTGTACAGCACCGGTAGGGTAATCAGAATGAGATTAGTTTTGTCGTTTTAGTTCGGCATGAAGCCGTTTTATCGTGACCGGAAAAGTATATGAAGGAGTGACGCGTCCTCTCACCGTGCAAAAACACAGTATTAAAGGGCATGTGAGAGGTTGTTTATGGCATAAGCCCAGGTGAGTGGAAGGTGGTTCACGGAATTGGCGTTTGGTGTGGAGTGTATTGCCGGGTGGCGGCTACGCCTTACCCGGCTTACGAAACTATTTAAGGAGCGTTGCCCAGTGTTCAACCCACGGGTTCGACTCGCTTTCGGGTTCAGGATGCTCACCGGCATCGATCAGCAGCATCTCGCCGACGCGCTTAGCGCTCTGTTCCTGAAGAAGCGCATCGAACTGCTTACCGCCGCCGCAGAAGTTGGCGTAGGAGCTATCACCCAGGGCAATGATGCCGTAGTGAACGTCAGGCTGGTAGCCAAGCTGGTCTTTAATACCCTGGAAAAGCGGCACGATGCTGTCCGGCAGATCGCCCTGCCCGGTGGTGGAGGTCACCACCAGAATGTATTTATCTTTATACTTTTCCCAGTCCGCCAGCTCTGGATCTTCATAGACCGTGGCTTTATGGCCCCGGCTTGTCAAAATCGCCTCAGCCTCTTCCGCTACCAGCAGCGAGTTGCCGTACATCGTGCCGACAAAAATGCCTACTTCAGCCATGCTTTGCTCCCATGATTATTGCGCTTACCGTTCATCCTGAACGTTGCCTGATACAAACTCAACCCTTTCATTTTCGGGGAGTTGCCCCCGCCAGCCAAACTGTGACAGCGCCTGCATCCAGACGTCGTCCAGCCCCGCACGGATGATCAATGGTTCGCCGGTAAACGGGTGAGTCAGGCTAAGCTCGCTGGCGTGCAGCATTAAACGATTACAGCCAAAATGCTCTGCCGCGCTGCGGTTCTGGCGCAGATCGCCGTGCTTGCTATCGCCAATTATCGGGTGGCGCAGGTGCGCAAGGTGGCGACGAAGCTGGTGCTTGCGTCCGGTTTTGGGCAAAAGCTCAACCAGGCTGTAGCGTGTAGTGGGAAACTTGCTTGTTGCCACCGGCATTTCCGCGATCGCCATGCCGCGATAATCCGTCACTGCGGGCTGCGGACCTTTGTCATCCCGGGCAAATTTATCGGCGATTTTGTCCAGTTCCTCCACCAGCGGATAGTCGAGCGTGGCGGATTCGGTCAGCCAGCCACGGACGATCGCATGGTAGCGCTTCTGGATCTGATGCTGCTCGAACTGCTGTGCCAGCAGGCGGCCCGCCTCGCTGGAAAGCCCCATCAGCAGCACGCCGGAAGTGGGCCTGTCGAGACGATGGGCGGTAAAAACATGCTGACCAATCTGGTCGCGCACGGTCTGCATCACCACCACTTTCTCGTCGCGATCGAGCCAGCTGCGGTGCACCAGCCAGCCAGATGGTTTGTTCACCGCTACCAGCCACTCATCCTGATAGAGGATTTCCAGCGTCATGCCTCATCACCGGCAAACAGGGCGTCCAGTTTTTCCAGCTCAGCCAGCATGACAGCCCGAGCAGGGTGCGTAGCCTCAAGCGCCATTTCATAATAGGGAGAAACAGCAAACGCCTGCGGCAGCGGGTGGCCGCCTTCCAGCAGCGCGTGCATTCTCGGAATTAATACCCACTGGAGCCACTCGAACGGGGCCAGCGTATCCAGGCAGAATGGCTGGGTACTGGCGAACGCTTCCGGCTGCGGCGCAGTCTCCTGCCACAGCTGATGTTGGCGCAAAAGGGCTTCGATGGCGTGAAGTTGAAGACGTATTTTATTACTCTGTTCCATAATCTCTCAGGAATGATAATGACGTCCAGCAAGGCTGGATGGGACTGGAGTCCCCAGCTTCGCTGAACGTTTGTTCATTAAGTTTAGCGTCTTACCTGGATTGCCCCGGTGTAAGTCAGCTTGTTGACCCGGCAGGCAAAACTGTAGAGGGTAGTATACATGAGAGAGTGGATACGAATCGCCTCAAAGACATCTGACATATGTGCCTTCCCTTTATCAGATATCGTAATCACATCTTTATCTAACGTAGGATTGAGTTCCGCATATTTTTCATCACAGCTGAGCGAGTAATTTTTTATGATTTCACCTCCGCGCACGATCTCAACAGGCGAATAATCATAACCTTGCAAAAAATGCAGTACCCTTGGCCCAATAGAAAAGTTATCTTCAGTCGTGTTAAAGCCAACATTCAATCCATGTGGCACCATTACCTCTCCCGATCCCGTCATGAGTCTGTTTCGAGCAGGAGTATGGCCGCCATGACAGATCAACACTGCCTGTCTGGCGCTAGAAGAGGCACTTGAAATAATAACATTTTTATACTTGTAGACAGGCATAAAATGACCTTAAGGGAAGTTTGCCCCCTAAATTGACAGGAATGAGTTTTTAAGCTGATAGTATATAAGCTTTCAAAACCAATTTTATTACACGGTTCGCCTGTCATTCCATGAATCCGTGAACATTATATTTCCATCACAAGTCTTCCAGGTGATCGTATCATATCTCAGACTAATAAATTCCATATGGTTAATATGTGAAGTGGCTGGGTCTTTGCAATTGTTCATCAAAGGATGAATAGATACGATTTTGACATTCTCAACAAAGATGTTGAAGTACTCTTCTTCCATCCCCGCATCGTTGATTCTGTACCACTTAAGCTCAGCAGATTTCAACGTCTGCCCTGTTGCAGCAGCCTTATAGAGATAAGCCGAGGAGCGGTCAAACTCTTTGCCAATCGTCATTGCATTATGAATTCGTGTTCCTGTAATTTTACCATCATTGCCACTCACAGGAATATCCAGACCATGAGAAAAACTTAATACTTCAATACTCCCCTCACGATTAACAACGTCGACTGACCCTTTTATATCCGCGCCGCCATCATCCTTCAGCCATAAATAAGCAGGAATTGCCATTTTCTTCTCCAGAATAGAATAATGCATGAAGTTTATAGATAAGACTTAAAATCAAAATCGATAATAAAGAGACAAAAATGGCAGCACAATAAAATTTAAGAATGGCGCGGTGATCTCAGAATAAATTTAATCATCGGAGGAGTGACTTTGTATGAAGATAATTAGCGGAGGTTATTTCTTCAGGTGATAAAAAAGGGAGCACTGTAAAAACAGTGCTCCCGGTTCGTTTCGCAGCATTCCAGCTACAATTCGTGCTCCCTGCTCTTCCGTGACAACTTTTCCTGATGCCCGAAGGCCTGGTCATCCTTATACCTTTCGCATCCTGCCCGCATCTTCCTGACACGCTTGTTTCATCCTGAAACGTCCTGGCCTTCCTGACCCACCGACCATCCTGTTCGGTTCTCGTTCTCCTTCCTGGAGGTGTCCCTTACGCGTCCTGCGTTATCCCTTTACTTCATCCTGAAGCCTTCCTGCAGCGCCATCCTGACGTGTCCTGAGTAAGAAACGCCATCATCCTGATGTTCGTTTCTCGTGTCGGCGTCCTGTCGACGGAGATAGAATCCGCTATTCCGCTTCGTCTTACAACCCACCCTTGCAGCACTGTAAGCCGTAAGAAATCCCTAAAAAAGATGCGATGAACAACTAATTCTTTGAAAAACAGAGTGATATTATTCTGAATTAAATAAGGCAATACTGAACGATCCAGCGATCTCTTACAAACCTTGTAAGAGATCTCTCACACGCGCCGTAGCATCATGGATTACAGAAGTGGCTCAAGCTGGGTAAGGAAATCCGCAAGAGAGGGGGCGAGAGTTTCGCGATTGCGGGTACCGATGGCCTCTTTAATCACTTCCCCGGACAGGTTGCAGACGGATATCACATCCAGTTCGCTGTCCAGCGTGGCAATAAAGAGCGTCGGAGAAAGCTTAAGGCGTTTTTGCGTGACCAGATGACCAATCAGGTTTTCCTGAACACGCTGCAGATCGTCTTCGCTCCAGGTCTGCAACAGCGTCAGCGTCAAATCACCAAAGCGCGCGAGCATATCCCCTGCAAACTGCGTGGCATAAAATGCATGAACCGCTGGTTGTACCACAAGGTCCATAGCCCGTTCAACCGCATTTACATTTTGCTCAGCGGTATTGGGCTTCGGTTGCCAGATAACGTTGTCATCCTGCGAAGAGATAATGCACGGCGACGGCACGCCATATAAATCAGCGCTTTGCGGCCATGTTCCGTGCTTTTCATGCCATGCATCGCAATAGCGGGTCGTGAAGGTAGTAAGGGCATTTGCGGTTTCGATGTCCACCGATTTCTCTCTTCTTGTAAGACAGGATAAACTCTGCCCATAAGTGTACCTGTAAAGTGGCTATGAAACATGTCTTACGAAAATCATCAGGCGTTAACCGGCTTAACGCTGGGTAAATCGACCGATTACCGCGATACCTACGATGCAGGCCTGCTGCAGGGTGTGCCGCGCAGCCTGAACCGCGATCCCCTTGGACTGCATGCGGACGCATTGCCGTTTGTCGGCGGCGATATCTGGACGCTGTACGAACTCTCGTGGCTTAACGCGCGCGGTCTGCCTCAGGTGGCGGTCGGCCACGTTGAGCTGGATTACGCCAGCCAGAACCTGGTGGAATCCAAAAGCTTTAAGCTCTATCTCAACAGCTTTAACCAGACCAAATTTAACAGCTGGGATGATGTTCAGCAGACGCTGGAACGCGATTTAACCGCCTGCGCACAGGGAAAGGTGAGCGTGTCACTGTACCGCCTGCACGAGCTGGAGGGGCAGCCGATTGCCCACTTCCACGGGACCTGCATCGACGAGCAGGACATCGAGGTGGAGAATTATGATTTCAGCGCAGATTACCTCGAAAACGCGGCGAGCGGAAAAGTGGTTGAAGAGACGCTGGTCAGCCATCTGCTAAAGTCTAACTGCCTGATTACCCACCAGCCGGACTGGGGTTCGGTGCAGATCCAGTACCGCGGGCCGAAAATTGACCGGGAAAAGCTGCTGCGCTATCTGGTGTCGTTCCGCAATCACAACGAATTCCACGAGCAGTGCGTGGAGCGCATTTTTAACGATATTCAGCGTTTCTGCCAGCCGGAAAAGCTGAGCGTCTACGCGCGCTATACCCGCCGTGGCGGGCTGGACATTAACCCGTGGCGCACCAACACCGATTTTGTGCCGGCAACGGGTCGGCTGGTACGTCAATAATATAAATATTTTCACAATATGCGGGCGGTATTCCGCCGAAGTGTTGTGAAACGTCACGCGCCAGGGCTATTGTAATCAAAGGGAATGACGATAATCGTCCCATAAGGAGCTCACTTGATTACACATATTAGCCCGCTTGGCTCAATGGATATGTTGTCGCAGCTGGAAGTGGACATGCTTAAACGCACGGCCAGCAGCGATCTTTATCAACTGTTTCGTAACTGTTCACTTGCCGTACTGAACTCCGGAAGCCTGACAGATAACAGTAAAGAACTGCTGTCCCGCTTCGAAAGCTTTGATATTAACGTGCTGCGCCGCGAGCGCGGCGTGAAGCTTGAAGTCATCAACCCGCCGGAAGAGGCCTTTGTCGACGGGCGTATCATTCGTTCCCTTCAGGCTAACCTGTTTGCGGTGCTGCGCGATATCCTGTTTGTTAACGGGCAGATCCACAATGCAGGCCGCTTCCAGCATCTCGACCTGGAAAGCTCGGTCCATATCACCAACCTGGTGTTCTCTATTCTGCGCAACGCCCGCGCCCTGCACGTTGGCGAAGCACCGAACATGGTCGTCTGCTGGGGCGGCCACTCGATTAACGAAACCGAATATCTCTATGCCCGCCGGGTCGGAACGCAGCTTGGCCTGCGCGAGCTGAATATCTGTACCGGCTGTGGTCCGGGTGCGATGGAAGCACCAATGAAAGGTGCAGCGGTGGGTCATGCGCAGCAGCGTTACAAAGAAGGACGGTTTATCGGCATGACTGAGCCGTCAATCATTGCCGCCGAGCCGCCGAACCCGCTGGTCAATGAGCTGATTATCATGCCGGATATCGAGAAGCGCCTTGAGGCGTTTGTCCGTATCGCTCACGGGATTATCATCTTCCCGGGCGGCGTGGGAACGGCGGAAGAGCTGCTCTATCTGCTGGGGATTCTGATGAACCCGGCCAACAAAGATCAGGTTCTGCCGCTGATCCTGACCGGGCCAAAAGAGAGCGCCGACTACTTCCGCGTGCTGGACGAGTTTATCGTGCATACGCTGGGCGAAGCCGCGCGTCGCCACTATCGCATCATCATTGATGACGCGGCGGAAGTGGCGCGTCAGATGAAAAAAGCGATGCCGCTGGTGAAAGAGAATCGTCGTGATACCGGTGATGCGTACAGCTTTAACTGGTCAATCCGTATTGCACCAGACCTTCAGATCCCGTTCGAGCCTACCCATGAAAATATGGCGAACCTGAAACTCTATCCGGACCAGCCGGTGGAAGTGCTGGCCGCCGACCTGCGTCGCGCCTTCTCCGGGATTGTGGCGGGGAACGTGAAGGAGATGGGCATCCGCGCGATTGAGCAGTATGGTCCGTACAAGATCCACGGCGACCCGGAGATGATGCGCCGTATGGATGACATGCTGCAGGGCTTTGTGGCTCAACACCGTATGAAGTTGCCGGGTTCAGCCTACATTCCGTGCTACGAAATCTGCACGTAACGCTCAGCGTCTTCTTCGTAAAGCCGGGGCACCCTGTAGCGGGTCCCGGCTTTTTTTATTACCGAATCAATTCATAGGTTTCACGTATAGATTTAACAAACTTACGGTGAACGCAAACGATTACCTCCATTTAACAACCGTAATTTATCAGCCTTAATCCAAATTACTTGCCAGAAAATCCTATAAAGACATTTCTTTACAGCGAAAGACACCTATCTAGCGGGCCGCTCTTTTAGCTTACATGTCGTTGGTGGTAGCCTTCGCGCGCGTAAATTCTCTTTGATGTTTTTTTAACAGATAAATGGTCTAAAGATGCCCACATCATAAGTGGATTATTGCATTTGGGATCGCGATCACTGATAGATTCATAACGAGAATGTATCTTTCCGCCCGCCAATAGTTACGGGCGAAAATTATTAAAAAACCGTCACTGAACGAATTTCATATTACCGTCAGGCACTTTTTCATCGGATTTGACTAAAAACCTGACAATTTGCTTCCTCCAGGAGATACAGATGGAAACCACTCAAACCAGCACCGTTGCTTCGATTGAATCCCGAAGTGGTTGGCGCAAAACGGATACCATGTGGATGCTTGGCCTTTACGGCACGGCAATCGGCGCTGGTGTACTGTTCCTTCCTATCAACGCAGGCGTCGGCGGTCTGATTCCGCTGATCATTATGGCCATCATCGCCTTCCCGATGACCTACTTCGCACACCGCGGTCTGACCCGCTTCGTGCTGTCCGGTAAAAACCCGGGCGAAGACATCACCGAAGTGGTTGAAGAACACTTTGGCGTTGGCGCAGGTAAACTGATTACCCTGCTCTACTTCTTCGCGATTTACCCAATCCTGCTGGTTTACAGCGTGGCAATCACCAACACCGTTGAAAGCTTCATGACGCACCAACTGCACATGACGCCGCCACCGCGTGCCATTCTGTCTCTGATCCTGATCGTGGGCATGATGACCATCGTGCGCTTCGGCGAGCAGATGATTGTTAAGGCCATGAGCGTGCTGGTCTTCCCGTTTGTGGCTGCGCTGATGCTGCTGGCCTGCTACCTGATCCCACAGTGGAACGGTGCAGCGCTGGAAACCCTGTCCCTGAGCAGCGCGTCTGCGACCGGTAACGGCCTGCTGATGACCCTATGGCTGGCGATCCCGGTAATGGTCTTCTCCTTCAACCACTCCCCAATCATCTCCTCTTTCGCCGTGGCGAAACGCGAAGAGTACGGTAATGGTGCAGAGAAGAAGTGCTCCAGCATTCTGGCCCGCGCTCACGTGATGATGGTGCTGACCGTGATGTTCTTCGTCTTCAGCTGCGTACTGAGCCTCTCCCCGGCGGACCTGGCGGCAGCGAAAGAGCAGAACATCTCTATTCTGTCTTACCTGGCGAACCACTTTAACGCACCGCTGATTGCGTGGATGGCACCGATCATCGCGATGATCGCCATCACCAAATCCTTCCTGGGCCACTACCTGGGCGCACGTGAAGGCTTCAACGGTATGGTGATTAAATCTCTGCGCGGTAAAGGCAAGAGCATTGAAATCAACAAGCTGAACAAAATCACTGCACTGTTCATGCTGCTCACCACCTGGGCGGTAGCAACGCTGAACCCAAGCATCCTGGGCATGATTGAAACCCTGGGTGGCCCGGTTATCGCGATGATTCTGTTCCTGATGCCGATGTACGCAATTCAGAAAGTGCCTGCCATGCGCAAGTACAGCGGCCAGGTCAGCAACGTGTTTGTGGTTATCATGGGCCTTATCGCTATCTCTGCGATCTTCTACTCCCTGTACACCATGTTCTGATGAACGCCCGCGGCCCCCACCGGGGGGGCCCCCCCCCCCCCCCGCCAGGAAACAAATTTAGGCAGAATAATT
>NZ_JAWNCA010000017.1:0-103427 GCF_034106185.1 Enterobacter sp. 296B2 | reverse complement strand
CATAATAGTCAAACGAAATCTTCTTAATCCCTCTTTAAGAGAAATTAAAATTGATATAATGGGAAAAATAGAAAATGGGTATAAGTTTGAAACACATATTAATAAATATGTGTCTTATTATGAATAGTTACACTTTTTCACAAAGCTTTCAACGTTAATATGTTAAGAATTGAACCGACTTCTCATAAGTATTCCCATTCACAATATAAATAAAAAGGGCGATATTCATCGCCCTTAAAAAAATGAGAGTGGTTTAATTATGCAATTTTCACGGCATCCGCGATACGGTGCGCAAATTCGGTGACCTGCGCTTCGTCTTCACCTTCCACCATCACGCGGATCAGCGGCTCGGTACCTGACTTACGCAGCAGCACGCGCCCACGACTACCCAGAGCCGCTTCAACGTCAGCCATTACCGCTTTCACGTTGTCATTTTCCAGCGGATCGCCTTTACCGGCAGTGAAACGCACGTTCACCAGAATCTGCGGGAACATTTTCATCCCGCTGCACAGATCGTGCAGGCTCATATGGTTGCGCGCCATCGCGGCAACCACCTGCAGCGCGGCTACAATACCATCGCCAGTAGTGGTTTTGTCGAGCAGGATCACGTGACCAGAGTTCTCGGCACCAATACGCCAGCCTTTCTCCTGCAGTTTTTCCAGCACGTAGCGGTCGCCCACTTTCGCGCGAACAAATGGAATACCGAGCTGTTTCAGCGCCAGCTCCAGACCCATGTTGCTCATCAGCGTCCCAACCGCGCCACCGCGCAGCTGGCCCTGGCGCAGGCCTTCACGGGCAATGATGTAGAGGATCTGATCGCCGTCGACTTTATTACCTTCGTGGTCAACCATGATCACGCGGTCACCGTCGCCGTCCAGGGCAATGCCCAGATCGGCTTTTTCCGCCAGCACGCGCGCCTGCAGGGCACGCACGTCCGTCGCCCCGACTTCTTCGTTAATGTTCAGGCCATTCGGCTCGCAGCCGATGGCGATGACTTTTGCACCCAGCTCGCGGAACACATTCGGAGCGATGTGATAGGTTGCGCCGTTTGCACAGTCCACCACAATTTTGAGATGCGCCAGGCTCAGCTCATTCGGGAAGGTGCCTTTACAGAATTCAATATAACGGCCCGCTGCATCAACGATACGGTTCGCTTTACCCAGCTCAGCGGAATCAACGCAGGTGATCTCTTTTTCCATTTCAGCTTCAATGGCCTCTTCCACTTCGTCCGGCAGCTTGGTGCCGTCAATGGAGAAGAACTTGATACCGTTGTCGTAGAACGGGTTATGAGACGCCGAGATCACGATCCCCGCTTCTGCACGGAAGGTGCGCGTAAGGTAGGCAACAGCAGGTGTTGGCATTGGGCCTGTAAAGGAAGCTGAAAGCCCGGCAGCCGCCAGACCTGCTTCCAGCGCAGATTCCAGCATATAGCCCGAAATACGGGTATCTTTACCAATAATGATCTTACGTGAGCCATGACGCGCCAGTACCTTGCCAGCAGCCCAACCGAGCTTCAGAACAAAATCAGGGGTGATTGGAGCATCGCCTACGCGCCCACGGATACCATCGGTACCAAAATATTTACGATTACTCATAGCGTTTGTTTTCCTTCGCTGCCAGTGTGGCTTCCACCACACGCATGGCTTCTACTGTTTCTTTGACGTCATGGACACGGATAATGTGCGCGCCTTGCATCGCCGCAATTACCGCGCAGGCCAGGCTGCCACTCAGGCGCTCCCCCGGTCCTACATTCAGCAATTGGCCGATCATTGACTTTCTCGACATCCCTACCAGCAGCGGCAGGTCAAAATGATGAAATTCCGATAAGCGCGCAAGCAACGCATAATTGTGTGAGAGATTTTTACCGAAACCGAACCCCGGGTCGAGCAGCAATTTCTCTTTTGGGATGCCTGCACGCTCACAGCGTTCAATATGCTCAATAAAGAAGCGATTCACCTCGGCAAAGACATCATCATACTTCGGTGCTTCCTGCATGGTTTTCGGTTGCCCCTGCATGTGCATCAGGCATACCGGCAGGCCGGTTTCTGCAGCGGCCTCGATCGCTCCCGGTTCGGTCAGCGAGCGGATATCATTAATAATGTGAGCACCCACTCTCGCCACTTCACGGATCACTTCTGGTTTGGACGTATCGACGGAGATCCACACCTCGAAACGTTGCGCGATGGCCTCAACCACCGGCACCACGCGCGCCAGCTCTTCTTCCACCGAAACATCTGCCGCGCCGGGACGCGTCGATTCACCGCCAACGTCAATGATGGTGGCACCCGCGTTGATCATTAAATTTGCGTGCTTAACCGCGTCGATAAGCGTGTTGTGCGTGCCGCCGTCAGAGAAGGAGTCAGGGGTAACATTCAGGATCCCCATCACATGCGGATGTGAAAGATCGAGATGCGAGTCCTGGGCGAAGAGTTTCATGGTTAAATCCCTGGTTTTAGTATGGTTTAACGGAAAAGAAAAACCCCGGAGCAAGCTCCAGGGTTTGAGGTACAGACAAACGCTTCAACAGCAGTGACTTACTTGTCGCCCAACTGTTCTGACATGGTGTTGCCCGGGTTTGGCGTACGCGGTTCATCGACCGGACGCGGCGCACGCGGGGTGCCATTATTGTCAGAATTGTTGGAAGCGCCTGGGTCTTCCCAGCCCGCTGGCGGACGCACTTCGCGGCGAGCCATCAGGTCGTCAATCTGCGGTGCATCAATGGTCTCATATTTCATGAGCGCATCTTTCATCGAATGCAGGATGTCCATATTGTCGTTCAGGATCTGACGCGCGCGACCGTAGTTACGTTCAATCAGCGCTTTCACTTCCTGGTCGATGATACGTGCCGTCTCATCGGACATATGTTTCGCTTTCGCCACAGAGCGGCCCAGGAATACTTCGCCCTCTTCCTCTGCATAAAGCAGCGGACCGAGTTTGTCGGAGAAGCCCCACTGAGTCACCATGTTACGCGCCAGGTTTGTCGCCACTTTAATATCGTTCGACGCACCGGTAGACACGTGTTCTGGCCCGTAGATGATCTCTTCTGCCAGACGACCGCCGTACAGGGTCGAAATCTGGCTTTCCAGCTTCTGACGGCTGGCGCTGATCGCGTCGCCTTCAGGCAAGAAGAAGGTCACACCCAGCGCACGACCGCGTGGAATAATCGTCACTTTGTGCACCGGATCGTGTTCCGGCACCAGGCGACCGATAATCGCATGGCCCGCTTCGTGGTACGCGGTGGACTCTTTCTGCGCTTCCGTCATCACCATGGAGCGACGTTCCGCACCCATCATGATTTTGTCTTTCGCTTTCTCGAACTCCACCATGGACACCACGCGCTTGTTACCGCGTGCGGCAAACAGTGCAGCTTCGTTGACCAGGTTAGCCAGGTCCGCACCGGAGAAGCCAGGGGTACCACGCGCAATGATTGCCGCGTCGATATCTGGCGCCAGCGGTACGCGACGCATGTGGACTTTCAGAATCTGTTCACGACCGCGAACATCCGGCAGACCGACCACAACCTGACGGTCGAAACGGCCTGGACGCAGCAGCGCGGGGTCAAGTACGTCCGGACGGTTAGTTGCCGCGATAACGATAATACCTTCGTTACCTTCGAAGCCGTCCATCTCAACCAGCATCTGGTTCAGGGTCTGCTCACGCTCATCGTGACCACCGCCCAGGCCTGCGCCACGCTGGCGGCCTACGGCGTCGATTTCATCGATGAAGATGATGCACGGTGCTGCCTTCTTGGCCTGCTCGAACATGTCACGCACACGAGACGCACCGACACCCACGAACATTTCCACGAAGTCAGAACCTGAAATTGTAAAGAACGGCACCTTCGCTTCACCCGCGATGGCTTTCGCCAGCAGGGTTTTACCGGTACCCGGAGGGCCGACCATCAGAACGCCTTTCGGGATCTTACCGCCCAGTTTCTGGAAACGGCTCGGCTCACGCAGGTATTCAACCAGCTCACCCACCTCTTCTTTCGCTTCGTCACAACCGGCGACGTCAGCAAACGTGGTCTTGATCTGGTCTTCCGTCAGCATACGCGCCTTGCTCTTACCGAACGACATGGCACCTTTGCCACCGCCGCCCTGCATCTGGCGCATAAAGAAGATCCAGACGCCGATAAGAAGCAGCATCGGGAACCAGGAAATGAAGATAGAAGCCAGCAGGCTTGGTTCTTCTGGCGGCTCGCCTACCACTTTGACGTTTTTGGTCAGAAGGTTATCAAGCAGCTTAGGATCGTTCACCGGGATGTAAGTCGTGTAACGGTTACTATCTTTCTTGGTAACGTTGATCTCACGTCCGTTGATACGCGCTTCGCGAACCTGGTCCTGATTGACCTCTTGCAGGAAGGTAGAATAATCCACCTTGCGGCCATTCGACTCGCTGGGCCCAAAGCTCTGGAATACTGACATCAGCACAACGGCAATGACCAGCCAGAGTATTAGGTTTTTCGCCATGTCACTCAAGGGATTAACCTCATATTACAACTGTGTTAAAAACAGCGTCAGGATACTCTATATCCAGTTTCATTCAAACTTTCGCCTGAAATCTACCGGTTATCATTTTCGCCCGGTCGCTACAATATACACTTCTCGGGAACGGGCCCGGGAAGAGTCCGGCTTACGAACTTTAACCTTCGCAAACAGGGAGCGAATTTCCTTAAGATACTCCTCGAAACCTTCGCCCTGAAACACCTTCACAACAAAACTACCACCAGGCGCTAGTACATCACGACACATTTCTAACGCTAGCTCCACCAGATACATGGCGCGGGGGATATCCACCGCCGGTGTTCCGCACATATTTGGTGCCATATCCGACATGACAACCTGGACCTTACTGTCACCAACACGATCAAGTAACGCTTTCAGCACTAATTCATCACGAAAGTCGCCCTGAAGGAAGTCGACACCGACGATGGGATCCATTGGTAAAAGATCGCACGCGATGATGCGGCCCGTTCCGCCGATCTGCGTTACCGCATACTGGGACCATCCGCCCGGTGCCGCACCGAGGTCAACAACCGTCATCCCCGGCTTAAAAAGTTTGTCACTTTGCTGTATTTCATCAAGTTTAAACCAGGCACGGGAACGTAACCCCTTTTTCTGTGCCTGTTGAACATATTTATCGCTAAAGTGTTCCTGAAGCCAGCGGCTGGAACTGGCAGAACGCTTTTTACCTGTCATTTAACATTTCCGTCCTGGTTCATCGTTGCTTGCCTGTGACGTAAATTTCTACGCAGCTATTTGGCGATATAAGGGAGATGGCGGTAGAATGAACCGTTTTCAATCCCAACGTAAGCAAAAATATACGATGAATCTGAGTACTAAACAAAAACAGCACCTTAAAGGTCTGGCACATCCGCTCAAGCCTGTAGTGATGCTTGGCAACAATGGTTTGACCGAAGGGGTGCTTGCCGAGATTGAACAAGCGCTGGAACACCACGAGCTGATCAAGGTGAAAATCGCCTCTGAAGACAGAGACACTAAAAACCTGATCGTGGAAGCCATCGTGCGCGAAACCGGCGCCTGTAATGTACAGGTCATCGGTAAAACGCTGGTGCTCTATCGCCCATCTAAAGAGCGTAAAATCTCGCTGCCACGCTAAGGATATCCTGAATCAATCACATTTTCTGTGTGAAACGAGGGATTTCTTTCAGCAGGCGAGCAAAATGCCATGCTCCTTGAGTTGATAAAAGGCCGCTACGCGGCCTTTTTCTTTTCTTTACAATGTATCAACATCTTAGTAGAGAAGCGAATTACAGGTATTCAACCTTAATAATTTCGTATTCCACTTCGCCGCCAGGGGTGCGGATGGTGACAACATCGTCCTGCTCTTTGCCAATCAGGCCACGAGCAATCGGTGAGTTCACCGAAATCAGGTTCTGTTTGAAGTCGGCTTCATCATCGCCCACGATGCGATAGGTCTGCTCTTCGTCGTTGTCCAGGTTCAGAACGCTGACGGTAGAACCAAAGATCACGCGGCCATTGTTAGGCATTTTGGTGATATCGATAACCTGCGCGTTAGACAGTTTCGCCTCGATATCCTTAATGCGCCCTTCACAGAAACCCTGCTGCTCGCGCGCCGCATGGTATTCAGCATTCTCTTTCAGGTCGCCATGCTCACGGGCTTCCGCGATAGCGGCGATGATTTCGGGGCGACGCACGGATTTCAGGAAATCCAGCTCTTCGCGCAGTTTTTCGGCACCACGTAAGGTCATCGGAATAGCTTGCATTTGTTATACCTCTTAAACATTCCTGTTGGGAGCAGTGTTCCCTGCTCCTGCCCCCCTAAGCGGGCAAGAAGCAAAAAGAAAACCGACCCGGGAGCGACGCCCCAGGTCAGCAGCAATTTTTCAATTTGATACGCATTTTACCGCGAAGTTCACTATGGGTCATCGTTTACTTTGCAGTGCTATGCACCGTAGTATGACGGTTTGTTTTCGGGTTGTTAGCGCGAGATTATGCGATTTTCCAGTTTTATCATCGGATTGACTACCAGTATAACGTTCACCGCCCAGGCCGCGAATGTTGATGAGTACATTAATCAGCTCCCCGCAGGCGCGAACCTTGCCCTGATGGTGCAGAAGGTTGGCGCACAGGCTCCCGAGATTGACTATCACAGTCAACAGATGGCGCTGCCTGCCAGTACCCAGAAGGTGATCACAGCCCTCGCCGCCCTGCTTCAGCTCGGGCCTGACTTCCGTTTTACCACCACGCTTGAAACCAAAGGTAACGTCGAGGGTGGCGAACTGAAAGGCGATCTTATCGCCCGTTTCGGTGGCGATCCCACCTTTAAGCGCCAGGATATCCGCAACATGGTGGCGGTGTTAAAAAAATCCGGTGTGACAAAAATCGATGGCAACGTGCTGATCGATACCTCTATTTTTGCCAGCCACGATAAAGCCCCAGGCTGGCCGTGGAACGACATGACGCAGTGCTTTAGCGCCCCGCCTGCGGCCGCGATTGTTGACCGCAACTGCTTCTCGATTTCCCTTTACAGCGCGCCAAAACCGGACGATTTAGCGTTTATTCGCGTGGCATCTTACTATCCGGTGACCATGTTTAGCCAGGTGCGTACGCTGGCTAAAGGCTCCCCGGATGCCCAGTACTGCGAACTGGACGTGGTGCCTGGCGATCTTAACCGCTACACCCTCACCGGCTGCCTGACGCAGCGCGCCGATCCGCTGCCGCTGGCCTTCGCGATTCAGGATGGCGCAGGCTATGCGGGTGCGATTCTCAAGGATGAACTGAAGCAGGCGGGAATAACCTACTCCGGCACGCTGCTACGCCAGACGCAGGTCAACCAGCCGGGCACGGTCATTGCCAGCAAACAGTCACCGCCGCTGCATGATTTATTGCGGATTATGCTGAAAAAGTCTGACAACATGATTGCCGACACCGTATTCCGCATGATTGGTCACGCGCGCTTCGGCGTGCCGGGAACCTGGCGCGCGGGCTCAGACGCTGTTCGTCAGATCCTGCGCCAGCAGGCGGGGATCGATCTGGGTAACACTATCGCCGTCGATGGTTCCGGATTATCGCGCCATAACTTGATTGCCCCGGCCACCATGATGCAGGTGCTTCAGTACATTGCACAACATGACACAGAGCTAAACTTTATCTCAATGCTGCCGCTGGCCGGACACGACGGTTCGCTACAGTATCGCGCCGGGCTTCACGCTGCGGGTGTGGATGGCAAAGTATCCGCTAAAACAGGTTCACTGCAGGGGGTATATAACCTTGCAGGCTTCATCACGACCGCCAGCGGACAGCGCATGGCATTCGTGCAGTATCTGTCCGGCTATGCCGTCGAACCGACCGACCAGCGCAACCGTCGTATTCCACTGGTTCGCTTCGAGAGCAGGCTTTATAAAGATATTTACCAGAACAATTGATGTTCGCGTTGGCCTGCAGTGGATTGCAGGCCATCCCTCACCGTTACTTCCTGTCGGTGGTCTGAATCACTGGCGTAATCTTCACTTCAATCAGTCCGATACCTATCTTTCGCACCGGGGAAGTAAAGCTTTGCCCTAATATGCTTCCCTCTCGGCTAAGCGTGGGCTCAGGTGGGGTAATTACCAGCAAACGGGAATAGAGATCCCCTGTGTAATGAAGGGTAACCCTGGTCGCCTTCTCACCAAAACGCACATACTGCGTCTGTTCGCCAATTGTTATGGCAACGGGGGCATTGATATTTTTGCCATAGGCTTTCGCTTCAATCTCAACATTAAATTCGCGTGGGAACGGTGACTTATAGAGCAACATTACTGAAGGTGAGGTCAACGCGTCTGACCAACGCCCCCAGGACTCCTGGCGACCGATGCCCATCATATTTTCGATAAACACAGGTCTACCGTCTAAGGCAAATTTGAATGTATTCGAGACATAACGAATGTCATCAGGACTCATTTTCATTAGCCCCTGCTCACGTTGATAACGCGCAGTATCTGTTGGGCTATCATCAATGCTTACCTTGCCTTCATATACATCACCGCCTATTTTATCGACCGTAATCTTTCCTCCGGCCTTACCCTGTGTGACGCACCAGTCTTCAGAAAGCACGAACTCGTTCCGCCAGATAGTTGCAGGACGAAAACATTTATCGACCCAGACAAACCCCTCGCCTTCAGGTAAAAATGCCAGTGATTGCCTCAACGAGATATTTCTACTGCCATCGTCAATAACGGGCAGCACTTGATCAGATTTAATGTCAATCAGGATTGGCAAGCTAACGGTATGACCGCTAAACGTAATTTCTTTTTTCTGTGTATTGATCGTAAAATCGTCGATGTGGTCTGGCATTCCCCAAAGTCCACGTATGCTGTCAGCCCATGCATACAGTTTATTTTTGAAATCAGGCACACTTTCCGAGAGCGATTTTTCGCTGACCGAACTCCGCCCCAGGCCTATTTTCTTTTCGCCACCCAGCAGATCCAGCACAGTTGCCCCATTATCAAGAGTACTTCTTGGCTGCGATTTCAGGCCAGGCTTCACCTGCGGCCCGAGGATGAAAAACAGATCCCGACGCTCCAGTTTGTTGAGGTAATCAACAGAAACCGCTGTACTGGGCATGGCCAAATGATCCGATGAGAGAACAATCAGCGTATTTTTGGCCCAGGGGGATGACTGAATCTTTTGTACAAATCGCGAGATGTCTTCCTGGCTGCATAGCACGGCGCTTAATGCTTCAACAGAACGGCCATCAATGGTGTAATTTTTCTGACGGCATCCGGGGGAGATATACCCCCTCGGTGGATGTGTATCGACCGTCAGTGTAAACAGGGCGAAACGCTGTCCGGAAGCGGAAAGCTCGTTAAATTTTTCCCAGGCTTTGTCCAGCACCACGTTATCATAGAGACCCCAGTTATTTTGTAGTTCAAAATTATCCTGCAAGCCAGATTCCGTTAACCCCCATGTATGCTTTATGCCATGCATTTTAAAAAAAGCATCTTTGTCAGCAAAATGAAGATTTGCACCTTGATAAAAATAGGTGTCGTAACCTGACGCACTCAGTATATCTCCCAGGCAATGGCTCTCCGGGTAGAATGTTCCAACCGTATTTTCACCATTAAACGCTGTGGGTTTGAATAATGGTAACCCGCATTGCGAAGCAACTATACCCGCGATGGTAAAATCAGTGGCTGGCATCTGGAAAGTATTAGAAAAATCGACGCTTTTCTCTTTTAATTCCTTTAAATCTGGTAACAAACCCGGAAAGACTTTTTCATCGAAATAAGTACGTTCCAGACTTTCAGCATAGATGTAAACCAAATTGAACTTAGGCTGTTCAATTTTACTGGGTTCATTAATATAATATTCATTAAAATCTGAACCATCCACTGCTTCTGATAACATCATCGTGCCACTAAGTTGCGAAAAAGCAGGTGAAACAAGCAATGCCAGAACACTACAAAAGGTGGACAACACCGCATAAATCCAGTTTTCTTTATTACCTGCACTGCCACTGAATAATACCTTATGAATAACAACAACAACCGCAACACAGAGGAATACTGCTAATATGGATGGCCAAATGTAATCATTTATTTCTCCGCCCTCCATCGTTGTCGTTAACGTGTAAAGAACAGACTCATTGACCCCATCACCGGTAAAATACTGGCAAACAGTCCAAAAACCATCGAGAAAAACGGCGCCAACAGTCGATACAAAAATGAGTACTGAAATGTAAGCATTTTGTTGAGCTTTATACCGATAAATATAAGTTGCAACAATAATACAAACTATCGAAAGCATTAATAAATAAAGAGATTCCATTCTTTTACTCGTTTATCGCAGTACGTCAATGACAACAACTGTGTCAGAAAAAGACTAACATTATATCTGGCGGCCTATGCCCCCACTATTCAATTAAATTTAATTAGGATTTAATTAAGATTAATGATGCAAAATCGTGCGTGCGCCTGTGCACCGCTTTCTGCCATAATCATGACATCGCAAGGATACTGGACCGAACAAACAGAGATGAAACTCCTTATAGTTGAAGACGATCTGTTATTACAGGAAGGACTGGCGCTGGGGCTGGCCAATGAGGGCTATGCCCTGGACTGTGCTGGCACCGCAGCAGAGGCGGATGCCTTGATCCAGAGCGGCGAATACAGCCTGGTGATCCTTGATTTAGGTTTGCCGGACAAAGACGGCGCGACGCTGCTTACCCAGTGGCGTCGCCGCGGCATCGCCAATCCGGTGTTGATCCTGACCGCACGCGACGCCATTGAAGATCGTATTACCGGCCTTGATGCTGGTGCCGATGATTACCTGGTGAAGCCCTTTGCGCTCGCAGAACTTCAGGCTCGGGTGCGAGCGTTAATACGCCGTTATCAGGGCCATAGTGATAACTTACTAACCGACGGGGACATTACCCTGAATCTGCAAACCCAGCAGGTCCTGCGCCAGTCCCAGCCCGTTGAAGTCACACCAAAAGAGTTCGCCTTGCTCACGCGTTTGATCATGCGAAGCGGACAAACGGTACACAGAGAAACCCTTCAGCAGGATATCTACTCCTGGCAGGACGATCCGGGGTCAAATACCCTCGAAGTCCACATCCATAACCTGCGTCGTAAGCTCGGCAAAGACCGGATTAAAACCGTCCGCGGCGTTGGCTACCGTCTGGAGAGCCAGAAATGAACAGCATGCGTCGGCGATTAATGGTGTTGCTGGCGGTCATTCTGTTATTTTTCCAGCTGATAAGCGTCATTTGGTTATGGCACGAAAGCCGGGAGCAGATTGGTTTCCTGGTGAACGAAACGCTGTCGGCAAAATCACGTAACAACCACGTCGAGAAAGAGATCCGCGAAGCGATTGCCTCGCTGCTGGTTCCTTCTCTGGTGATGGTTGGCTTTACGCTGTTTTTCTCGTTCTGGGCGGTCACCTGGATAACCCGGCCGCTGAACAAACTGCGCGTGAGCCTGGCTAACCGTTCGGCGGATAACTTAACCCCGCTTCCTATGTATTCCGACATGGAAGAAATCGGCGCCGTGACCACCTCGCTCAATCAACTGCTCGCCAGGCTGGACAGTACCATCCAGCAAGAGCGTCTCTTCACGGCGGACGCCGCCCACGAACTGCGAACGCCCCTTGCCGGAATCAGACTTCATCTGGAGCTGATGGCGCAGTCAGGCTCCCCGCAGGCCACGGCCTTAATCAGCCGTATCGACCAGCTGATGCACACCGTTGAGCAACTGCTGATGCTGGCCCGTGCCGGCCAGGCGATGGCGAGCGGCCACTATGAAACCATCAACTGGACGGACACAATCATCACGCCTCTTGGTCTTGAGCATGAAGCCAAAGCGCATACGGTGATATGGCCGGACAAAAGTGCGCTCACGGTACAGGGAGACGCGGTACTGCTGCGGCTGATGCTGCGCAACCTGCTGGAGAATGCCGGGCGTTACAGCCCGACAGGCACCACGATTACCGTGACGCTTACCGAGGTCGAAGGCGGTACGCAGCTCAGCGTTATCGATCAGGGGCCAGGTATCGACGAAGCGCACCGACAGTCGATCACGGAGCCGTTCCGTCGCCTCGATCAGCGTTACGGCGGCAGCGGCCTGGGCCTGAGTATCGTACAGCGCATCCTGCAGCTTCATCACGGTAAGCTGATGCTGGAGAATGGCGCTGAAGGCGGCCTGATAGCAAGCTGCTGGCTTCCCTCAACGCTGGAATGAAAAAAGCCCCCTGGATGGGGGCTTCGGACAGATATTAGTGCTTGTAGATGAACTCGACGCCTTCTTCGTCATCTTCATCCCAGTCATCGTCCCAGTCGTCTTCCTCTTCCGCTTCCAGCTCTTCGAGCTGCTGGCGGTGGTAGTCATCCCACATGAATTCGACTTTTTCTGGCTGTTTCGCTTCTTCAGCCTGAACGACCGGGTTCTCGATGATGAAGGTCATCACATCCCAGCAGAGATCTTTCACGCCAACCTGGCTTGCCGCGGAGATAAGGTAGTATTTATCTTCCCAGCCCATCGCTTCAGCAATCGCTTTGGCTTTCGCTTCGGCTTCCGCTTTGTCCATCAGGTCGATCTTGTTGAAGACCAGCCAGCGTGGTTTACTCGCCAGTTTTTCGCTGTATTTTTCCAGCTCGCCGATGATAATGCGGGCGTTCTCTACCGGATCGGAACCATCGATTGGATCGATATCAATGAGGTGCAGCAGGACGCGGCAGCGCTCAAGGTGCTTCAGGAAGCGAATACCCAGGCCAGCCCCTTCTGCAGCGCCTTCGATCAGGCCAGGGATATC
Organism: Enterobacter sp. 296B2; assembly: GCF_034106185.1. Taxonomy (NCBI): domain Bacteria; kingdom Pseudomonadati; phylum Pseudomonadota; class Gammaproteobacteria; order Enterobacterales; family Enterobacteriaceae; genus Enterobacter; species Enterobacter sp. 296B2. Next base: position 90,657 of record NZ_JAWNCA010000017.1, on the reverse strand, counting down.
AGCCACGACGAAGCTCTTTTCGTTATCCATACGGACAACGCCGAGGCTTGGCACCAGCGTGGTAAACGGATAGTCCGCCACTTTTGGTTTCGCCGCAGAGACAGCACGAATAAACGTCGATTTACCGGCGTTTGGCATACCCAGCATGCCCACGTCTGCCAGAAGCATCAGCTCCAGCTGCAGATCGCGCTTATCGCCCGGTGTACCCATCGTTTTCTGGCGCGGGGTACGGTTAACGGAAGATTTGAAACGGCTGTTGCCCAGACCGTGCCAGCCGCCTTTTGCGACCATCAGGCGCTGACCATGCTTGGTCATATCACCCATGGTTTCACCGGTGCCCTGATCGATAACGCGCGTACCGACCGGAACCTTAATGGTCACGTCTTTACCGCGTTTACCGGTACAGTCACGGCTCTGGCCGTTCTGGCCGCGTTCAGCGCGGAAGGATTTTTCGAAGCGGTAGTCGATCAGCGTGTTGAGGTTTTCATCCGCCTCCAGCCACACGTCACCACCATCGCCACCGTCACCGCCGTCAGGGCCGCCACGAGGAATATATTTTTCACGGCGGAAGCTTACACAACCGTTACCGCCATCACCTGCCACGACCAGAATCGTCGCTTCATCAACAAACTTCATTTTACTCTCCGTAACTCATTCGCCTGAGCGGGGGACTACTACGACCGCTTCATTTTTGCGCCAACGTCCCCAAAGACGATGACCAATGGCGGAATACATCGCGCCCGCAACCACGACAAACGCACCGAGATAGCCCAACAGGTTGAGCATCGGTCTGACGAAGACATCGGGCCAGGCCATTGATAACAAATCTGAAAATAACAGCGTAAACAGCGGGGTAAGCGTGATCAACGCGCTCACCTGTGCTGCCTGCCAGCGCGCCATCGCTTCCGCCAGCGCGCCATAACCGACCAGCGTGTTAAGCCCACAAAAAATGAGGCACGCCAGTTGCCAGTCGCTCAGCTGGGCAATGACGCCCGGCTTCGCTAACGGCAATAATGCCACTGTACACAAAGTGTACAGCAAAAAAAGGATCTGCTGTGAGGCCAGGCGACGCAATAACACCTTTTGCGCGACGCCATAGCTCACCCAGACCGTTGCTGCTCCCACGCCGAAGATCACGCCCCAGGTGTAGTCCGTAAGCCGGGTAAAAATCTCGATCAGGCTGGTGTTGAAAAACATCACCAGACCACAAAGCAGCATGGTTGCCCCGATAATCTGCGTCCCGCGCATCTTCTCTTTGAGGATGAACACGCTGGCAACCATCATACCCACGGGTGAAAGCTGGCCAATCACCTGAGACGCTGTAGGGCTTAAATACTGCAGGGAAGAGCTGAACAGGATGAAGTTACCGAACAGACCGCCCGTCGCAATGGCCAGTAACACCAGCCAGCGAGGTTTACGGAAGAGTCGCAACGGTGGAAGCTTACCTTTAATTGCAAGGATGGTCCCGAGACCGATGCTTGCCATCAGAAAGCGATAAAAGACCACCGTAGGCGGCTCCATCACTTCCAGTACCTGCTTCATTGCAATTGGCAGCGCACCCCAGCACATTGCGGTCGTGAGCGCCAAAAGAATACCAATGCCGGCCTGCTGCTTCATGCCCGTTTTCCCTACAGAAAATTTTCCGGGTTTCCAATGTAAAAAGCCCCGCAACACGTTGCGGGGCTTTAATCCGTTACCGGACCGAGAAAACCTTACTCAGCAACGATGCTGATGTATTTACGGTTGTTCGGGCCTTTAACTTCAAATTTCACTTTACCGTCTGCTTTAGCAAACAGAGTGTGGTCACGACCGCAACCTACGTTGTTGCCAGCATGGAATTTGGTACCACGTTGACGAACGATGATGCTACCCGCCAGAACGGATTCGCCACCGAAACGCTTAACGCCAAGACGTTTAGCTTCTGAATCGCGACCGTTACGTGTGGAGCCGCCAGCCTTTTTATGTGCCATTTAAATCTCTCCTCAGGTCTTAGGCGCTGATGCCAGTAATTTTCACATCAGTGAACCACTGACGGTGGCCCTGCTGCTTACGGTAGTGTTTACGACGACGAAACTTAACGATTTTAACTTTCTCGCCACGACCGTGTGCAACAACTTCAGCTTTGATAACGCCGCCATCAACGAAAGGAACGCCGATTTTGACTTCTTCACCGTTTGCGATCATCAGAACTTCTGCGAACTCAACAGATTCGCCAGTTGCGATGTCCAGCTTTTCCAGGCGAACGGTCTGACCTTCGCTTACTCGGTGTTGTTTACCACCACTTTGGAAAACCGCGTACATATAAACTCCGCTTCCGCGCACGTCCTCGTATGAATCAGAGTGCGCTATAAATATTCACAATAGGGCGCGAATATTACGCAAAACGCGAGCCTTTGACAAGTGCTACCGTCAATACATGAAGAAAAAAAACACAACACGTACGGTAACGTTTATCTGAGCCGTTTTTTCAGTACAATCAGCACTACTATTGATAAACCGAAACCCTTCGTTACCCCATTGAAGATGGGATCAACAGGATAAAAAGCCCGGCTTTTGCGATGAATTTAGAAAAAATCAACGAGTTAACCGCGCAAGATATGGCGGGTGTAAATGCAGCAATCCTGGAGCAACTCAACTCTGACGTTCAGCTGATCAATCAGTTGGGCTATTACATTGTCAGCGGCGGCGGTAAACGCATTCGCCCGATGATTGCCATTCTGGCTGCCAGAGCCGTTGGCTATCAGGGAAATGCCCACGTGACGATCGCCGCGCTGATTGAATTTATTCACACCGCGACGCTTCTGCATGACGATGTTGTGGATGAATCCGATATGCGTCGTGGCAAAGCCACGGCAAACGCAGCCTTCGGGAACGCCGCCAGCGTTCTGGTCGGGGACTTTATCTATACCCGCGCCTTCCAGATGATGACCAGCCTCGGCTCTCTGAAAGTGCTGGAGGTGATGTCAGAAGCCGTCAACGTCATCGCTGAAGGCGAAGTGCTGCAGCTGATGAACGTCAATGACCCGGATATCACCGAAGAAAACTACATGCGCGTTATCTACAGCAAAACAGCGCGCCTGTTTGAAGCGGCCGCCCAGTGCTCGGGCATTCTGGCTGGCTGTTCCGAGGCGCAGGAAAAAGGATTGCAGGACTATGGCCGCTATCTGGGCACTGCCTTCCAGCTGATTGATGATTTGCTGGACTACAGCGCGGACGGCGAAACGCTCGGCAAAAACGTTGGCGATGACCTGAACGAAGGCAAACCGACCCTGCCGCTCCTTCACGCAATGCGCAACGGAACAGCCGACCAGGCGAAAATGATCCGTGAGGCGATCGAACAGGGAAATGGTCGCCATCTTCTGGAACCTGTACTGGAAACGATGGCAATCTGCGGTTCACTGGAATGGACCCGTCAGCGTGCTGAAGAAGAGGCTGACAAAGCCATCGAAGCTCTCCAGGTTATTCCAGACAGCCCATGGCGCGATGCGCTGATTGGTCTTGCCCACATCGCTGTTCAGCGCGACCGTTAATCTTGCCCCACCTCCCCGCTCCCATCGCGGGGAGGTTCAAAAACGCACCAATAAATTCCGTATTCACGTAAATTCATCGGGTTAGAGCCCGCATGAATAAAGCCATGCCTTATTCTGAATATCCCTTCAAGTAACGCGAACTTTTTAGAACACGAATGTGAAATGGGTATAGTAAGCCAGTCGCTTCAGAAGAAACGGCGTAGGTGAATCCGAACTTAAGGACAGCGTTATGGATACGAAATTTATCGACTGGCATACGGCAGATATCATTGCGGCACTGCGCAAAAGAGGTACGTCACTTGCAGCAGAGTCCCGCCGCCATGGTCTGAGTTCTTCCACCCTGGCCAACGCCCTGACCCGCCCCTGGCCAAAGGGAGAATTAATTATCGCGACGGCGCTGGAAACGCACCCGTGGGTGATCTGGCCTTCACGTTATCACGATCCAGTTACTCATGAATTTATCGACAGAACGCGCATGATGCGCCAGAGAAAAGTAAAAACAGAACCGCAGGAATAACGGCTTTTGTGACAGGAATAGCAACCCCCCGGTCATTTCTGGCAGGGGGCTGCCGGAACGATTACTCGCCCTTCACACGCTCGATATTGGCACCCAGCGCGCGCAGTTTGTCTTCGATACGTTCATAGCCACGATCGATGTGATAAATACGATCCACCACCGTAGTGCCTTCCGCGATACAGCCCGCCAGCACCAGGCTTGCAGACGCACGCAGATCTGTTGCCATTACCTGAGCACCGGACAGTTTCTCAACACCGAGGCAAATCACCGTGTTACTTTCGATCTCAGCATGTGCGCCCATACGGATCAGTTCCGGTACGTGCATGAAGCGGTTCTCGAAGATAGTCTCGGTGATCACACCGGTACCTTCCGCCACCAGGTTCAGCAGGGTGAACTGTGCCTGCATATCGGTCGGGAATGCCGGATGCGGCGCCGTGCGCACGGTTACCGCTTTCGGACGCTTGCCGTGCATATCGAGGCTGATCCAGTCTTCACCGGTTTCAACATCGGCACCCGCTTCACGCAGTTTCGCCAGCACCGCATCCAGGGTATCTGGCTGCGCGTTGCGACATACAATCTTACCGCCAGAGATCGCCGCAGCGACCAGGAAAGTACCGGTTTCGATACGGTCCGGCAGTACGCGATACACACCACCGCCCAGACGCTCAACGCCTTCGATGGTGATGCGGTCAGTACCCTGGCCGGAGATCTTCGCGCCCAGCGCCACGAGGAAGTTGGCGGTATCCACGATCTCCGGTTCACGCGCGGCGTTTTCGATGATGGTGGTACCTTCTGCCAGCGTCGCTGCAGACATAATGGTGACAGTAGCGCCAACGCTCACTTTGTCCATGACAATGTGCGCGCCTTTCAGACGGCCATTGACGGAGGCCTTAACGTAACCTTCTTCCAGCTTGATCTCTGCGCCCAGTTTCTCCAGGCCAAAGATATGCAGGTCAACCGGACGCGCGCCGATAGCGCAGCCGCCCGGCAGCGAAACCTGACCCTGACCGAAACGCGCCACCAGCGGGCCAAGCGCCCAGATAGAAGCACGCATGGTTTTCACCAGATCGTAAGGCGCAGAGAAGTTGTTCACGTTGCTGGCGTCAATCCAGACGGAACCGTTGCGCTCAACTTTAGTGCCCAGTTGGGTGAGCAACTTCATGGTGGTGTCGATATCTTTCAGCTTCGGTACGTTCTGAATTTCTACCGGCTCTTCCGCGAGCAGCGCAGCAAAGAGGATTGGCAGCGCGGCGTTTTTCGCGCCAGAAATTGTGACTTCGCCCTGGAGACGCGTTGGCCCCTGTACACGAAATTTATCCATTGTGTGCTCTCTTATAAATTCAACCGTGCTGCGGGCCTGTCGCCCTCAGCTCAAAAACCGTTTAGTTTGCGATCGCGTGCCCACTCTTGCGGGGTGAACGCTTTGATCGACAGGGCGTGGATGCGGTTATCCGCAATATATTCCATCAGCGGCGCGTACACAGCCTGCTGCTTCTTCACACGGCTCATACCGTCGAACATCTCACCCACAGCAATAACCTGGAAGTGACTGCCATCGCCAGTGACGTGGGCTTCCTGAAGGGAGAGTGCATTCATCAGCACTGTCTGGATTTCATGATTTTCCATGGGCTCTTAATCATCTGATAGTGAAAACAAGCCCAACATCTTAGAGCAAAGTGGCGTCGTCTTAAACAAGCAAAAAGCCCCGACGATGAAACTGTCAGGGCTTTCGGAAGTAACGCACTGAAAATATTAACGAGGCAGTACGTCCTGAGGCAGATTGTAGAGTTGCGCAAGGGTAACGACATTATCGCTCGCGCCATGAAGCATGACGCTTGTTCCCTGCTTTTTCCCCACGGCAACCAGATGGGCAAGCAGCGCAACGCCTGCCGTATCCACCCGCGTGACGTCGGTTAAGTCGATAAGCGTCACGCCCTGCATCGCTTCATGACGTTTGCCCCACAGCGGGTTCAGCAGATCCTGGTCCAGTTCACCGGACAGCTTTAACGTCTCACCTTCACGCGACCAGCGAAGTTGCTGCGACATTACTTCTTCTCGTCCAGAGTAATTTTCTGACGAGAAATAGACTGCAGCTGTGCGGTCAGGCCATCAATGCCCTTGGTGCGCAGCAGGTCGCTCCACTCGTTCTGTTTAGTGGTGATCATGCTCACCCCTTCGGCGATCATGTCATACGCCTGCCAGTGGCCGGTCTGGCTATTTTTACGCCACTGGAAATCCAGACGCACCGGCGGACGGCCGTTAGGATCGTTGATCGTCACGCGGATAGGAATGATGGTGGCATCGCCCAGCGGCTGCTCTGGCGCAATCTCATAGGTCTGACCGTGGTACATCGCCAGCGCCTGGCCGTAGGCCTGTTTCAGGTATTCACGGAATGCGGCAAAGTAGGCTTCACGCTGCGCAGGCGTCGCATCTTTGTAATAACGCCCCAGCACCAGCGCTCCCGCATATTTGATCTGCACATACGGCAGCAGTTCCTGGTCAACCACGTCACGCAGATAATCAGGATTCGCGCGAATTTTTGGCTGTTCGTTTTTGAGACGGTCGAAGGTTTTCTTCGCAGCTTCGTTCATCAGTTTGTACGGGTTGCTCTGATCCGCAGCATGTGCCGCAGTGAGAGGGGCAATGACCAGCATGGCAACCATTAACAGTCGTTTAAACATGAATGACTTCTCCTGAATTAATTCGCAGCACCAGGGGTCGGCGCAACGTTGGTATGGTCTTCACTCTGCGCAGGGGCATCGTCAGACTTTTTATCATCCCCTTTACTGTTGTAAAGGAACTGACCAATCATATCCTCCAGCACCATCGCGGACTTCGTATCCTGGATAACGCTACCGTCTTTAAGGATAGTCGTTCCCAGCTCGGGGTCTTCAAAGCCCACGTTAAGTGCCAGATATTGTTCGCCCAGCAGGCCGGAAGTACGGATAGAAAGGGAGCTGGTGTCCGGAATGTGGTTGTAACGTTCTTCGATATCCATCGCGACGCGCGGCAGATACGTTTTTTCATCAAGCGTAATGTCAGATACGCGGCCTATCACCACACCGCCAATGCGGACCGGCGAACGTGCCTTCAGCCCACCGATGTTGTCGAAGGTGGCATAGATACGATACGTCGGCTCAGTGCGTACTGAGGTGATATCTGCCGCTCGCAGGCAGATAAAGAGTGCCGCCAGCAGCGCCAGCAGCAGGAACACGCCGACCCAAATTTCATTTTTTCTCGTTTGCATGAACTCAATTCCCAAACATCAGTGCGGTGAGCACAAAATCCAGACCCAGTACGGCCAGCGACGAATGTACGACTGTACGTGTAGTTGCACGGCTAATGCCCGCCGACGTCGGGATGGCATCGTAACCATTGAACAATGCAATCCAGGTGACCGTAATGGCAAATACCACGCTTTTAATCAGACAGTTAACCAGATCCATGCGCAGATCGATGGCGTCCTGCATTGCGGACCAGAAGAAACCGGCATCAATGCCTTTCCAGTGGACCCCAACCAGCGAGCCGCCCCAGATACCTACGGCGACAAACAGAATAGTCAGTAGCGGCAGCGAGATCACCCCCGCCCAGAAACGCGGCGAGATCACGCGACGCAGCGGATCGACCGCCATCATCTCCATGCTGGAGAGCTGCTCGGTGGCACGCATCAGGCCAATCTCAGCCGTTAATGCTGACCCTGCGCGCCCGGCGAACAGCAGCGCAGCCACAACCGGCCCCAGCTCGCGTAAAAGCGAGAGCGCCACCAGCATCCCGAGGCTGGTTTCCGCACTGTAGGTTGTCAGGACGAGGTAGCCCTGCAGCCCCAGCACCATGCCAATAAACAGACCGGAAACAATAATGATGAGCATCGACAGCACGCCGACATTATAAAGCTGACGCACCAGCAGAGGGGCGTGCTTGCTAAACTCCGGCTTGCCGACCAGCGCGTTGAATAACATCAATCCGGCACGCCCGAACGTCCTGATGGTTTTTATGCCACGGTGTCCGAGAGCGGCCAACGCATTTAACAGCATGAGTGGCTTAACTCCCTATTCCCAGTAAATCGTCACGATAGTCGCCCGCCGGGTAGCGGAACGGTACGGGTCCGTCAGCAATACCGTCAAGGAACTGCCGCACGCGCGGATCGCAATTTTCCTGCAGCGCCTGAGCGCTACCGTGTGCGACGATCTTTTTGTCCGCCACGATATAGGCGTAATCGGCAATGCTCAATACTTCCGGTACATCGTGAGACACCACGATACAGGTGACGCCGAGCGCGCTGTTCAGTTCAGAGATGAGCTTTACCAGCACGCCCATCGTGATGGGATCCTGTCCGACAAACGGTTCGTCGAACATGATTAAATCGGGCTCTAATGCAATGGCTCGCGCCAGCGCGGCGCGGCGCGCCATCCCGCCGGACAGTTCCGAAGGCATCAGCTTCGCGGCCCCGCGCAACCCAACAGCTTCAAGCTTCATCATCACCGTGCTTTTCAGCAGTTCAGGCGGCAGGCTGGTATGCTCGCGCAGCGGATAGGCCACGTTATCAAAGACGTTCATGTCGGTGAACAACGCCCCCGATTGAAAGAGCATACTCATACGTTTGCGGACAGTATACAGGCGCGAGCGCGACATCTCCGGGACGTTTTCGCCATCGAAGAGGATTTCACCGCTATCCGGTGGGATCTGACCACCTATAAGGCGCAGGAGGGTCGTTTTACCGATCCCGGACGGCCCCATGATGGCGGTGATTTTGCCACGCGGTACGGTCAACGAAATATCATCGAATATCAGACGATTGCCACGTGAAAAACTCACACCGCGGACATCGACTAAATTCGCCATCGTTTGGCTCATTTATAGTTCCTTTCTTACCCTGCTCACGTTAAGGCGTACAGCCTGAATCAGCCCTTAACCCAGCATTTTTACAGAATATTAGCCGTTGAGGTTAGCGAAAGCTGGCATTTGTTTTACTTTTCCGGCGCATAAAGTCAAAATTAGGAATTCGTTACGCCTCAGACCGTATGCAGTCCAGCCATTCCCGCGCGATGGACCGACAAGTATACCTGAAGAAAGGACTTTTGATGCTTTTAGCAACAGCACTGTTAATTATTGGTTTACTGTTAGTGGTCTACAGTGCTGACCGTTTAGTCTTTGCTGCATCTATCCTGTGTCGCCTGACGGGCGTACCGCCTGTTGTCATCGGGATGACCGTGGTCAGCGTTGGCACATCACTTCCTGAAATCATCGTCTCCGTCTCGGCGTCGCTGCATGGTCAGTTAGACCTGGCAATTGGCACCGCGATTGGCTCTAACATCGTCAATATATTACTGATTTTAGGCCTTGCGGCACTTCTCCATCCATTTCGCGTGCATTCTGATGTTCTGCGCCGTGAATTGCCGCTAATGTTAGTCGTAAGCCTGCTGGCAGGGTGCGTATTTTATGACGGCGTACTGAGCTACAGCGACGGCATTTTCCTGCTGGCGCTGGCCGTCATCTGGCTGCTGTATAGTGTTAAAATTGCCCGCCAGGCGGAAAAGCAGGGTCAGGACAGCCTGACGCGTGAGCAGGTTGCCGAACTTCCGCGCGAAGGCACGCTACCGGTCGCCCTGCTCTGGCTTGGCGTCGCGCTGATCATCATGCCAATGGCAACGCGCATGGTCGTGGATAACGCGACGGTGCTGGCAAACTATTTTGCCATGAGCGAGCTGACGATCGGCCTGACGGTTATTGCTATCGGCACCAGCTTGCCTGAGCTGGCCACCGCCATTGCGGGGGCGCGTAAAGGGGAAGATGACATCGCCATTGGTAATATTATCGGTTCCAACATTTTCAATATCGCCATTGTGATGGGCCTGCCGGCCCTGATTACGCCAGGGCCCTTTAATCCCCTGGCGTTCTCGCGCGACTACGGCGTGATGTTATTGGTCAGCGTGATATTTGCCCTGCTTTGCTGGCGGCGGCAACGACAGATCGGCAAAGGCGCAGGCGCACTGCTGACGGGTGGATTTATCGTATGGATGGCGATGCTGTACTGGCTCTCGCCTCTTCTCTCTGGGTAAACGGAAACGCATTATGTCGCAAATAGAATTGCAGCCGGGTTTTGACTTTCAGAAAGCAGGCAAAGAGGTTCTGGAGATTGAACGAGAAGGTCTGGCGCAGTTAGATCAGTACATTAATCAGGATTTTAGTCTGGCATGTGAGAAGATGTTCTACTGTGCCGGCAAAGTCGTGGTGATGGGAATGGGTAAGTCCGGCCACATTGGACGCAAAATGGCAGCAACATTTGCCAGCACCGGAACCTCGTCTTTCTTTGTACACCCTGGGGAAGCCGCGCACGGCGATCTGGGGATGGTCACGCCGCAGGATGTCGTTATTGCGCTGTCCAACTCCGGGGAGTCCAATGAAATTCTGGCGCTGATCCCCGTACTGAAGCGACTGCAGGTCCCCCTGATTTGCATGACCAGCCGTCCGGAAAGTAGCATGGCGCGTGCGGCCGATATTCACCTGTGCGTTAAAGTACCGAAAGAGGCCTGTCCGCTGGGCCTGGCGCCGACGTCCAGCACAACTGCCGCGCTGGTCATGGGCGATGCCCTTGCCGTGGCGCTGCTCGAAGCCCGCGGTTTTACGCCGGAAGATTTCGCGCTTTCCCACCCGGGCGGCGCGCTGGGGCGCAAGCTGCTGCTGCGGGTAAACGATATTATGCACACCGGGGATGAGATCCCTCACGTCAGTAAAGAAGCCTCCCTGCGTGATGCGCTGTTGGAAATCACCCGCAAGAATCTGGGTATGACGGTCGTGTGCGACGATCTGATGAAAATTCAGGGGATCTTCACCGATGGCGACCTGCGTCGCGTGTTCGACATGGGTGTAGATGTCCGCACGCTTGGCATTGCCGACGTGATGACGCCCGGCGGCATCCGCGTGCGTCCGGGAACGTTAGCCGTGGATGTGCTGAACCTGATGCAGTCCCGCCATATCACCTCCGTTATGGTTGCCGATGGCGACCAGTTGCTGGGTGTGGTACATATGCATGATCTGCTGCGCGCTGGCGTAGTGTAATAAAGGATAAGACAATGAGTAATGCGGGTGCATCCCTTGCAACCTGTTATGGTCCGGTCAGTACCCAGATGATGGCAAAGGCGGAAAACATTCGTCTGCTCATTCTGGATGTGGATGGCGTACTTTCCGATGGCCTGATTTACATGGGCAATAATGGTGAAGAGCTGAAAGCGTTTAACGTTCGCGACGGCTACGGTATCCGCTGTGCGCTCACTTCGGGTATCGAGGTTGCTATCATCACCGGACGAAAAGCTAAACTGGTAGAAGACCGCTGTGAAACCTTAGGGATTACCCATCTTTACCAGGGTCAATCCGATAAGATGGCAGCGTTCAACGATTTACTGGGTAAACTGGCTATCGCACCGGAGAACGTGGCCTACGTCGGGGACGATCTGATTGACTGGCCGGTGATGGCTAAAGTCGGTCTCAGCATCGCGGTTGCTGATGCTCACCCGCTACTGATCCCGCGCGCTGACTACGTTACCTGCATCAACGGTGGCCGGGGTGCCGTCCGTGAAGTCTGCGATCTGCTTCTGCTGGCGCAGGGCAAGCTTGATGAGGCCAAAGGGCAATCGATATGAGTAAAACCAGACGTTGGGTTATCATTCTGCTTACGCTTGTCGCACTGGTATTGATTGGCGTGAACCTTGCCGATCGCGACGATACGCAAACGGAAGTGGTCAACAATAACGATCCAACCTATAAAAGCGATCACAGCGACACCGTGGTCTATAGCCCGGAAGGTGCGCTGAACTATCGCCTGATTGCCCAGCATGTTGAATACTTTTCCGATGACGGCGTTTCGTGGTTTACCCAACCTGTCATGACCACATTCGATAAAGACAAAGTGCCGACATGGTCAATTAAGTCAGATCGGGCCAAACTGACAAATGATCGTATGCTTTATCTGTATGGCCACGTTGAAGTCAACGCCCTGACCGCTGACTCGCAACTGCGAAAAATTACGACGGATAATGCCCAGATCAACCTGGTAACCCAGGACGTGACGTCGCAGGATCTGGTCACACTGTATGGCACAACATTTAATTCCAGCGGTTTAAGAATGCGCGGGAACTTACGCAGCAAGAACGCCGAGCTGATTGAAAAGGTTAGAACCTCCTATGAAATTCAAAACAAACAAACTCAGCCTTAAAGTAATTATCGCCAGCGCGATGCTGGCGGCCAGTCTCCCCGCGCTTGCTGTAACGGGCGATACCGACCAGCCGATCCATATCGAGTCCGACACCCAGTCTCTCGATATGCAGGGTAACGTCGTTACCTTCACGGGTAACGTCGTCATGACGCAGGGCACCATCAAAATTAATGCCGATAAGGTGGTCGTTACCCGTCCGGGCGGCGAGCAGGGCAAAGAGATCATTGATGGCTACGGCAACCCGGCCACCTTCTACCAGATGCAGGACAACGGCAAGCCGGTGAAGGGCCACGCCTCGCATATGCACTATGAGCTGGCGAAGGATCTGGTCATCCTGACCGGAAACGCCTATCTGGAACAGCTGGACAGCAATATTACCGGTGACCAGATTACCTATCTGGTTAAAGAGCAAAAAATGCAGGCCTCCAGCGAGAAAGGCAAACGCGTAACCACCGTGCTGGTTCCGTCGCAGCTGCAGGACAAAGGCAAGGGCCAGGCCCCGGCACAGAAGAAGAGTAACTAATTCGCTATGGCAACATTAACTGCAAAAAATCTCGCGAAGGCTTACAAAGGCCGCCGTGTCGTAGAAGATGTCAGTCTGACCGTCAACTCCGGCGAAATTGTGGGCCTGCTTGGCCCGAACGGTGCGGGTAAAACCACCACCTTCTACATGGTGGTTGGTATTGTGCCGCGCGATGCCGGCAACATTATTATTGACGATGAAGACATCAGCCTGCTGCCGCTGCACGCGCGCGCGCGCCGTGGCATCGGCTATCTGCCGCAGGAAGCCTCTATTTTCCGTCGTCTGAGCGTCTTTGATAACCTGATGGCGGTCTTGCAAATTCGCGACGACCTGACCAACGAACAGCGTCAGGATCGCGCCAACGAGCTGATGGAAGAGTTTCACATCGAGCACCTGCGCGACAGCCTGGGCCAGGCATTGTCCGGGGGGGAACGCCGTCGTGTTGAGATTGCGCGCGCGCTGGCCGCCAATCCGAAGTTTATCCTTCTGGATGAACCATTTGCGGGCGTTGACCCAATCTCCGTTATCGACATTAAACGCATTATCGAGCATCTGCGTGACAGCGGGCTTGGCGTGCTGATCACCGACCACAACGTTCGTGAAACGCTGGCGGTATGTGAACGCGCATATATCGTGAGCCAGGGCAATCTGATCGCCCACGGTACGCCGCAGCAGATCCTCGAAGACGATCATGTTAAGCGCGTCTATCTTGGGGAAGACTTCAGACTCTGATAGGGTAGAGGTAACGTAACGCCGAACCGGAGAAAAATGCTCTGAACATGAAGCAAGGTTTGCAATTAAGGCTCAGCCAACAGCTGGCGATGACGCCGCAGCTACAGCAAGCAATTCGCCTGTTGCAGCTGTCCACGTTAGAACTTCAGCAGGAGCTCCAGCAGGCGCTGGACAGCAATCCCCTGCTGGAGCAAGCCGATCTTCATGACGAGGTAGACACCCAGCAGTCACAGGATACAGAAGCGCTCGACACCGCGGATGCACTCGAACAAAAAGAGATGCCGGACGAGCTTCCGCTGGATGCCAGCTGGGATGAAATCTATACCGCCGGCACCCCTTCCGGCACGCGTGCAGACTACCAGGACGACGAGCTACCGGTCTACCAGGGCGAAACCACCCAGTCGCTGCAGGATTACCTGATGTGGCAGGTAGAGCTTACCCCCTTCTCCGATACCGACCGCGCCATTGCCACGTCGATTGTCGACGCCGTTGATGACACCGGTTATTTGACCGTCACGCTGGACGACATTCTGGAAAGCATGGGCGATGAAGAGATTGAGATTGAGGAGATTGAAGCGGTACTGAAACGCATCCAGCGCTTCGATCCGGTCGGGGTGGCCGCGAAGGACCTGCGCGACTGTCTGCTGATCCAGCTTTCTCAGTTCAGCAAAGAGACGCCGTGGCTCGACGAGGCGCGCTTAATCATCAGCGATCATCTGGATCTTCTGGCTAACCACGATTTCCGCACCCTGATGCGCGTGACGCGCCTGAAGGAAGAGGTGCTGAAAGAGGCGGTAAATCTGATCCAGTCTCTCGATCCGCGTCCCGGTCAGTCGATCCAGACCAGCGAACCCGAGTACGTTATCCCGGACGTGCTGGTCAGAAAACACAATGACCGCTGGGTCGTTGAACTGAACTCTGACAGCATCCCTCGCCTGCAAATCAACCAGCAGTACGCCTCTATGTGCACCAGCGCGCGCAACGACTCCGACAATCAATATATTCGCAGCAATCTTCAGGAAGCGCGATGGTTGATCAAGAGCCTGGAGAGCCGGAATGATACCCTGCTGCGCGTGAGCCGCTGCATCGTCGAACAGCAGCAGGCATTCTTTGAGCAGGGCGAAGAGTATATGAAACCGATGGTACTGGCGGATATCGCCCAGGCCGTCGAGATGCATGAATCCACCATTTCCCGCGTCACCACGCAGAAGTATCTGCACAGTCCGCGCGGTATTTTTGAGCTTAAGTATTTCTTCTCCAGCCATGTGAACACCGAGGGCGGCGGCGAAGCGTCGTCAACGGCGATTCGCGCACTGGTGAAGAAGTTGATCGCCGCGGAGAACCCCGCGAAGCCACTAAGTGACAGTAAGTTGACCACCATGCTGTCCGATCAGGGTATTATGGTGGCACGTCGTACTGTTGCGAAGTATCGAGAGTCTTTATCCATTCCGCCGTCTAACCAGCGTAAACAGCTGGTCTGACACAACCGATAAGGAAGACACTATGCAGCTCAATATCACAGGACACAACGTCGAGATTACTGAGGCCTTACGTGACTTCGTGAACGCTAAGTTCGCGAAACTTGAACAGTATTTCGAAAGGATCAACCAGGTCTACGTTGTGTTAAAAGTGGAGAAAGTGACTCATATCTCGGATGCGACCCTGCATGTAAACGGGGGTGAGCTCCATGCCAGTGCGGAAGGGCAGGACATGTACGCGGCTATCGACGGCTTGATTGACAAGCTTGCGCGACAGCTCAATAAACATAAAGATAAACTGAAACAACACTAATTGTCCGGGCAGTTAACGGGTGCAGGACGGCCTGTTGTGAAACACAACAGGCCATTTGTACAGTTAGCGCTTAGGTGAAATTATGATAAACAACGATTCCGCTCTTCAACTGAGCAATGTCCTTAACCAGGAATGTACCCGCAGTGCCGTTCACTGCCAGAGCAAAAAACGTGCGCTGGAGATCATCAGTGAATTGGCTGCAAAACAGCTGGGCCTGCCGCCGCAGGTGGTGTTCGAAGCGATTCTGACCCGTGAAAAGATGGGCAGTACCGGTATCGGCAACGGTATCGCGATCCCGCACGGCAAGCTGGAAGAGGACACCCTGCGTGCCGTCGGTGTGTTTGTGCAGCTGGAAACGCCAATCGCTTTTGACGCCATTGATAACCAGCCCGTCGATCTCCTCTTCGCGCTGCTGGTGCCTGCCGACCAGACCAAGACCCATCTGCATACGCTTTCGCTGGTTGCTAAACGTCTGGCGGATAAAACCATCTGCCGTCGACTGCGCTCGGCCCAAAGTGATGAAGAGCTTTATCAAATTATCACTGAAGCAGAAGGCAATCAGGATGACGCATAACCAGGTGATGGCCTTCACATCTGTTGTCCTGAGGAGAAACGGAACATGGTGCTGATGATTGTCAGCGGTCGTTCAGGGTCGGGAAAATCCGTCGCCCTGCGTGCGCTGGAAGACATGGGTTTTTACTGCGTCGATAACCTGCCGGTCGTGTTATTGCCCGATCTGGCACGCACGCTAGCGGAGAGACAAACCTCCGCCGCCGTCAGTATCGACGTGCGTAACATGCCCGAATCCCCGGAGATCTTCGAACAGGCAATGAGTAACCTGCCTGACGCGTTCTCGCCTCAGCTGCTGTTCCTTGATGCCGACCGCAATACCCTGATCCGCCGCTACAGTGATACCCGTCGTTTGCACCCGCTATCCAGCAAGAATCTCTCGCTGGAGAGCGCAATCGATGAAGAGAGCGATCTGCTGGAGCCGCTGCGCTCCCGAGCCGATCTGATAGTCGACACCTCAGAGATGTCCGTCCACGAGCTGGCGGAAATGCTGCGTACCCGCCTGCTGGGCAAACGCGAGCGCGAACTGACGATGGTGTTCGAATCCTTCGGCTTTAAGCACGGTATTCCGATTGATGCGGACTATGTTTTCGACGTGCGCTTCCTGCCGAACCCGCACTGGGATCCCAAACTGCGTCCAATGACCGGCCTGGATAAACCCGTCGCGGCGTTCCTCGACCGGCACACAGAAGTTCACAATTTTATCTACCAGACGCGAAGCTACCTTGAGCTATGGTTACCTATGCTGGAGACAAACAATCGTAGCTACCTGACGGTGGCGATTGGCTGTACCGGCGGTAAACATCGTTCGGTCTACATCGCCGAACAGCTGGCCGACTATTTCCGCTCGCGCGGTAAGAACGTTCAGTCCCGTCATCGCACGCTGGAAAAACGTAAAACATGACCGTAAAACAAACCGTTGAGATCACCAATAAGCTGGGCATGCATGCGCGCCCGGCGATGAAGCTGTTTGAGCTGATGCAGGGTTTCGATGCAGAAGTGCTGCTGCGTAATGACGAAGGCACCGAAGCGGAAGCCAACAGCGTGATTGCGCTGCTGATGCTGGACTCCGCCAAAGGGCGTCAGATTGAGGTAGAAGCCACCGGTCCTCAGGAAGAGGAAGCCCTGGCGGCGGTAATTGCGCTGTTTAACGCCGGGTTCGACGAAGACTAACGTTCCCCCCTCGGCGGGTGGCGCTGCGCTTACCCGCCCTACATAAGATTATTACGCTGCATAAACCCCTCTCCGCCCAGCTGATTCATCTGGCGCATGATCCACGCCTGACGGCTTCGCACGTACCCTGACGGGGCGCTGGCCTTAAAGCGGATAGGATTAGGCAGAACAGCCGCGAGCAGCGCCGCCTCCGACATGCTCAGCCTGCTGGCTGGTTTATTAAAATAGCGTTGTGATGCAGCTTCGACACCAAATACCCCCTCGCCAAACTCGGCGATATTTAGATAAACGGTCAGAATGCGCTTTTTGCTCCAGACCGTTTCCATTCCCAGGGTGAGCCCCGCTTCCAGCCCTTTTCGCACCCAGCTTCGGCCATCCCACAGGAACAGGTTTTTTGCCGTCTGCTGCGACAGCGTTGATGCACCGCGCACGCGGTTTTCATGACGTTCATTGTGGGCCAGCGCCTTTTCAATCGCGGCCACATCGAACCCCCAGTGCTCCGGGAATTTCTGATCTTCCGCCGCGATAACCGCCAGCCCCATGAACGGAGAGATGTCCTCCATGCTCACCCAGTCAGAATGGGCAACATAGCCGAAATCACCGGAGAACCACGCGCTAAGCTGACGCTCAACCATGACCGCTGAAAACGGTACCGGCAAAATGCTGAACACGGCCAGCCCGCCTCCCCAGAACACCGCCAGCATGAGAAAGGTACGTAGAAGAAGGCGTTTCCCCCATGCGACTGCGGAAAACTGACGCCTCATTCTGTCAGCACCAGCACCCGGGCTACCAGCTTTTCAATGCCCACGGCGGCTTCCGCAATATTCTGCGCCAGCATATACGCGGGCGTGGTGACAACCTTGTTGTCTTCATCCACCACAATGTCATCGACCGGGCACGGAACGTGTTCGCCTCCCATTTCCTCGACGATCTCTGCGGTATCAATATCTGTTCCGATCGTCAGCCGTAACGGGAAATCGAAAATGCTTGGCAGCATGGCCGGTGCGATACAGATAAAGCCCAGCGGCTTGCCCGCCGCATGCATTGCCAGCGTCAGCGCTTTTAAATCAGGGTCCACCCTGCACGCGGCGCCTTCGGCGGCAAAGGTGCTGAGGTTTTTCGCGGCGCCGAAGCCGCCCGGAACAATGAGTGCATCCAGCTCAGCGGCCTCTGCCTGCGCCAGCGGATGAATCTCTCCCCGGGCAATACGCGCGGCTTCAATCAGCACGTTGCGCGTTTCAGCCATCGGCTCACCGGTCAAATGGTTAATCACATCCGCCTGATTTTTATCTGGCGCGAAACAAATAACCTCTGCTTCCTGTTTAGCCAGGGCCAGCAGCGTGATTACGGCTTCATGTATTTCTGAACCATCAAAAACACCGCATCCGCTGAGGACGACACCAATTTTTTTCATCTTGACGATCCTTCTTTGCAACTCGCTGAAGCGCATTAATAATTTTGATTAAAACGCTATGCTTCACACATTTCACTGATTCATGTAACAAACCATTTAAGATTTGCTATCTTATCTGCGTGCGGCCTAAATTTTTCCGGCGGCGCCGATTCGAAAATTACTTTAAAAAACAGGCGCAGCCACGATTTCCCTGGTGTTGGCGCAGTATTCGCGCACCCCGGTCTAGCCGGGGTCATTTTTTTCTGGCGTCCACCCAGGCTTTAAGCACCGCAACGTCGTTCTGCCACTCTTGTTTCATCTCTTCAACCCAATCACCCACGTTATCTTCCCATGCAGGTAAATCAGGCGACTGAATCTGTTGGCCCAGCTGCTGCAGGTGGCGTAATCCGACCGAGCCGGCCGCGCCTTTGATTTTATGCCCTTCTTCGACAATGCCCTTCTGGTCACGCGCCGTCAGGTTTGACTCCAGCACGCTCAGATAGCCCGGCATCATTTTTTCAAACACCGCCAGACCGTCGGTAATCAGTTTCGGGCCCACCAGATCGATGTACTGCTCCAGCATCGCGGTATCGAGTATCGTTTGGGCTTTAGCGCTATCAACAGGCGTCATGGTGCTCTCCTCTTCATCGTGGGTATCCCAGAACTTCTTGATCATGGCGGTCAGAGCAGGCACCGCCAGAGGCTTGCTGAGTACATCGTCCATACCGGCGTCGAGATACTCTTTTTTATCTTTCAGTACGTTCGCCGTCAGCGCCACCAGCGGCGGCAGTTCGTCAGCCGCGTACTGACGCGTCAGCTCACGCGAGATATCCAGCCCGGTCATATCCGGCAACTGGATATCCAGCAGAACGAGGTCATATTCGCCCGGTGTAAACATCTCCAGCGCGGCCTTACCGGTCATCGCGACATCCACGCTGTTGCCCAGTTTTTCCAGCACCGAGCGCGCTACAATCACGTTAAGCTCAATATCCTCCACCAGCAGGACGTGCAGCGCAGGTAGCGGCATATCGTCGTTTTCAAAGGTATCCTCTACCTCTTCCGCCACCGCCGGCGCATGCACCGTCAGCGTGAAGGTTGACCCTTTGCCTGCCTGGCTGGCAACGGTGATGTCACCGCCCATGCTCTTCGCCAGCCGTTTAGACACCGCCAGGCCAATACCGGTGCCGGTGGCCGGTTTTCCGCCGTTGCTGTCCTTCACCTGGTAGTACATCGCGAAAATTTTGTCCTGCTCCTCCTGCGGAATGCCAATCCCGGAATCCTCCACCTCGAAGTGCAGCATGTCACCTTCGTCATAGCGGATACGCACCGCCACCTGCCCCTTCTGAGTAAATTTCACCGCGTTGCTGATGAGGTTCCACAGGATCTGACGCAGCCGCGTGCCATCGGTAACGACCTTATGCGGCAGCGGCAGGGTGGGCTCCATGACAAAATTCAGCCCCTTCTGCTGCGCCTGCAGACCAGATAAGTTTTCCAGATCGGCAAGGAAGCTGGTGAAATCAACCGGCTGGTTATCAAGCTGAACCTTACGGCGCTCCATTTTATCCATATCAATAATATCGTTGAAAATATTACCCAGCGTGACCGCCGAGACATGGATAGTCTTGAGGTATTTTTCCTGCTCTGCGGTCAGGTCGGTGTCGAGCAGAATGCGGCTCAGCCCCACAATGCCGTTGAGCGGCGTACGCAGCTCGTGGCTGATGGTGGAGATAAAGGTGGTCTTGTCTCGGCTGGCGCGCTCCAGCGCGTCCTGATAGCGCTTACGCTCGGTAATATCACGGCCGAAGCCCATCAGGCCGTGGCGCTTTCCGACGCGGTCATAGTACGGTACCTTGCGGATCTCAAAACAGGCTTTGCGCCCGTCCGGGTAATCCAGCCACTGTTCGTAGGTCAGCGAGACGTTATGGCGGAACACTTTTTCGTCCGTCTCCATGACCTTGGCGGCCGCTTCTTCGGAGTAAACGTCCTGCGGCTTCAGGTGAATCAGCTGCTTCTCGCTTTTCCCGGTCAGGAGCTCCATCGCCCGGTTACAGCCGGAAAACTCTTTATCTTCGTTACGGTAGAACACCAGATCCGGCGACGCGTCCAGGAACGAACGCAGGAAGGAGGATTGCTGCTCAAGCTGGATCTGCGTCACCTCGCGCTCTTTCATTTCGATTTTCAGCTGTTCCAGCGTGGCCTGACGCTCGGCCTCCGCCTTCTCACGATCTGAAATTTCCTGATTCAGCTGCGCGATGTTGTCTTTAAGCTGAACGTTGAGCTTCAGGTCACGCTCGCGCATCTCCTCAAGCTTATCGACCAGTTTTGATAAGCGCTGACGGGACTCCTCCAGCTGTTCGACCACCACGGAAAGGAAATAGACCGCCCAGGGGGTAATGAGCAAGCCAAAGAAGATAGAGCGGATGACGTCGATACTCTCGACCTGGCCATGCAGAACCATGGTGACGGCCATTTGCACGACAATGGCCAGAACGACCAGCGCCAGCGCCAGCAGCATGGAGAAACGCACCAGCCCAAGCTTCATCATCAGGTCGACGTAGTACTGGGCAAGCATTCGAATTTGCTTCATAGAGGATCCCTTCACGACTTTATCGCTCAATAATACTCAAATTCGAGGCGGGACGTTGAGGGTTGTGAGAAAAAGTGCGGGATGAAACAGGAGATTAGCCTCGCCTCCGGTTCAGCGGAGGCGAGGAGAGGTCAATCAGGAGCGTTTCAGCAGCAGCCAGAGGCTGATCAGGAGGAAACTGGCGCTCGGCAGCAGCGCACCAATAATCGGTGGGATGCCATAAACCAGCGTCAGCGGACCGAAGATCTGATCAAGAACGTAGAACACAAAGCCGAAGCTGATACCGGTCACGACGCGCACGCCCATCGGCACGCTACGCAGCGGGCCAAAGATAAACGACAGCGCCATCAGCATCATCACCGCCACGGACATCGGCTGGAAGATTTTGCTCCACATGTTGAGCTGATAGCGCCCGGCATCCTGCCCGCTCGACTTCAGGTACTTCACATAGTTGTGCAAGCCGCTGATAGAGAGCGCGTCAGGATCCAGCGCCACAACCCCGAGCTTATCCGGCGTGAGGTTGGTCTTCCAGGTGCCGGACACCGTCTGCGAACCGGTGATCTGCTTTGGATCGGTCAGGTCAGATTCATCAACCTGCGACAAACGCCACTGTTTATGTTCCGCGTCAAACTTGGCCGAAGAGGCGTGTCGGACAGACTCCAGACGGCGCTGGCCATTGAAAGCATAGATGCTCACCCCGCCCAGTTCATCATTACCCTTTACCCGTTCGATATAGACGAAGTTTTTACCGTCTTTCGCCCATAAACCTTGCTGAGTCGAGAGCAGTGAACCGCCGTACATTGCCTGAGCACGATAGTTACGCGCCATCTGCTCACCCTGCGGTGCCACCCACTCGCCAATCGCCATGGTCAACAGCACCAGCGGGATTGCGGTTTTCATTACCGACAGCGCAACCTGCATGCGGGTAAAGCCCGAGGCTTGCATAACGACCAGCTCACTGCGCTGCGCCAGCATTCCCAGCCCCAGCAGCGCGCCCAGCAGGGCCGCCATCGGGAAGAAGATCTGCACATCTTTTGGCACGCTGAGCAGGGTGTACATCCCCGCCCCCATCGCGTCATAGCTGCCCTGCCCGGCTTTTTTCAGCTGATCGACAAATTTGATAATGCCGGAAAGCGACACCAGCATGAACAACGTCATCATGATGGTGGTAAAAATGGTTTTACCGATATAGCGATCAAGAACGCCAAACGCCTGCATTAGATGGCTCCTTTACGCGAGAATCGGGCACGTATGCGGCGCACAGGCACCGTATCCCACAGGTTTAATCCCAGCGCCAGTAAGATGTACAGGCTGTTAACGAACCACGTCCAGACCATCGGTTCCAACTTACCCTTCGCGCCGTTAGAGCGAATCGAGGTTTGCAGCAGGAAATAGATCAGGTAAAGCAGCATCGCTGGCAGCATAGAGAGCACACGGCCCTGGCGCGGGTTCACCACGCTCAGCGGAACGACAATCAATGCCATCATAAACACGGTGAATACGAGCGTAATACGCCAGTGGAATTCAGCACGCGCTCTTTCGGTATCGGTGTTCCACAGCGTACGCATATCCATTTGCTCGGTATCCGTTGGATCGAGCGCTACCGCCTGATGGCCGATAATAGCCTGATAGTTCTGGAAATCCGTAATACGGAAGTCGCGCAGCATCGCGGTGCCTTCGAAACGGGTGCCTTTGTTCAGCGTGACTATCTGAGAACCGTCTTTGCGCTGAGCGAGCTGGCCCGAGTCGGCAACCACCACTGACGGACGCGCGTTACCTTTGGGACGCAGCTGCGCCAGGAATACATCGTTGAATTTACTGCCGTCAACGCTCTCGATAAACAGCACGGAGTTTCCGTCAGTTGCCTGCTGGAACTGACCCTGCGCGAGCGCCGCCATGCCGGGGTTTGCTTTCGCCTCGGCCAGCACTTCGTCCTGATGACGGGAAGACATAGGACCCGCCCACATTACATTCACCGCCGCAACAATGCCCGTGAACAGCGCCAGTATCATCGCCGCTTTCACCAGTACGGCTTTACTCAGGCCGCAGGCATGCATCACCGTGATTTCACTCTCGGTATACAGCTTACCGAGCGTCATGAGCAGGCCGAGGAATAGGCTCAGCGGCAGAATAAGCTGCGCCATTTCCGGGATCCCCAGACCAAGCAGGGAAAGCACCAGATTCGTTGGAATTTCGCCGTCAACGGCCGCACCGAGGATCTTAACCAGCTTCTGACAGAAAAAAATCAGCAGCAGGATGAAGAGGATCGCCAGTTGGCTTTTGAGCGTCTCCCGCACCAGATATCTTATGATTATCACTTTAAATACGCCCGTAAAAACCCGTCTCTTTGCAGGAATTTCGCTTGTTTCATGGCTTAAACGTCATTTATTCTCTTGAGTCGTCGAAATCATCGCTAAGATTAAAACATCCAGCGGATTCACGCTTCAGGACTTTTTCTGACGTGTCGAAACCGTAGTAACGTAAGATTAACACGAAGTCACCACAACAGCGGACATGAGTTACGAAAGGTTTCAATTCTATCTGTAGCAGCCGCCGTTGTCTTTAAGATTCAGGAGCGTAGTGCATGGAGTTCAGTGTAAAAAGCGGTAGCCCGGAGAAACAGCGGAGTGCCTGCATCGTTGTGGGCGTCTTTGAACCGCGCCGACTCTCCCCGATCGCCGAGCAACTCGATAAAATCAGTGACGGCTATATCAGCGCCCTGCTGCGCCGTGGCGAACTGGAAGGCAAACCTGGGCAGACGCTGTTACTGCACCATGTTCCGAACGTCCTGTCAGAGCGTATTCTGCTGATTGGCTGCGGCAAAGAGCGCGAGCTGGATGAGCGCCAGTATAAACAGGTCATTCAGAAAACCATTAATACGCTGAATGATACCGGTTCAATGGAAGCCGTCTGCTTCCTGACCGAGCTGCACGTCAAAGGCCGTAACACCTACTGGAAAGTACGTCAGGCAGTCGAAACCGCAAAAGAGAGCCTGTACAGCTTCGATCAGCTTAAGACCAACAAAAGCGAGCCGCGTCGTCCGCTACGCAAAATGGTCTTTAACGTGCCAACCCGTCGCGAACTGACCAGCGGAGAGCGCGCCATCCAGCATGGCCTTGCGATTGCCGCCGGCATTAAAGCGGCAAAAGATCTCGGCAACATGCCGCCAAACATCTGTAACGCCGCCTACCTCGCCTCTCAGGCGCGCCAGCTGGCTGATTCCTACAGCAAAAACGTCATCACCCGCGTTATCGGCGAACAGCAGATGAAAGAGCTGGGCATGCACTCGTATCTGGCGGTGGGTAACGGCTCGCAGAACGAATCCCTGATGTCGGTCATCGAATACAAAGGTAACCCGTCCGAAGATGCGCGCCCTATCGTTCTGGTTGGTAAAGGCCTGACCTTCGACTCCGGCGGTATCTCCATCAAGCCTGCCGAAGGCATGGACGAGATGAAGTACGACATGTGCGGCGCGGCGGCAGTTTACGGCGTGATGCGCATGGTCGCGGAACTTCAGCTGCCGATTAACGTCACTGGCGTGCTGGCAGGCTGCGAAAACATGCCAGGCGGTCGCGCGTACCGTCCGGGTGACGTCCTGACCACCATGTCCGGGCAGACCGTTGAGGTGCTGAACACCGACGCCGAAGGCCGTCTGGTGCTGTGCGACGTACTGACCTACGTTGAGCGCTTCGAGCCTGAAGCGGTGATTGACGTGGCAACCCTGACCGGTGCCTGCGTGATTGCCCTGGGCCACCACATCACCGGCCTGATGTCGAACCACAACCCGCTGGCGCACGAGCTTATCGGCGCGTCTGAGCAAGCTGGCGACCGCGCATGGCGCCTGCCGCTGGGTGACGAGTATCAGGAACAGCTGGAGTCTAACTTTGCGGATATGGCGAACATTGGCGGTCGTCCTGGCGGGGCTATCACCGCGGGCTGCTTCCTGGCGCGCTTCACCCGCAAGTACAACTGGGCGCACCTGGACATCGCCGGCACCGCATGGCGCTCCGGTAAAGCCAAAGGCGCAACCGGTCGTCCGGTGGCGCTGCTGTCGCAGTTCCTGCTGAACCGTGCGGGTTTTAACGGCGACGAGTAAGCCAAAACGGCAGTAAACCGTAGGCCGGGTAAGGCGAAGCCGCCACCCGGCTTAAGCATTTAAAGTGAGCACAAGAAGCCCCATATGAAGAATGCAACGTTCTACCTTCTGGACAACGACACCCATCAGGATGGCCTCAGCGCCGTTGAACAGCTGGTGTGTGAAATTGCCGCAGAACGTTGGCGCGCAGGTAAACGCGTTCTGATTGCCTGTGAAGATGAACAGCAGGCGATTCGCCTGGATGAAGCGCTGTGGGCGCGCCCGCCGGAGAGCTTTGTGCCGCACAACCTGTCGGGCGAAGGTCCGCGAGGCGGGGCCCCGGTCGAAATAGCCTGGCCGCAAAAGCGCAACAGCAGCGCGCGCGATATTCTCATTAGCCTGCGGACAGACTTTGCAGATTTTGCCACTGCTTTCACAGAAGTGGTAGACTTTGTCCCTTACGAAGAATCCTTGAAACAACTGGCGCGCGAACGCTATAAAGCGTACCGCCTGGCTGGTTTTAACCTGAATACGGCAACCTGGAAATAATGGAAAAGACATATAACCCACGCGATATCGAACAGCCGCTTTACGAGCACTGGGAACAGCAGGGCTATTTCAAGCCTAACGGCGACGAAAGCAAAGAGTCCTTCTGCATCATGATCCCGCCGCCGAACGTCACCGGCAGTTTGCATATGGGGCATGCTTTCCAGCAGACCATCATGGACACCATGATCCGCTACCAGCGCATGCAGGGCAAAAACACCCTGTGGCAGGCAGGAACTGACCACGCGGGTATCGCGACCCAGATGGTGGTTGAGCGTAAAATTGCCGCTGAAGAAGGTAAAACCCGTCACGACTACGGTCGCGATGCGTTCATCGACAAAATCTGGCAGTGGAAGGCAGAATCAGGCGGCACCATTACCCGTCAGATGCGCCGTCTCGGCAACTCCGTGGACTGGGAGCGCGAGCGCTTCACCATGGACGAAGGCCTGTCCAACGCCGTGAAAGAAGTTTTCGTCCGTCTGTATAAAGAAGACCTGATTTACCGCGGCAAACGCCTGGTCAACTGGGATCCGAAACTGCGCACCGCCATCTCTGACCTGGAAGTGGAAAACCGCGAGTCCAAAGGCTCCATGTGGCACATCCGCTACCCGCTGGCCGACGGCGCAAAAACCGCCGACGGTAAAGATTACCTGGTGGTTGCCACCACTCGTCCGGAAACCCTGCTGGGTGATACCGGCGTGGCCGTTAACCCGGAAGATCCGCGTTATAAAGACCTGATCGGCAAATTCGTGGTGCTGCCGCTGGTAAACCGCCGTATTCCAATTGTGGGCGACGAACACGCCGACATGGAAAAAGGCACCGGCTGCGTAAAAATCACCCCTGCGCACGACTTTAACGACTATGAAGTCGGTCGTCGTCACGCCCTGCCGATGATCAACATTCTGACCTTTGACGGCGATATCCGCGAAAGCGCAGAAGTATATGACACCAAAGGCAACGAATCCGACGTCTACTCCAGCGAGATCCCGGCTGAGTTCCAGAAGCTGGAGCGCTTTGCCGCGCGTAAAGCGATTGTGGCTGCCGTCGACGCACTGGGCCTGCTGGAAGAGATCAAACCTCACGATCTGACCGTGCCGTACGGCGACCGTGGCGGCGTGGTTATCGAGCCAATGCTGACCGACCAGTGGTACGTGCGTGCCGACGTGCTGGCGAAACCGGCTGTTGAAGCGGTTGAGAATGGCAGCATTCAGTTCGTGCCGAAGCAGTACGAAAACATGTACTTCTCCTGGATGCGTGACATTCAGGACTGGTGTATCTCCCGTCAGCTGTGGTGGGGTCACCGTATCCCGGCATGGTACGACAACGAAGGCAACGTTTATGTTGGCCGTAGCGAAGACGAAGTGCGTCAGGAAAACAACCTGAGCGCGGACGTTGCCCTGCGTCAGGACGAAGACGTGCTGGACACCTGGTTCTCCTCCGCACTGTGGACCTTCTCCACCCTTGGCTGGCCTGAGAACACCGACGCGCTGCGTCAGTTCCACCCAACCAGCGTGATGGTGTCCGGCTTCGACATTATCTTCTTCTGGATTGCCCGCATGATCATGATGACCATGCACTTCATCAAAGACGAAGACGGCAAGCCGCAGGTTCCGTTCCATACCGTCTACATGACCGGTCTGAT
The DNA here is from genome assembly GCF_034106185.1 of Enterobacter sp. 296B2. Lineage (NCBI taxonomy): Bacteria > Pseudomonadati > Pseudomonadota > Gammaproteobacteria > Enterobacterales > Enterobacteriaceae > Enterobacter > Enterobacter sp. 296B2. The sequence continues at coordinate 63,366 of NZ_JAWNCA010000017.1, read as the reverse complement.
CCGCGACGACGAAGGCCAGAAGATGTCCAAATCCAAGGGTAACGTCATTGACCCACTGGATATGGTTGACGGTATTTCTCTGGAAGAGCTGCTGGAAAAACGCACCGGTAATATGATGCAGCCGCAGCTGGCGGAGAAAATCCGCAAGCGCACCGAGAAGCAGTTCCCGAACGGAATTGAGGCTCACGGTACAGACGCCCTGCGCTTCACCCTGGCGGCGCTGGCCTCGACCGGCCGCGACATCAACTGGGACATGAAGCGTCTGGAAGGTTACCGTAACTTCTGTAACAAGCTGTGGAACGCCAGCCGCTTCGTGCTGATGAACACCGAAGATCAGGACTGCGGCTTCAACGGCGGCGAAATGACCCTGTCTCTGGCGGACCGTTGGATCCTGGCGGAATTCAACCAGACGGTGAAAGCATTCCGCGAGGCGCTGGACAGCTACCGCTTCGATATCGCGGCGGGCATCCTGTACGAATTCACCTGGAACCAGTTCTGCGACTGGTATCTGGAGCTGGCGAAGCCGGTAATGAACGGCGGCACTGAAGCGGAGCTACGCGGCACGCGCAACACGCTGATTACCGTTCTGGAAGGTCTGCTGCGCCTGGCGCATCCGGTCATTCCATTCATCACCGAAACCATCTGGCAGCGCGTGAAGGTCATTGCGGGCATCAACGCCGATACCATCATGCTGCAGCCGTTCCCGGCATTCGATGCGGCTAAGGTTGATGAAGCGGCGTCTGCGGATACCGAGTGGCTGAAACAGGCGATCGTTGCGGTACGTAACATCCGTGCTGAAATGAACATTGCCCCGGGCAAACCGCTTGAGCTGCTGCTGCGCGGCTGCAGCGAGGCTGCCGTTCGTCGCGTCACCGAGAACAACACCTTCCTGAAAACCATGGCGCGTCTGGAAAGCATCACCGTGCTGCCTGCGGATGACAAAGGTCCGGTTTCCGTGACCAAAATCATCGACGGCGCCGAGCTGCTGATCCCGATGGCAGGTCTGATCGACAAAGACGCCGAGCTGGCGCGTCTGGCGAAAGAAGTGGCGAAAGTCGACGTGGAAATTGGCAAAATAGAAAGCAAGCTGGCGAACGAAGGCTTTGTCGCCCGTGCACCGGAAGCGGTCATCGCCAAAGAGCGTGAGCGTCTGGTTGCCTTCGCCGATGCGAAGACCAAGCTGATCGAGCAGCAGGCGGTTATTGCAGCCCTGTAATGCTTTACCCCTTACGCTTCAGGGCGTAAGGGGTACCCTTCCTGAAAACTCCTCGCTTGCACTCCCTTTTCTGCGGTGCTATTAACAGCAACTGTGTGTCAATTTTTGTAATGAGTAATGCTATGAGCGTGATTACCCCCGTCGCGGCGACGATGCGTCGGATCACTGAGCAGGACAATCCGGCTATCGCCGCCGTTATCCGCACCGTTTCTGCAGAGTATGGGCTGACAGCGGATAAAGGTTATACCGTTGCGGACCCGAATCTTGATGAACTGTTTAAGCTGTACAGCCAGCCGGGCCACGCCTACTGGGTGATTGAGCAGGACGGCCAGGTTGTGGGCGGCGGCGGCGTTGCGCCACTGAGTTGCAGCGAGCCGGATATCTGCGAGCTGCAGAAAATGTATTTCCTGCCTTCCGTACGCGGGCAAGGCCTGGCGAAAAAGCTGGCGCTGGTCGCCCTGGAACACGCCCGCGCTCATGGGTTTAAACGCTGTTACCTCGAAACCACCGCCTTCCTCAAAGAGGCCATCGGCCTGTATGAACATCTGGGCTTTGAGCATATCGATGCGCCGCTGGGCTGTACCGGCCATGTTGACTGCGAAGTCAGGATGCTGAAAAGTCTGTAATTTTCGTTCCTGCCCTCTTCTGTTAAGCGGCTGTAAACTGAATGCTCTACACTCTCAGTTCACACCACAACGGGGGAAACACGATGTCGAAGATAAAAAGCTACGCCGCACCGCAGGCGGGTGCAGAACTTGAGCTGTACGAGTACGATGCGGGCGAACTAAAAGCAGAAGACGTCGAAGTACAGGTTGATTACTGCGGGGTCTGCCACTCGGATCTCTCGATGATCGACAACGAATGGGGCTTTTCCAGCTATCCGCTGGTTGCCGGGCACGAAGTCATTGGCCGCGTCGTGGCGCTCGGTAGCGCCGCGCAGGACAAAGGGCTGAAAGTGGGCCAGCGCGTAGGCATTGGCTGGACAGCACGCAGCTGTGGTCACTGCGATGCCTGTATCAGCGGCAACCAGATCAACTGCCTTGAGGGCGCGGTACCCACCATCCTGAATAAAGGCGGCTTCGCCGACAAGCTGCGCGCCGACTGGCAATGGGTCATCCCGCTGCCGGACAGCATTGATATCGAATCCGCCGGTCCGCTGCTGTGTGGCGGCATCACCGTCTTTAAGCCCCTGCTGATGCACCATATCACCGCCACCAGCCGCGTGGGCGTGATTGGAATCGGCGGTCTGGGCCATATCGCCATCAAGCTACTGCATGCGATGGGCTGTGAAGTCACGGCGTTCAGCTCGAACCCGGCAAAAGAGAAAGAGGTGCTGGCGATGGGCGCGGATAAAGTGGTAAACAGCCGCGATCCTGAAGCGCTGAACGCGCTGGCAGGTCAGTTTGACCTGATCATCAACACCGTGAACGTCGATCTCGACTGGCAGCCGTACTTTGAAGCACTGGCCTACGGCGGTAACTTCCACACCGTAGGTGCTGTGATGAAGCCGCTGCCGGTTCCGGCCTTTACCCTGATCGGCGGGGATCGCAGCGTGTCAGGCTCCGCGACCGGTACACCGTACGAGCTGCGCAAGCTGATGAAGTTTGCCGGACGCACCAAAGTGGCCCCGACCACCGAACTGTACCCCATGTCGAAAATCAACGAAGCGATCCAGCACGTGCGTGATGGCAAAGCCCGCTACCGCGTGGTGTTGAAAGCGGATTTCTGATGTGACATTGCCGGGGAATCTGCGGCCTGATGCCCTCACCCCAACCCTCTCCCACTGGGAGAGGGCGCAAACACTAAAAACGGTAACGGTGGTTACCGTTTTGCTTCTACCATGGCCTTAAACACCTCTGCCACCGCGACCGCCCCTGGGTCCATTACCCCGTCCAGATTCTCTTTATTCACATACGATGAGCGCCCCGCACCGGCTTTCTGCATTTTCGCCGTTGCCTCTGCCCCCTTCTGTGCCGCCTGCGCCGCTGACTGAAGATCCTTTTTCTGCAATGCCTCCAGCGCCGGCTGCAGCGCGTCGATCAGGGTACGATCGCCGAGATCTGCCCCACCGTACTGCTTCATTTGCGCCAGCCCGCTGAGCAATGCCTCGGGTAGCGACTGACCATCGTGAAGCTTTTGCCCCGCTGCGGTAAAGAAGATCGACATCAGCACCCCGCTCGATCCGCCCATCACCGTGGCCAGCCGCTCGCCCACCAGCAGCAGAAGCTTAGGCACATCATTAAGCGGAAGCGCGTTCTCCTCCAGGCGCTGCGCAATATCCCGCGCCCCTTGCGCAAAGGTGGAGCCGGTATCGCCGTCGCCCACTTTGGCATCCAGCGCGTTCAGGCGATTTTCCAGCTGTATGAGCGTCTTCGTCACCCGTGAAACAGACTCCTTCACCTGCGGGTTTTCAGATGGGGTATATTCCACGCGATCGCGAATAGCGCTTTGCGGAACGGTACGCAGGGGGGCAAACGCCACGGGTTTTTGCCAGCCCAGCGTTTCCACCTCTTCATGCAGCGCTTTCTCGAACAGGTCGTTGAGCTTCAGCAGCGTCAGAGAAAAGCCCTTCATGTCCAGGGCGCTCACCAGCGGTGCCGGGCCAATAAGATAAGCAATGTTCTCTTTCAGCGCCGAGTGAGCCAGCTCTTTGGTCAGCAACGCCATTTCCAGCGCCGAGACGCCGCCGAGGTTGTTAATCAGCACCGCGAAACGCCCCTCGCCCGCCTGCGCTTTGAGCGGGGTAACCAGCGTGTCGATAATCGCTTTGCTGTTTTGCGTATCAACTACCGAGGCCCCCGGCTCCCCGTGGATCCCCAGCCCCAGTTCGACATGGCCCTGCTTGATGCGCCCCTCTTCATCGTCGCTGCCCGGCAGGTTACAGGTTTGCATCGCAACGCCCAGGCTCCAGAGGTTGTCGCAGGCCTGCTGCGCAATATCCCGCACCTCGCTCAGCGATTTCCCGTGCTCCGCCGCATAGCCCGCAATCTTATGCACCAGTGCCGTACCGGCAATGCCGCGCGGCTGTTTGTTATCGGGCAGCGCGATATCGTCCGCCACGATCACCATCTCCACCTTGAGGCCGTAGCGTTTGGCCTTTTCTGCCGCCAGACCAAAGTTCAGGCGATCGCCGGTGTAGTTTTTGACAATAAGCAGACAGCCGCGATCGCCCGTCACCGCCACAATGGCATTCAGTACCGCATCCACGCTCGGGGAGGCGAACAGATCGCCACAGACTGCCGCCGTCAGCATGCCTTTACCGACAAATCCGGCGTGTGCAGGTTCGTGCCCGGAGCCACCGCCGGAGATCACCGCCACGCGGCTTTTATCCCAGTCGCCGCGTGCCACTACGCGGATAGCCGGATCGATATCGAGCTTGACGAGATTCGCGTGTGGCGCAGAAAGGAGTATGCCTTCAATGGCATCGTTGACCAGCTGTTTGCGATCGTTAAAGAAGAATCTGGACATAGTTTCCCACTATTTTGTGAACCGTATGCAAAAGCATAGTCCGCGCTGGATAATGCGCCGCAAAGTCAGGAATTTACTTAACCAAATTGCTATCAGGTTGCCTATACTCCACCCAGGACTAAGAGAGGAAGCGCATCATGAGTACACCATTGTTAATTGCCCGGACGCTGGAAAAAGAGCTGTATCTACTGCCTGCGATGGCGAACCGCCACGGCCTGATCACCGGTGCGACCGGGACGGGGAAAACCGTGACCTTACAGAAGCTGGCGGAGTCGCTTTCAGAGATTGGCGTGCCGGTCTTTATGGCTGACGTGAAGGGCGATTTAACCGGCGTGGCTCAGGAGGGTACCGCTTCTGAAAAACTGCTTGAGAGGCTGAAGAATATTGGCATCACGAACTGGACACCGCACGGCAACCCGGTGGTGGTCTGGGATATCTTTGGTGAGAAAGGCCACCCGGTGCGCGCCACCGTCTCCGATCTCGGCCCGCTGCTGCTGGCCCGCCTGCTCAACCTCAACGACGTGCAGTCCGGGGTGCTGAATATCATCTTCCGCATTGCCGACGATCAGGGGCTGCTGCTGCTTGACTTCAAGGATCTGCGAGCCATTACCCAGTATATCGGCGATAACGCCAAATCCTTCCAGAACCAGTACGGCAATATCAGCAGCGCCTCTGTCGGGGCCATTCAGCGTGGGCTTCTGACCCTGGAGCAACAGGGTGCCGAGCACTTCTTCGGCGAGCCGATGCTGGATATCAAAGACTGGATGCGTACCGACAGCAATGGCAAAGGCATCATCAACATTCTGAGCTCTGAAAAGCTCTACCAGATGCCGAAGCTTTACGCCGCCAGCCTGCTGTGGATGCTCTCCGAACTGTACGAGCAGCTACCGGAAGCGGGCGATCTGGAAAAACCAAAACTGGTCTTCTTCTTCGACGAAGCGCATCTGCTGTTTAACGACGCGCCGCAGGTGCTGCTGGATAAAATTGAACAGGTCATTCGCCTGATCCGCTCCAAAGGGGTTGGCGTCTGGTTTGTGTCGCAAAACCCGTCGGATATCCCGGATAACGTGCTTGGCCAGCTCGGTAACCGCGTGCAGCACGCCCTGCGCGCCTTTACGCCGAAGGATCAGAAAGCGGTAAAAGCCGCGGCGCAAACCATGCGCGCCAATCCGGCCTTTGATACCGAAGCGGCGATTCAGGCGCTGGGCACCGGTGAAGCGCTGATCTCGTTCCTTGATGCGAAGGGCAGCCCCTCCATCGTGGAGCGCGCGATGGTGATCGCGCCCTGCTCGCGCATGGGGCCTGTTACTGACGATGAACGTAACGGCCTGATTAACCACTCCCCGGTTTACGGGAAGTACGAAGACGAGGTGGATCGCGAGTCCGCGTTCGAGATGCTGCAAAAAGGGGTGCAGGAGACAACCGAATCGCAGGATGCGCCTGCCGCTAAAGGGCAGTCTGTCGCCGTGGATGACGGTATTCTCGGGGGGCTCAAAGACATCCTGTTCGGCAGTACCGGGCCGCGCGGCGGCAAGCGCGACGGCGTGGTACAGACCATGGCGAAAAGCGCGGCGCGGCAGGTTACCAATCAGATAGTGCGCGGCATGCTGGGAAGTCTGTTAGGCGGACGTCGCCGGTAGACGGGGGACCCAGGGGCGGCCAAGCGCCGCCCCCTGCACGCCGTTCTCCTGCAGATAGCGGTCGATTTCCACCATCCCCGTCCAGCGGTTCTCGCACCAGAGCGGTGCCAGAAGCGTTGGACGGCGGGCGCTGGCGGAGATACGGTGGTAAACAATCTCCGGCGGTGTGTGACGAATCATCTCCCCCGCCGTCACCGTATAGTCGTCGAGTTCAATACCGCTTAACCGCCCCGCTTCCCAGGCTTTCGCCATTATGCTGCCCTTTACGATGTGCAGCGGATGCAGCTTGATCCCGTCCACGCCGGTCTCAACGACTTTTTCCAGCGTCTCCAGGCCATGCTGCTGCCCTTCTCCGGGCAAGCCGACAATCAAATGCGAACAGACTTTCAGGCCACGCTCGCGGGCGAGACGCGCGGTGCGCTGGTAGCAGGCGAAATCATGCCCGCGATTGATACGGTGCAGGGTTTTATCGTGCGCGGTCTGCAAGCCCAGCTCCAGCCAGATCTCGTAGCCCTTCTCTCTGTACTCGCTAAGTAAATCCAGCACCGCCTCCGGCACGCAGTCCGGGCGCGTACCCACGCACAGCCCGACAATGTTCGCCTGAGCAACCGCCTGCTGATACATGGAACGCAGCACCTGCACCTCCGCCCACGTGCTGGTGTAGGCCTGGAAATAGGCCAGATACTGCTTTGCACGGTTGACCAGGCTGGCCTGGTGCGCGAGTTGTTCCGCGATAGAGTGATGCTGCTGGGCCTCGTCAGCAAAGGACGCAACGTTACAGAAGGTACAGCCGCCGCGCCCGATGGTGCCGTCGCGATTCGGGCAGCTAAAGCCGCCGTGCAGCGTCAGCTTATGAACCTTTTGGCCGTATCGCTGCAAAAGATCCCCACCAAACATATTGACTAATTTCTGTAACTGCATAATCTGATAGACCGTCCCGAAGAAAGGGGACAAGCCTGCCATTTTTAGCCTCTGTCGGCGATGACCTGGATCAATCGCCCTGGACGGCCTTTATCTGTATGAATAAATACTCAGGATTACTGCAATTTCATTCACGCTATCTGTGATTACTTTTCCTTATGTTCTGACTGTTTTTTTCATTTATAGCGGCAACACTGAAAAACAGTGATTTTATGCGGGTTTGAATACGTCACCAGATTATTGTTCTGCTATAAATCAGCATTTCAGCACGCTGCATCAATAATACCGCTTTCATATAGTGAGTCAGATCACACTCCTTCACGGCTCCCCAGACCTTTAGATGGTTATAAAAATAGTTAAATACCCTTTAAAAACAAACAGATGGATATCCCTTAGCACATATTTGTATAAATAAGATTGCCATTTGACCTGTGTACCAATTCCCGATAAGTTGGAAATCCGCTGGAAGCTTTCTGGATGAGCGGCCTGCTCATCATATTTATGCAGTAATTGAGATTCCCTCTGAAGCAAGTCCTCAAACTTGTTTACCTGCGCGAAAGGATGAAAAAGAGGGCGAATGCGAGGTCCGCGTATGAAACGCAAACCCCGTCGCCATGCTCTTTCTGCGCCTGTGCGCCACGGTAAAGTTCAGTGGGAAGCCCGACGAGCCTGGGGAGGTTCACTGATATGTTGTACGATAAATCCCTTGAGAAGGATAACTGTGGTTTCGGCCTGATCGCCCACATAGAAGGCGAACCTAGCCACAAGGTAGTGCGTACTGCTATTCACGCACTGGCCCGAATGCAGCACCGTGGCGCTATTCTTGCCGATGGTAAAACCGGCGACGGTTGCGGCCTGCTGCTGCAAAAACCGGATCGTTTCTTCCGCATCGTGGCGGAAGAGCGCGGCTGGCGTTTAGCCAAAAACTACGCTGTCGGTATGCTGTTCCTGAACCAGGATCCTGAAAAGGCTGCCGCTTCACGCCGCATCGTCGAAGAAGAACTTCAGCGTGAAACCCTGTCGATTGTCGGCTGGCGCGATGTGCCAACCAACGAAGGGGTGCTCGGTGAAATCGCCCTCTCCTCGCTGCCTCGCATTGAGCAGATTTTCGTTAACGCACCTGCGGGCTGGCGTCCGCGCGATATGGAACGCCGTCTGTTTATTGCCCGCCGCCGCATCGAAAAACGTCTCCAGGACGATAAAGAGTTCTACGTGTGTAGCCTCTCGAACCTGGTCAACATCTATAAAGGTCTGTGTATGCCGGCTGACCTGCCGCGTTTCTACCTGGACCTGGCGGACCTGCGTCTGGAATCGGCCATTTGCCTGTTCCACCAGCGCTTCTCCACCAACACCGTGCCACGCTGGCCGCTGGCGCAGCCGTTCCGCTATCTGGCGCATAACGGCGAGATCAACACCATCACCGGTAACCGCCAGTGGGCACGCGCCCGTACCTATAAGTTCCAGACCCCACTGATCCCTGACCTGCACGATGCCGCACCGTTCGTGAACGAAACCGGCTCGGACTCCAGCTCCATGGATAACATGCTGGAACTGCTGCTGGCGGGCGGGATGGACATCGTGCGCGCCATGCGTCTGCTGGTGCCACCGGCCTGGCAGAACAACCCGGACATGGATCCTGAGCTGCGCGCGTTCTTCGACTTTAACTCCATGCACATGGAGCCGTGGGACGGCCCGGCGGGCATCGTCATGTCCGACGGCCGCTTCGCTGCCTGTAACCTGGACCGTAACGGTCTGCGTCCGGCGCGCTACGTTATCACCAAAGACAAGCTCATCACCTGCGCCTCTGAAGTCGGTATCTGGGATTACCAGCCTGACGAAGTGGTTGAGAAAGGCCGCGTAGGCCCGGGCGAGCTGATGGTGATCGACACCCGCGGCGGCCGCATTCTGCACTCCGCCGAAACCGACAACGATCTGAAGAGCCGCCACCCCTACAAAGAGTGGATGGCGAAAAACGTGCGTCGTCTGGTGCCATTTGAAGATCTGCCGGACGAAGAGGTGGGCAGCCGCGAGCTGGACGACGATACGCTTGCCAGCTTCCAGAAACAGTTTAACTACAGCGCGGAAGAGCTGGACTCTGTTATTCGCGTACTGGGTGAAAACGGCCAGGAAGCGGTCGGCTCCATGGGCGACGATACCCCGTTTGCCGTGCTCTCCAGCCAGCCACGCATCATTTACGATTACTTCCGTCAGCAGTTCGCGCAGGTCACCAACCCGCCGATCGACCCGCTGCGTGAAGCCCACGTAATGTCGCTGGCGACCAGCATCGGTCGTGAGATGAACGTCTTCTGCGAAGCCGAAGGCCAGGCGCACCGTCTGACCTTTAAATCGCCGATCCTGCTGTACTCCGATTTCAAACAGCTCACCACTATGACCGAGGAGCACTACCGCGCCGACACGCTCGACATTACGTTCGACGTGACCGAAGCGAGCCTCGAAGAGACGGTGAACGCGCTGTGCGACAAAGCCGAGCAGATGGTGCGTAACGGCACCGTGCTGCTGGTGCTGTCTGACCGCAATATCGCCAAAAACCGTCTGCCGGTGCCTGCGCCAATGGCGGTGGGTGCTATCCAGACGCGCCTGGTGGATAAGAGCCTGCGCTGCGACGCCAACATCATTGTTGAAACCGCAAGCGCGCGCGACCCGCACCACTTTGCCGTGCTGTTAGGCTTCGGCGCGACGGCGATCTACCCGTACCTGGCCTACGAAACGCTGGCCCGCCTGGTGGATACCCGCGCGATCGACAAAGATTACCGCACGGTGATGCTGAACTACCGTAACGGCATCAACAAAGGTCTGTACAAGATCATGTCCAAAATGGGCATCTCGACCATTGCCTCCTACCGCTGTTCGAAGCTGTTTGAAGCGGTCGGCCTGCATGATGAGGTCGCCAACCTCTGCTTCCAGGGCGTGGTCAGCCGCATCGGCGGCGCCGGTTTTGCTGACTTCCAGCAGGATCTGGTGAACCTGTCCAAACGCGCCTGGCTGGCACGTAAGCCGCTGGATCAGGGCGGTCTGCTGAAATACGTTCACGGCGGCGAGTACCACGCCTATAACCCTGACGTGGTGCGCACGCTGCAGCAGGCGGTTCAGAGCGGCGAGTACAGCGATTATCAGCAGTACGCCGAGCTGGTGAACAATCGTCCGGCGGCAACGCTGCGCGACCTTATAGCCCTCAATCCGGGCGATGAAGCGGTCAGCATTGACGAGGTTGAACCTGCATCCGAACTGTTTAAACGCTTTGATACCGCGGCGATGTCCATCGGCGCGCTGAGCCCGGAAGCCCACGAAGCGCTGGCGGAAGCCATGAACAGCATCGGCGGCAACTCCAACTCCGGCGAAGGCGGTGAAGACCCGGCGCGTTACGGCACCAACAAAGTGTCTCGTATCAAGCAGGTGGCATCTGGTCGCTTTGGCGTAACGCCTGCGTACCTTGTTAACGCCGACGTGATTCAGATTAAAGTCGCTCAGGGTGCTAAACCGGGCGAAGGTGGTCAGCTGCCGGGTGATAAAGTCACCCCGTACATTGCCAAACTGCGCTATTCCGTGCCGGGCGTGACGCTGATCTCCCCGCCGCCGCACCACGATATCTACTCTATCGAGGACCTGGCGCAGCTGATTTTCGACCTGAAGCAGGTCAACCCGAAGGCGATGATCTCCGTGAAGCTGGTTTCCGAACCAGGCGTCGGCACCATCGCCACCGGCGTGGCGAAAGCCTATGCGGATCTCATTACCATTGCCGGCTACGACGGCGGCACCGGCGCAAGCCCGCTATCTTCCGTGAAATATGCGGGCTGCCCGTGGGAGCTTGGCCTGGTGGAAACCCAGCAGGCGCTGGTGGCGAACGGCCTGCGTCACAAGATCCGCCTGCAGGTGGACGGAGGCCTAAAAACCGGCCTCGACATCATCAAGGCGGCGATTCTGGGTGCGGAAAGCTTTGGCTTTGGTACCGGCCCGATGGTTGCGCTCGGCTGTAAATACCTGCGTATTTGCCACCTGAACAACTGTGCAACGGGCGTTGCAACCCAGGACGAGAAGCTGCGTAAGAACCACTATCACGGCCTGCCGTTCAAAGTGACCAACTACTTTGACTTCATCGCCCGTGAAACACGCGAGCTGATGGCGCAGCTGGGCGTGAAGCGTCTGGTGGACCTGATTGGCCGCACTGACCTGCTTAAAGAGCTGGAAGGCTTCACGGCGAAGCAGCAGAAGCTGGAGCTGAGCAAGCTGCTGGAAACCGCGCAGCCGCACCCAGGCAAAGCGGTCTACTGCACCGAGAACAACCCGCCGTTCGATAACGGCGTGCTGAACGCGCAGCTGCTGCAGCAGGCGAAGCCGTACGTGGACGACAAGCAGAGCAAAACGTTCTGGTTTGATATCCGCAACACCGACCGCTCCGTGGGCGCATCCCTCTCCGGTTATATCGCGCAGACGCACGGTGACCAGGGGCTGGCTGCCGACCCAATTACCGCGCACTTCAGCGGTACCGCGGGTCAGAGCTTCGGGGTCTGGAACGCAGGCGGCGTTGAGCTGTACCTGACCGGCGATGCCAACGACTACGTCGGTAAAGGCATGGCAGGCGGTCTGCTGGCGGTGCGTCCTCCGGTCGGCTCAGCCTTCCGCAGCCACGAAGCGAGCATCATCGGTAACACCTGCCTGTACGGCGCGACCGGCGGCCGTCTGTTCGCAGCAGGTCGTGCGGGCGAGCGTTTTGCGGTACGTAACTCCGGTGCCATCACCGTGGTGGAAGGCATTGGCGATAACGGTTGTGAATACATGACGGGCGGGATTGTTTGCGTTCTGGGTAAAACCGGCGTGAACTTCGGCGCTGGCATGACGGGCGGTTTTGCCTACGTACTGGATGAAGACGGTGAGTTCCGCAAGCGCGTGAACCCGGAGCTGGTGGAAGTGCTGGATGTTGATACGCTGGCTATCCATGAAGAACACCTGCGCGGCTTGATTACCGAACACGTGCAGCATACCGGTTCTTCGCGCGGCGAAGAGATCCTGGCGAACTGGCCGGCGTTCTCTGCGAAATTCGCGCTGGTTAAGCCGAAGTCCAGCGATGTTAAAGCCCTGTTGGGTCACCGTAGTCGTAGCGCAGCAGAGCTGCGCGTGCAGGCGCAGTAAGGAATTCAGATGAGCCAGAACGTATACCAGTTTATCGACCTGCAGCGTGTTGATCCGCCAAAGAAACCGCTGAAGATCCGCAAAATTGAATTTGTTGAAATCTATGAGCCGTTTTCAGAAGGCCAGGCCAAAGCACAGGCAGACCGCTGCCTGTCCTGCGGTAACCCTTACTGCGAATGGAAATGTCCGGTGCACAACTACATCCCGAACTGGCTGAAGCTGGCCAACGAAGGGCGTATTTTTGAAGCCGCCGAGCTGTCTCACCAGACCAACACCCTGCCGGAAGTGTGCGGGCGCGTGTGTCCTCAGGACCGTCTGTGTGAAGGCTCCTGTACGCTGAACGATGAGTTTGGCGCGGTGACCATCGGCAACATCGAGCGCTATATCAACGATAAAGCGTTCGAAATGGGCTGGCGTCCGGATATGACCGGCGTGCGTCAAACCGACAAGCGCGTGGCCATCATCGGCGCGGGCCCGGCGGGCCTGGCCTGTGCGGACGTCCTGACCCGCAACGGCGTGAAGGCGGTGGTCTTTGACCGTCATCCGGAAATTGGCGGTCTGCTGACCTTCGGTATCCCGGCCTTTAAGCTGGAAAAAGAGGTCATGACCCGCCGCCGTGAAATCTTCACCGGCATGGGCATAGAGTTCAAACTGAACACAGAAGTGGGCCGCGACGTGCAGCTCGACGACCTGCTGAAGGATTACGACGCCGTGTTCCTGGGTGTGGGCACCTATCAGTCCATGCGCGGCGGTCTGGAGAACGAAGACGCGCCGGGCGTATACGACGCGCTGCCGTTCCTGATTGCCAACACCAGGCAGATCATGGGCTACGGTGAAACGGCTGATGAACCATTCATTAGCATGGAAGGCAAACGCGTGGTGGTGCTGGGCGGCGGTGATACCGCGATGGACTGCGTGCGTACCTCCATTCGTCAGAATGCGGCACACGTCATCTGCGCCTACCGTCGTGACGAAGAGAACATGCCGGGCTCGAAACGCGAAGTGAAAAACGCGCGTGAAGAGGGCGTGGAGTTCCAGTTCAACATCCAGCCTCTGGGTATTGAGGTGAATGCCAACGGAAAAGTGAGCGGCGTGAAGATGGCTCGCACGGAGATGGGCGCGCCGGATGCGAAAGGCCGTCGTCGCGCGGAGATCGTGGCAGGCTCTGAGCATGTGATCCCGGCCGATGCCGTGGTGATGGCGTTTGGTTTCCGTCCGCACAGCATGGAGTGGCTGGCGAAGCACAGCGTGGAGCTGGATTCGCAGGGCCGCGTAATCGCGCCAGAAGGTAGTGATAATGCGTTCCAGACCAGCAACCCGAAAATCTTCGCCGGTGGCGATATCGTTCGCGGTTCTGACCTGGTGGTCACGGCGATTGCCGAAGGCCGCAAAGCCGCTGAAGGGATTATGAACTTCCTGGAAGTGTAAGAAACGAGCCGGATGGAAATACCATCCGGCTTTTTTATGCGGTTAACAGGCTGGCGCGGACTCCGCAACACCAAACAGAATCAGCTCTCCACCGGCTCACAGGAGCTGTGATGTCAATATACAGGAAGTGCAGCTCTCCAATCATCATAGCGTGACTACCGTTGCTAACAGCGCCCCGCCCAGCCAGGCGGCGGATCATCTGCTCCAGCTCTTCTTCCACCCTATCTGACAGCTTTTTGCGCGCCAGCAGACGACGTCGCAGGCTGCGGCCAATAGCTTCATCAGACTTTTCAGCTTTAAGATCAAATGGTTTCATTGCAGTCCGGTGTCAGAAAGGGAGAACAATCCATCATAACAAAGGAAATTACAGGTGGAGAAATCGTGCCTGGTGGCCTTCCTGCCCACCTCCTTACTCATTGTCTCGCCCGGTAAAGGCTTTCACCGGGCCTTATCAAACTTCACGCTATAACTGATCAATGATGTAACGGTAGTTACATGTCGATGTAAACTGACCGGCACCGATATTTTCAGTATTAATTTTGACGATAATGTCATGTATTATCATATCGCTTAACGGATGGCGCACGGTGTAGGTCGTCAGTTTTGAATTATCACAGCCCAAAGCCGTTACAGAAATACCCGTCGTAATAACGCGACAATTCGCACCGCGATCGTCCATTAAGCTGTTGTCACAAACGCTTCCGCCTTCCCAAAGGTAGGTATGCAGGGTACTTTCCATTTCGCCACCCGTGGAATTAAACGTTATTTGCTTATCATGCTGTAATATTTTCGGATCCCATGAGATATCTAGTCCGGACGTAGGCGTAAACACACACGCCGTTGTTCGCTCCATCGTGGATGACCAGCCTTCACCTGTGACAGTATTTGTCGAACGAGAGATAAACATCAAAATCCACGGGCATGTTGAGGCTTTATCCCACGGTACCTCGATGTGAATTGTTACCCTATTACAACTCCAACGGGATAAATCAAGCCCTGAGCACCCTGCCGTATTCTTCACTTCAGTTACATATTTAAGTCTCAGTACCTGATAACCCGCAGCATTACCATCCCATGAGACATTCGGAAGGTTACCGTCGCCATCTCTTTTTGTAAGATCCCATACCCCATGGAATATGCCCCCTTTAGTAGTTGTTCCGAGGTTAATGAGAACAGATTCTTTTTCCCCGGATTTCGGCACCGCATAATAAAGACTTATTTCACTCTGGCTGGAGCGTAAGCCACCGCCGGCATAACTGCCGCTACTAAAAAAACTTAAAAAGGCGAAAACCAGTGCGATAAATAATCGTGTTTTCATATTATAAATATTCGAAAATGACGGTTGAAGTTGCTGTGAATGTTCCCGGCAAGACCTCCTGACCAGGAATAACCTGGAGCCAGGCATGCATCACCAGATCGTTACTACCCTCGCTAAGCGGGAAAATCACCCCTTCTGCATCGTTAAAAAGTACGTGTTCGCCCTGCTCTGTTTCCAAACCGATACCGACACCAGAAGCGGGAGAGGAAGTATCGAAGGCCAGAAAACCCGCCATTTCAGCTGTTTCATTTCCGTTAAATGTCACCCGAACACCATTCTTTTGTACCGAAGGCGGACAATCGTATAATTTCAACGTAACGGGTCGACTGACAGAGCGTCCTCGAAGCATTAAATCGCTGGCGGCAATATCAGGAAACGTCACGGTATCAAGCACACCGTTTTCCATTTGCATCTTACAAACACCTCCTAACAAATTGCCGGTAAAGTGCACGTTGTCGTTTTTCGCATTAACGCACTGCGTGGAGAGTAGTAGCATTAAAGGGAGGATTGCCCCTGAACACCTTTTATTAGCCTTCATTGGTAATCCACCTGCAATGTTGCCCACCCTTCAAAATTACCTGAATACATTACGACACCACTTTTCTTAACAGGAACGGCTTTCAGAACGGGTAATGCCTGTTCATTCACTGTTAATGTAGACCCCAGTTGGAAAGGGATACTGTCGTGAAGTATTTCGATCCCCAGCCCTGAAACATCTGTAACAATGGCCGCCGTATTGAAATCCGTAACGTTGCCAGTAAGCGTTAGCGTCATCCCCAGATCGGAATACCTGTCAGGTGAATCACAATCGATCGTATAAGGCAGATCTTGCATAAATTTATTTCCATCGATCTCATCTATCTGAACATCAACAAAATTCACCTCGATGGTTTGATCGTTGCTGATCACACAGGTTGGAGGACGAACCAGATAGCCATGAAACGTGAGATCTCCGGATGCGTGTACGCTGGTTACCAGGAGCATGCTAAGTAAAAAGACTAATGAATATTGTTTCATTGGTAATCCACTATCATGGTCGCTCTGGCATTAAACTCCGCAGCGCTAAGCGTTGTTGAGCTTTCTTTTACCGGGACGACTTCCAGTTCAGGTCCGCTGTTTGCCCACGTAAATGACAGCCAATCGGATGTTCCCGGTTCAATGAGATTTTTGCCGTCTTTTGTTTGCAGACGCAGTCCAAAACCGTCCACGCTTGTCTTTAAGACTTTTTCTCCGTTGATCGTGGTCGAATCACCCTGAATCTGGAGTTTAAGGTAATCTTTAAGGCGATCTTTACAATTAAGACTGTAATTAAGCGGCTTTGTATAACGGGTGCCATCGATTTTAGTGGTATAAACTGTTCCGAATTCAACCGCTCCGCCGGTTACCTGGCATGGCATAGGCACATTCACCACTACAGTCACTGACAAATCCACCTGGGTATCAATTGCCATAGACGGCAATGCCACACTGACCAATCCGAATGCCATTAAGCAGGGTATTTTGCGAAACATAATTCGGCCTCCTGCCTGTTATTTTTTACTGCTTTTTTCCTGATCGACATTACAAGTCGTTCCGTTACATTTAAAATGCAGTGGCATCCGTCCACCATAATCATCGACATAAACAAGAACGGGATGTGGCCCCAAATCTGCTGCTTTCACGTGCATCAGTTCACTGGATTTTGGCGCCAGAACAATCGGATTAAAACCTGCAACGGACGAGGTATTAACGCGGCTGCTGGCATTACTCAGTACGACATAGTAGCTAGATGGGTTATTCACCTGATAATCTCCACCGCTGCGCGTCAATGTGAGTTGATACTGCCAGGGATGAAGAGGATCCATTTTAGGTAAAGACGCAGGTCGGTAAAATAATTTAATGCGCGTTTGCAGGGCAATTTGCAGCGTATTCGGCCGCTTTCCTTTCGGTGGAATCTCTCTTACGTTGAAGTAAAACAGCGATTCACGATCCTGCGGCAATGATGCAAGCCCCGGCATGCCTTGTATTTTCACCTGGCCCGTTTCTTTCGGTTCGATACGCTGAACTGGAGGTAATACGGCGAGCGGGGAGGTAATCTTTTGCCCTTTATTATCTTCAATCCAGGATTGAGCCAGATACGGGCTATCTTGGTTATCATTACGTAGCGTAAGGATAACAGATTTCTCGCTACCGCTAAAAACAACGCGTGTTCTGTCAGGTACAACAGCTGCATGCGCCAGCATTGGCAATAATGTGCATCCTAAAAGGATTTTAGTAGACAAAAAAAGAAAATTTTTCATGTATTTTTTCCTGAATTAATCGAAGCATCCGGTATTCCGGAAAAATCTTCATGTTCCGACTTGGGAATCACGTGTTGTGTTTGCTGCTGAATTGCCGGTATTACTTTATGTGTAACCGGCGTAGTTAATTTTTTTTCACTGCTGCAAGGCAGTAACAAATTATTAAAGAGATCTTTTGGCAACGGATCGGGGAGTGTTATTAAACAGTGTTGACTACCGTTCCAGTTTACCTGCATACTTTCGCCTGGGTTCACCCCAGCCAGATAAACGCTGCCATTGTCATCGACAAGCCCAACCTGTTGCTGGTTCATATTCATGACTTCAGCCCCAAATGGAGGATATTTCCCGTCACTTAAACGCAACGTTGCAACTGCTTTCTCACCCCTTATAATATCGAATTTCCGATAGCCTATCGCACCTTCCGTTAAGGTAATTTGTGCTGTTGACTGCGTTGCTTCCGCATTATCAGGAAGGTTCTTAATGTCGATTTTAATATCATTACGGTAATAATCATTAATATCGGGTATTATGGCCATGCCAAAAGCATTGGTATAGACCGGCGTATTATATCCACCAACGGGTACATCAGGTTGCCCGCTGGCGTCAATCATTAAACGCGATCCGCCAGGAATAGACACACGATGCAGTGCCCCACCCTGAGCAGTAAGCGTAGCCCCACCTTCCATAGAGATACCAACGGAAGAGTAGGCGTTTTCAAGATAGCTGGCGTTAAGGTCAACATCCGTATAGTCACCCGTATGACGGAAATAACCATCCGCAGATTTATCGCTTTGTGAATCTCCAACGCTTACCTGATAGCTATTACGGTCATCAACTCGTTGGTTATATCCAACACGGTTTGAATGATCGTCATGATTAAATGAACCGTTATAGGTCAACGCCCCACTTTCGCCCCACGGAATACTGACCGAAAGATAAAATCCATCGTCGGTTTCATCATCATATTCATTGCGAAACCCGTTCAAGGAAAGGCTAATATTTTTCACGCGCCCCAAATCGAAGTATTTTGAAACCATAATGTTATAGTTATTTTCGTCTGAGCGGTCCCAATACGATCGGCGAGACCAGTTTAAAAAGACGTTTATACCAAGATCAATTACATTCTGGTTGTAGTTAACAGTAAACATTTCCTTGTCTTTTCCGGAACGAAAATGTTCATCGTCCTGAGCGTCAAGGTAATCGTTCATCGTCATAAAGTTTTCTTCAGAGAAACGATATCCTGCAAAAGAGATACGGCTATGCAATTCGTCATAGTCTTTTGAATAACTTATGCGGTACGAGTTCCCTTGTAAATTCTCGTCATCACTATCAGCCGTAATGTGCGCGTGTGAGCGAGTAACATCAAAAGAGATCGCCCCAAGCGCAGCCATATCGCGCCCAATACCCAGTGCGACCGCCTGATAATTTTGTTCACCAATGCCACCACCGTACAAGGACCAGCCGTCAGCAACGCCCCATGAGGCTTCACCTGCGCCGAACATTTCACCTGCCATTTGGTGATCCCAGTCCTGAGGGCGTCCCACCGTGGTTTTGAAACGCACCTGATTGGTTCGCGTAAGGAACGGCACGGATGCGGTACTTACATCGTATTCCTGAACCTGTCCATCCTGCTCTTCGATTCGTACGTGCAAATCACCAGAGACAGACTGGTTAATATCCTGAATACGGAACGGGCCTGCCGGAACCTGCTTTTCATAAAGCACTCTGCCTTGCTGCGTCACCACGACCTTGGCATTGGTTCGCGCAACGCCCGCGATATCAGGTGCATATCCTCTTAAGTTAGGAGGAAGCATTTGGTCGTCTGAATTGACGCTAACGCCCGCATAGTTGAAGGTATCAAAAATGTCCGACAGGAGGGAGGTTCCCCCCAGCAGAAGCTGTGCCCCCCATTTAGGTAAAGCGCGGTAGGCGTAGTAGCGGCTCCAGTCCCAGTTACGCGTGGTCTCGTCATCCTGACGTTGATAATCCGCTTGCCAGTCAGCACGCAGACGCCATGGCCCAACATTGGCACCCATTGTGCCATTACCACTGAGATCGCGATCATTGCCGCCGTCATTTTCGTCATGCTCATGGCTGGCGTTAATATTATAATCAAAAAGAATACCTGAAATACCTTCATCCCAGCGGGCAGGAGGCTCCCAGTTTTCGTCCGAATACTCGAGGTAGGCCTGTGGGATGGCGATACGCAATGCCGTTTGTGACATGTCCGCATCCACGTGCATATCTTTCAGCTGATCTGGTTTTAAACATGCACCGTCTTTTATCCATATAAAATGGTCTGACAGCTCAGGTTTGATACCGAGACGCGAAACAAGATCAGGTGAAAGGCAAGCATAACTGTCATCAGGATCATCTTCTTTAGGATACCAGTTAATGTCATAATTATCAGGAAGTCTGCCTGTATTTATTATTACCTGTAGATTATATTGACCTGGTAAAACATAACCCTTACGAGAAAAACGACTCAGATCATAATTTTCGCTACTGCGGACATCCAAGAATTGAGTATTGAATTCAACAGCATCTTCTGCAAAGGTATCATTACCGGATACTCCACAAAATAGCCCAACCAAAACGGCCAGATGTTTCAGTCGATAATATTTGCTGCACTTCATTATGATACCCTGAAAACGTACACATCCGAGCTGGAAATTAAATGCTGCCCCACGATAATTCGCGGGGCAAATATTAACAATTACAGATAGCTAATCTGGAAACTGGTCAAAGATGAGAACTCACCCGTGTCGATAGTTGTCGCAGCAGTTTCACCCTGAACCCAAGCTTTAAATGCCAGCTTTTGATCGGCCAGGCCTTTACCATCGGCATCAACGGCCAGCGCCTGCGTTGCAGCGTTCCCTAATTTAATTTCAGTACCTTTCGTGTTAGCGATTACAATATGAGAACCTTTCATCTCGCCCTTTGCCCCCATCAGAGCAAGGTAGCCCGGATTTGCCGTGGATTCATCACCACTCGCATTGAAGACAATGTTCATGCTGGTTTCGTCTGTAAATACGCAGTTAACCAGCTGAATATCAAAATCTACTGCCTGAATCAGTCCAGCTTTAAGTGACGCGGTGCCCAGGTTCTCGCCCAGACTAATCGTTTGGTTTTCGTCACCAATTTTAATAGAGCATGGGGAAGTAACAATTTTACCTACAAACGTAACTGTACCATCGTTACCTTCTGCATGTGCAGCCATCGCAGAACCGCCAAAGACTAACATACCAAGAAGCGCTGATTTCGCGAATTTTTTCATTTTCGATCCTTAAAAATATAGATAGATTTAAATCCACTAAATATAGTGAAGCTTTTTTGGGAAATATTCCCAGTTACCTAAAAGGTAATTTTTATATTTGAATAAGAAGAGGCTAACGCTTTGGGGGGGGTTAGTAGATTTACTTTTCTCTAAGTAATTCTCTCTTCATCCATGATTGGCTATATTTAGCCAGATATCATCGACATCCTGTACGATGAGCTCGTTCCCGAAATCCGGTTTCGATATAATATTATTTAAATGAATAATACGCTATTTTACGAACGTGTATATTTAATTAAACTTATTTCTTATTTTAGTTAGATTTAATAATGGGTATATTATTCATTCATAAAAAAAATGACTTGAATAAAAAAGCCCTTTCCATAAGCATATGGTAAGGGCTAATCTTAATTATTTCACAACGCGTAGCGCCGGACGACCACCGCGCGGTGGCGGATCGTCATCAGGATCGTTGTCGTCCTCACGATCGGGCTTGTCGCCATCAATCACGGACATTACCGTTTCGCTTTCGCTGGCGGTGATGCCTTCGTCATCATTCAGGCTGGCAACCTCTTCATCGTATGCCGCTTCCGGCTCGAACATGGTTCCCGCACCGTTTTCACGCGCGTAGATCGCCAGCACCGCAGCCAGCGGTACGGAAACCTGACGCGGCACGCCGCCGAACCGCGCGTTGAAGCGCACTTCGTCGTTTGCCAGCTCCAGGTTACCAACTGCACGCGGGGCAATGTTCAGTACGATCTGTCCGTCACGCGCGTATTCCATCGGAACCAGCACGCCCGGCAACGTCACATCCACAACCAGGTGCGGCGTGAGCTGGTTATCCAGCAGCCATTCATAGAAGGCGCGCAGCAGATACGGACGGCGTGGGGTAAGTTGTGACATTTCCACAGTCATTAGCCTCGGCCGAGACGCATTTCACGTTCCGGTTCAGTTAAAGATGCCAGGAAAGAGTCGCGCTCAAATACGCGAGTCATATAGCCTTTCAGCTCTTTTGCGCCAGGGCCGCTGAACTCAACGCCCAGGGTTGGCAGACGCCACAGCAGCGGGGCCAGGTAGCAATCTACCAGGCTGAACTCATCGCTCAGGAAGAAAGGTTTCTGACCAAACACAGGGGCAATTGCCAGCAGCTCTTCACGCAGTTGCTTACGCGCAGCGTCGGCTTCAGAAGCGGAACCGCTGGTGATGACGTTCATCAGCGAGTACCAGTCTTTTTCGATACGCTGCATGTACAGGCGGCTTTCACCACGCGCAACAGGGTAAACAGGCATCAGCGGCGGATGCGGGAAACGCTCATCCAGATATTCCATAATGATACGGGATTCCCACAGGGTCAGCTCGCGATCCACCAGCGTCGGTACGCTTTGGCTCGGGTTGAGATCGATCAGATCCTGAGGCGGGTTATCCTTTTCCACATGCTCGATCTCAAAACTGACACCCTTCTCGGCCAGTACGATACGAACCTGATGGCTATAAATGTCAGTAGGACCAGAAAACAGCGTCATTACCGAACGTTTGTTGGCAGCGACAGCCATGAAAACCTCCAGGTATATTCAGAATTTTTACTGCTACCAGCCCAACAGGGGCCAGCCAGATGTTGTATCGCCCATCCCAGAGAAAACACATTGTTCAAGAATCGAACAAAAATCGAGTATTCACCGATATTTGGGCAGAAAATTGGATGATAGTTTACCAGATTTTGATGGCTTTGTGGTGAGGGGATTCTGGAAATGTGGAAAAAGAGAAGATATATGAAATGTTACTGTGGATAACCTGCGCATTATCCATAAAAAAACCCGCCGAAGCGGGTTTTTCGCCAATCGTTCTGCGTAAGCAGAATGGATTAACGTTTGGAGAACTGTGGACGACGACGTGCTTTACGCAGACCCACTTTCTTACGTTCAACCTGACGAGCGTCACGAGTAACGAAGCCAGCTTTACGCAGTTCAGAACGCAGGGATTCGTCGTACTCCATCAGAGCGCGGGTGATACCGTGACGGATCGCACCTGCCTGACCGGAGATACCACCACCTTTAACGGTGATGTACAGATCCAGTTTTTCTACCATATCAACCAGTTCCAGCGGCTGGCGAACTACCATGCGGGCAGTTTCGCGACCGAAGTATTGTTCCAGAGAACGCTGGTTGATTACGATTTTACCACTGCCCGGTTTGATGAAAACGCGAGCTGCGGAACTTTTGCGGCGACCAGTGCCGTAGTATTGATTTTCAGCCATTGCCTATAATCCCGATTAGATGTCAAGAACTTGCGGTTGCTGTGCCGCGTGGTTGTGCTCGTTGCCTGCGTAAACTTTCAGTTTACGGAACATAGCACGACCCAGCGGGCCTTTTGGCAGCATGCCTTTAACCGCGATTTCAATCACACGCTCAGGACGGCGGGCAATCATCTCTTCAAAGGTCGCTTCTTTGATACCACCGATGTGGCCGGTGTGGTGGTAGTACATTTTGTCAGTACGCTTGTTGCCGGTAACAGCAACTTTGTCAGCGTTCAGAACGATGATGTAATCACCGGTATCAACGTGCGGAGTGTATTCCGCTTTATGCTTACCGCGCAGGCGACGAGCCAGTTCAGTAGCCAGACGGCCCAGAGTTTTACCGGTCGCGTCAACAACATACCAGTCGCGCTGTACGGTTTCTGGTTTAGCTGTAAAAGTTTTCATTAAAAGCTTACCCAAATAATAAGTTACACGTTGGTGAACACCCAAACGTTTAGTCAGTTGAGGTTCACACGACAAAGTCCGGCAAACCTACCCCTTCGAATAGCACATGCCGACACATAGAAAGTTTCGGGAAAAAAACCTTCTCGTAACGTGGGGTCGCAAGATTATAGAGAAGTTGAGGTCAAAGATCGACCCTTAAATGTGATTTGGAATGGGTTTTTCGGGGGTGGGTATTGTGCGGTCTGGTGCCCCCTCCCCCAGCCCCTCTCCCACAGGGAGAGGGTGGCATTTATGGCATATGCTCCAGCTTCAGGTATTCCTCGCTCTGCATCTCCTGCAGGCGCGACAGGCAGCGCTGGAACTCAAACTTCAGCCGCTCTCCCTGATAGATCTCATATAAAGGTACCTCGGCGCTGACCACCAGCTTGACGTGGCGCTCGTAAAACTCGTCCACCAGCGCAATGAAGCGCCGCGCTTCGCTCTCCATCAGCCGCGTCATCACCGGCACATCCATCACCATCACGGTGTGGAACAGGCGCGATAGCGCAATGTAATCGTGCTGGCTGCGGGCATCCACGCAGAGCGTCGCAAAGGAGACCGCCAGCGTTTGGTTTTCTACGCCAAGGGTTGGCAACGGACGATGGTTAATCTCCAGCGTCGGGGCGTTTTCGCGTGTTGCACCCGCCAGCGCCAGCCAGAGCTTATCCATCTCGCGGGTGGTCTCTGCATTTAACGGTGAGAGCCACAGGTGCGCCTGAGTCAGCGTACGTAACCGGTAATCTACCCCAGCATCAACATTCATAATGTCACAATGCTGTTTGATGGCGTCAATGGCGGGCAGGAAGCGCGCCCGCTGCAGGCCGTTGCGGTAAAGTTCATCTGGCGGGATATTCGACGTGGCAACGAGCGTGATCCCGCGGGCAAATAGCGCCTTCATCAGGCCGCCCAACAGCATGGCATCGGTGATGTCAGAAACGAAAAACTCATCGAAGCAGAGCACGTCCGTTTCAGCCTTGAACCTGTCGGCCACAATCTCCAGCGGATCGCTTTTGCCCTGCAGCGCAGTCAGCTCTTCATGCACCCGCAGCATAAAGCGATGGAAGTGCAGACGCTGTTTACGCTCACCCGGCAGGCTGAGATAAAACAGATCCATCAGCCAGGTTTTTCCGCGCCCGACGCCGCCCCACATGTATAAACCGCGCACCGGAGCCTGATCCTGCGGCGTTTTTTTACCGAGCAACCGCCCAAACGCGGCCTTGAGCCCACCACTCTGTTCTACTTCAGCAGGTTTTGCCGTGAGCGCCTGATAAATCATCTCCAGACGGTTTACCGCCTCACGTTGAACGTCATCAGGCTGATGAGTACCCTCATTCAGGGCCAGTTGATATCGCGATGCAGGGGACAGGTTTTGCATAATCTTATTGTTATTCCTTCAATTAACGCTCACCAGCAGGCGTGACTGATGAAAAAAAGGCCGTTCTACACTACGCGATGATACGTCAGGATTCCACTTCTGCGGAAATAGCGGTTATAGTGGCATTATCAGGCACAGGCAGGAGCCGAGCCAACACCCTACGGAACAACAAGACAACGGGAGAAGTTCATGACCTGGGAATATGCGCTAATCGGTTTAGTCGTCGGCATCGTGATCGGTGCTGTGGCCATGCGTTTCGGTAACCGCAAATTGCGTCAGCAGCAGTCACTGCAGTACGAACTGGAAAAGAACAAAGCAGAGCTGGAAGAGTATCGCGAAGAGCTGGTCAGCCACTTTGCCCGTAGCGCCGAGCTGCTGGACAACATGGCGACCGACTACCGCCAGCTGTATCAGCATATGGCGAAAAGCTCCAGCAGCCTGCTGCCGGAAATGACCGCGGAGACTAATCCGTTCCGCAACCGTCTGGCCGACTCAGAAGCCGGTAACGATCAGGCGCCCGTTCAGATGCCACGCGACTACTCTGACGGCGCGTCCGGCCTGCTGCGCGGTGGCGCAAAACGCGATTAACCGCACAACATAAATATATTTTACGGGCGCATCTCTTGCGCCCGTCCTTTCTTCCCGTCCCCAGCTATTATTTAGTCAAACACCTCATTGTTCAGCGGTATAAAATTCAATAACATCATCATGATTTTGGGCCGTTCTTCTTTCATTCCAGGATACGAGAGTCAGCATCAATGAAGAAAAAAAACCAGCTGTTGAGCGCTTTAGCGTTAAGTGTCGGGTTATCTCTCTCGGCGTCCTTCCCTGTCGGTGCGGCGCTGCCTTCGCAGGTGCCGGGGCAGGCAGCTATTCCCAGCCTCGCGCCGATGCTGGAAAAAGTGTTGCCCGCGGTCGTGAGCGTTCAGGTAGAAGGCACGGCGGTTCAAAGCCAGCGCGTACCGGATGAACTGAAAAAATATTTTGGCGATGAGTCCCCCAATCAGCAGGCTCAGCCTTTTGAAGGCCTGGGCTCTGGCGTCATCATTGATGCGGCCAAAGGCTATATTCTGACCAACAATCATGTCATCAGCCAGGCCGATAAAATCAGCGTCCAGCTGAACGATGGTCGTGAATTTGACGCCAAACTGATTGGCGGCGATGACCAGAGCGACATCGCGCTGTTGCAGGTGCAGAACCCAAGCAACCTGACCCAGATTGCCATTGCGGATTCCGACAAACTGCGCGTCGGTGATTTTGCCGTCGCCGTCGGCAACCCCTTTGGTTTAGGGCAAACCGCCACCTCCGGCATTATCTCGGCGCTGGGACGTAGCGGCCTGAATCTGGAAGGTCTGGAAAACTTCATCCAGACCGATGCCTCAATCAACCGTGGAAACTCCGGTGGAGCACTGCTTAACCTTAACGGCGAGTTGATTGGCATTAACACGGCGATTCTGGCCCCGGGCGGCGGCAGCATTGGGATTGGCTTTGCGATCCCGAGCAATATGGCTAAAACGCTGTCGCAGCAGCTTATTCAGTTCGGTGAAGTCAAACGTGGGCTGCTGGGCATCAAAGGTATGGAGATGAGCGCGGATATCGCGAAAGCGTTCAATATTAACGTGCAACGCGGTGCGTTTGTCAGTGAAGTGCTGCCAAACTCCGGCTCGGCAAAAGCAGGCATCAAATCGGGCGATGTGATCGTCAGCCTTAACGACAAGCCGCTGAGCAGCTTTGCTGAACTGCGTTCGCGTATCGCCACCACCGAACCGGGGGCCAAGGTGAAGCTGGGCCTGATCCGTGACGGTAAGCCGCTGAACGTCGAAGTGACGCTGGATAAGAGCACCTCGTCATCTGCCAGCGCGGAGCTTATCGCCCCGGCGCTGCAGGGGGCAACGCTGAGCGACGGGCAGCTGAAAGACGGTACGAAAGGCATTCGCCTCGACACCGTCGAGAAGAGCAGCCCTGCCGCGCAGGCCGGATTGCACCAGGAAGACGTCATCATTGGCGTGAACCGTAATCGCGTGCAGTCCATTGCCGAACTGCGCAAGGTGCTGGAGAGTAAACCGGCGGTCATTGCCCTGCAGGTCATGCGTGGCAATGAGTCTATCTACATTCTGTTGCGCTAAGCATTTGCGATTCCGGGCATCACCGCTGCGTGTGATGTCCGGATAACTCATGTTATGCTGCAAACCGTTCCTTTTTTCACGACACGCGCATCATGCTTTTAAAGCTCTTACGTTCCACTGTCATCGGTTTGATTGTCGCTGGCCTGCTGCTGCTGGCGATGCCGTCTTTGCGTCAGTTCAATAAGCTGTCGGCTCCCCAGTTTGACAGCACGGATGAAACGCCGGCGACCTATAACCAGGCCGTTCGCCGTGCCGCCCCTGCCGTGGTTAACGTTTATAACCGCGGCCTTAATAGCTCAGCACATAATCAGCTGGAGATCCGCACCCTTGGCTCCGGGGTGATTATGGACGAGCGCGGCTACATTATTACGAACAAACACGTGATCAACGATGCCGATCAGATCATCGTCGCCCTGCAGGATGGTCGCGTGTTTGAGGCGTTGCTTGTGGGTTCAGACAGCCTCACCGACCTGGCCGTGCTGAAGATTAACGCCACGGGCGGCCTGCCGGTCATTCCGATCAACCGCAAACGCACGCCTCACATTGGCGACGTCGTTCTGGCTATCGGTAACCCTTATAACCTCGGACAGACGATTACCCAGGGGATCATCAGCGCAACCGGTCGCATTGGCCTCAACCCGTCAGGACGGCAGAACTTCCTGCAGACGGATGCGTCAATCAACCACGGTAATTCAGGCGGCGCGCTGGTCAACTCGCTGGGCGAACTGATGGGCATCAACACCCTCTCATTCGATAAAAGCAACGACGGCGAGACGCCAGAAGGGATCGGCTTTGCTATTCCGTTCCAGCTGGCGACCAAGATTATGGATAAGCTGATCCGCGACGGGCGCGTGATACGCGGCTATATCGGTATCGGCGGGCGCGAAATTGCGCCGATGCATACTCAGGGTGGCGGTATCGATCAGATTCAGGGCATCGTCGTCAACGAGGTCGCACCAGGTGGACCGGCGGCTAATGCGGGGATTCAGGTTAACGATGTCATCGTCTCGGTCAACGGCACGCCGGCAGTCTCTGCGCTGGAGACGATGGACCAGGTGGCCGAAATTCGCCCTGGCTCTATCATCCCTGTGGAAGTCATGCGTAACGATAAGAAACTGACGCTGCACGTGACGGTTCAGGAATACCCGGCCACTAACTGATAAGCATAAAAAAAACGGAGCGATAAGCTCCGTTTTTTTATCGGGTGGCGTGCGTTTTACTTGTTAACGAACTCTTCACCCAGGGTGATATCTTTCTTCAGCGTGTCCAGCATGCCTTCCATCGCGTTTTGCTCAAACGCGCTCAGCGTACCGATAGACTTACGCTCTTCAATACCGTTTTTGCCCAGCAGCAGCGGCTGAGAGAAGAAGCGGGCATGTTCGCCGTCGCCTTCAACGTAAGCGCATTCAACAACGCCTTTCTCACCCTGCAGGGCGCGAACCAGTGACAGACCGAAACGGGCAGCCGCCTGGCCCATAGACAGGGTTGCAGAACCGCCACCCGCCTTCGCTTCCACCACTTCGGTGCCCGCGTTCTGGATACGTTTGGTCAGGTCAGCCACTTCCTGCTCGGTGAAGCTTACGCCTGGGATCTGCGACAGCAGAGGCAGAATGGTCACGCCAGAGTGGCCGCCGATAACCGGCACTTCTACTTCTGTTGGCTGTTTACCTTTCAGCTCAGCAACGAAGGTGTTGGAACGGATGATATCCAGCGTGGTCACGCCGAACAGTTTGTTTTTGTCGTAAACACCCGCTTTCTTCAGCACTTCGGCTGCGATAGCAACGGTGGTGTTCACCGGGTTAGTGATGATACCGATGCACGCTTTCGGGCACACTTCAGCGATCTGCTGCACCAGGTTTTTCACGATGCCCGCGTTGACGTTGAACAGGTCTGAACGATCCATGCCTGGCTTACGCGCCACGCCTGCAGAAATCAGGACCACATCAGCACCCTGCAGCGCAGGACGCGCATCTTCACCGGAGAAGCCTTTGATTTTTACAGCGGTCGGGATGTGGCTCAGGTCAACCGCCACGCCTGGGGTTACCGGAGCAATATCGTACAGGGAGAGTTCTGAGCCTGAAGGCAGTTGGGTTTTCAGTAGTAGGGCAAGCGCCTGGCCGATACCACCAGCAGCGCCGAGGACTGCGACTTTCATCCTAAACTCCTTATTATGGTTAACTTAAGTATCTGTAAATCCGTTGCCGCGACCTTAAATCAGCAAGTCTTTAATTACAATTTTCGAAGCTAAAGAATTTGAGGTCGCACGACTTTATCTCTCACCAGAAAGCTATCTGACGCCAGATGGCAACGAATTAAGAGGTGGTTACAATACACCCTGCCCCGCCACCAAAACAACATCATTTTGATAACATTTAATTTACTTTTAAGCTTATTTGCGCGGCGTGACCCAGGCATGTTTTCTGATAACGAAATCTGATAAAATCTCTCCCTTTCATAACATTATTTCAGCCTGCCGCTGAGCAGATAATTTGCATAAAAATTCATCCACATGCATAATAATGTTGTTTCTTTCGTCATATTCCGGGTGACTTATGCGAAGCTCGTCTAAGCAAGAAGAATTAGTAAAGGCGTTTAAGGCGCTACTTAAAGAAGAGAAATTCAGTTCTCAGGGAGAAATTGTTCAGGCGCTGCAGGAACAAGGCTTCGATAACATCAACCAGTCGAAAGTCTCCCGCATGTTAACCAAGTTTGGCGCGGTGCGTACCCGCAACGCCAAGATGGAGATGGTCTATTGCCTGCCGGCAGAACTTGGCGTGCCGACCACCTCCAGCCCGCTCAAGAATTTGGTTCTGGATATCGACTATAACGACGCCGTTGTGGTCATCCACACAAGCCCGGGCGCCGCGCAGCTGATTGCTCGCATGCTGGACTCGTTAGGTAAAACAGAGGGTATCCTCGGTACCATTGCCGGTGATGACACCATCTTTACCACCCCGGCTAGCGGTTTCTCCGTAAAGGATCTCCACGAAGCGATTCTGGTTCTGTTCGAACAGGAACTGTAATGCTCTCTCCCCGTAGCGCCGCTGCGGGGATCATTCTGCTCTCGTATCATTTCCCCCCTTATTTCACTACCCCTGCTTTGACGATTAGTGCTTTTTACCACTCATTAACATTCACCCAGTGAATAACAATCCCGCAAATCGCACAAAAAATCAAAATGCGATATCCCTATGATTTACTTATAAATACCAGCACAGATTGCTCATAAAACGCCCAATAATATGCAATTTGGTTATAAAAAATCGGGCGTTTAACACGTAATAACAAGGGAAACCATTAGTCTGGTATTAATTTTTGGCGTTATTAGTGTATACTTGATTTTGTGATGAGGGTCACGAAACAAGACCCCACTAAAAAATTCGACGAGGTAAGAATCATGAAAATCAAAACTACTGTAGCGGCGCTGAGCGTCCTGTCTGTCCTGTCCTTCGGTGCTTTCGCGGCTGACGCTATTAATGCTGACCAGGCGCAGTCCCGTGAGGAAATCGGTACGGTTTCTGTCGGCGCTGTTGGCACGTCTCCAATGGACATGCATGAAATGCTGAACAAAAAAGCGGAAGAAAAAGGTGCCTCATCCTATCGCATCATCGAAGCGCGTTCCGGTGACCACTGGCACGCCACCGCCGAGCTGTACAAATAAGTTTTAGTAATCACTGAAGACGTAACTCTCCACTCAACGGCACCAGGCATAAAAATAGCGGTACAACCCTTCTCGCCGTTGAGCAAAAAAACTGTTCAGGAGTAAAGACTATGAAAACCAAATTGATCATTGCAACCCTGGGTCTGGCATCCGTTCTCTCTTTCGGCGCAAGCGCAGCCGTACAGCAAGTGAATACCGATCAGGCACAAAATCTGCAGCCAATGGGCAGCGTCTCCGTGACGTCAGTCACCGGCTCCCCGATGGACATTCGTCAGGAGCTTGCCGCCAAAGCTGAAAAAGCAGGCGCCAGCAGCTATCGCGTCACCGAACTGAATCAGGGTGACCACTGGCATGCCACGGCTGAACTGTATAAATAAACCCTCGTCGTATCTCATCATACGACTTGCCCCTGGCCTCGTGGTCAGGGGCTTTTTTTCATTCAATGCCGCGCGTTAAAGCGCAACTGCCCTTCAAGCTCTTCTTCTGCTTCATCGAACAGCAATATCAGCGCGCCAAAACGTCTGCGCAGCTTTTCAGGAAGATGAATAAACTCAATCTCCAGCGGTAGCGGCAACATACTGCCGGTGACCACATCCCAAAGCGTATCCAGATTCGTCACGCTTTCCCGTTCAAGATCAAACGCCCGGATAAATTCCCGATAAAAGTCTTCCTGACTGTCGATTTCGTCAAAATCAAACGTATAAGTTTTCATTGCCAGCCACCCAGTCCAGGCGGGCGGCAGATGCCGCCCTGTCTATTATAATCCCCCGATATGCAGGGTTTTAACTTCCAGATACTCTTCCAGCCCCAGCACGGATCCCTCACGTCCAAGACCGGATTCTTTCACGCCGCCAAAAGGCCCCAGCTCGGTAGAAACGGCGCACTCGTTAATGCCAATCATCCCGCTCTCGATTGCCTGCGAAACGCGGAAAACCCGGGAGAGGTTCTGGGTGTAGAAGTAAGCCGCCAGCCCGTAGGGCGTGTTGTTGGCGCGCTGGATGACTTCGTCTTCCGAGGTGAAGCGGAAACAGGCCGCAACCGGGCCAAACGTCTCTTCCTCTGCCAGCTTCATGCCTTCGTGGCAGTCGCCCAACACGGTTGGCATCCAGAAATTGCCGCCCAGAGGATGGGGTTTACCGCCCGCCAGCACGGTCGCCCCCCGTGCGACAGCATCTTCAACGTGCTCGCGCACCTTGTTGACCGCCGCAGGTTCGATCAGCGGCCCAACGACCACGCCCTCTTCAAGACCATTCCCCACCTTAAGAGTATTAACCGCATCAGCGAGCTTATTCACAAACTTGTCGTAGACGGTTTCCTGAATGTAGAAGCGGTTCACGCTGACGCAAACCTGCCCCGCATTGCGGAACTTGTTGGCGATAGCGCCCTTAACCGCTTCGTCAATGTCTGCATCCTCGAAAACGATGTACGGGGCATTTCCCCCCAGCTCCATGGAGACTTTTTTCATGGTTTCCGCGGCGTTACGCACCAGCGTTTTGCCGACGGAGGTTGAACCGGTAAAGGAGATTTTACGCACGTCGTGGCTGGCCATGATCGCATCGCTGATCTCATGGGTGTTTCCGGCCACCGCGTTGAGCACGCCATCCGGCACGCCCGCCTGTTTTGCCAGCGTCAGCAGCGCAAAGGCGCTGAGCGGCGTGTTATTTGCCGGTTTGATGACGCCGGTACATCCGGCCGCCAGCGCCGGGCCTAACTTGCGGGTGAGCATCGCCATCGGGAAGTTCCAGGGCGTGATGGCCGCGACGACGCCGATGGGCTCACGGGTCGCAAGAATGCGCGAGCCGGGCTTGATCGGCGGAATAATTTCACCGTTCGCGCGTTTGGCCTCTTCGGCAAACCACTGGATAAAGCTGGCGGCGTACTCCACTTCCCCTTCCGCCTCTTTCAGGGGCTTACCCTGCTCGGTGGTCATTAACCGCCCGAGCCAACTTTTATTCTCAATAATCAGTTCGTACCAGCGGTAAAGAATGGCCGAACGCTCTTTCGCGGTTTTGGCACGCCATGCCGGGAAGGCTTTGGTGGCCGCTGCAATCGCTTCTTCGGTTTGCGCTTTACCCGCTTTCGCAACTTTAGCGATGACCTCACCGGTCGCGGGGTTCAGCACATCAAACGTTGTGTCCAGCGTTTTCCAGAGGCCGTTAACCAGATAGCCGGTCTGAAAAAGAGTGTTGTCCTGAAGCGCCTGGGTCGTCATGTGTCCTCCCTTCCTGAATGTAAGTACGTGCTGGAATAAGTATAGCCACAAAAAAACCGACGCTTTTGGCGTCGGTTTTTTACGTCGGTCAGTTATCAGTTAGGGCATTCTGGTAGCGATGCAGCATAAACACCAGCCGCCCTACCGGCTCGGTCACCTGTGGCGGCGCCTGCCAGTGTTTGAGCTTTTCCTGATAAATATCGAGTTCTTCAAGCAGTTGGGTAAAGTAACGGCGGCGTTTGTCATCGCTGCTGGCGGAAAGCACATGGTCGGCGGTACGACGCAGCTGACGGTGGAAGGCCGAGAGATCGTCGTTGATCGGCACCGGCGCGTTACGCAGACGCTGGTGCGCAATGATCATGGTTAATGCTAGGCGGAACTTCGCGATATCCCCCGGAAACTTGTTCAGCAGTAAAAACAGCTGCTGATAGAGCGCGGGCAGGTGGTTCTCTTTACGGCGCGCGGTATTGGTGGTCATCGACGACACGGCAGCCGACACGAACTGGTTCAACAGCACGCGCCCCGTCCGGGCCTGCGAGTTATCCCGTACCAGCAGAATCACCATCATCGCCAGGAAACACCCAACCAGCTGGCCTAACGCGCTGTCGAGGAACTGGCTGAAATGGAAGGTCATCGGGTTATCCAGCACGATGATATTAATCGTACTCGCCAGCGCCCCCAGCGATCCCAGTCGCCGCTTTTGTACCTCAATGCCGATAAAGAACGCCATTACCGCCAGGCTGATACAGAGCAGCAGCATGCTCTGCTGCGTCGACGGAATGATGACCAGGAAATAGAGCGCGCCTATCGGCAGAGCGGCAATGGTGCCGTAGAGGAAATCAATGGCGACCATGCGCGGGTTAGGCAGACGCATCGCCAGCGCGGTCACGACGGCAATCATCACCATCGCGCCGCTGCCGGACGTCCAGCCCGTCCACAGCCAGAAAAGCGTGCCGAGCATACAGGCAAGCGTGGTACGCCAGAAGTTGACCATCGCGTGGTGCCGCTCAGCAGATTCCGCCTTGATCACTACTTCGCCCTGGAGCACCTCTTCTTCCGCCGCGCTGATTTTAGTGTTGCTGATTACACCGCGTTTCAGCAGCAGATAGCGCGTCGCGGCGCCGACCCAGGTGTAGATGGTCACCGGCGTGTCGCGCTCCCCGGTCCAGGCAATCACACGGCGCATGCGCTTAAGCTGCTTATGCACGTCCTGTACGGTGTCTACCGGCTCGGCAAACAGTTCGCGGAACGTATCGGTAACCGCTTCCGGTCGAGTGTTCTGGATGAGATAGGTTTCGCACGCCTGGGTAATCAGCGTCAGAGAGACGGTGTTAAGGGCTTTAAGGCGACGATTCGCCCGGGCCCAGCGCGACGACTCCATATTGAGGTTGCTGCGCATCCCTTCCAGGGCCTGCGTACGGCGTACCAGCCCGCTCCACGCTTTATCCACCTCTTCGCTGTCGCCGTGTTTAATGCACAGCTGCATCAGTTGGTACTGGGCAACGATCAGCGCGTCCAGCTCGCGATCCACCTCTTGCTTGATCGAGCGCGGGGAGAAAAGCAGGTCAGCCACGATCGCGCAGACAATACCAATCACAATCTCGCTGCAGCGCTCCACGGCAAACTGCGGCGCGAGCAAGGGTTCGGACTGGATCGTGATAACAATAATTAGCGCGGTATAGCCCGCCAGCCCCCAGGCGTAGGAGTTCTCCACTTTTACCAGAGACGAAATCCAGGTGCAGAAACCCGCCCAGATGCAGCACACCATGAGCATCAGCAGCGGCGTGCGGATCATCAGAATAATAATGGTCAGCGCCGCGAAACAGCCAATAAAGGTTCCGATGATACGCAGCATCCCGCGATAGCGGATCGCACCAGAGTAGGGCTCCCCGCCCGCGGCGAAGGCAGGACCCGCCGCAACAATCGCGGCGGTGAGCACCGCCCAGCGAGGGGTTTCAAGCTGGAAATGGAAGCCGACAAACAGCGCCAGCACAATGGCGCACGCCAGCTTCACGGCGAAGCGAATATGCTGGCTGGCGATGGAAAAGATACCCATGGCGATTAACCAAACTCGCGCAGGCGGTGGGCAATTTTACGGAAGAGCGAATCCTGGCTGGCATCCCGATCTTTTTCGCCGGTGATCACCACCGTCGCGGTAGTGCCCGCTGGCCACAGGTTGCCCTGCTGTTCGTCCAGATGAATACGTACTGGCACGCGCTGTGCCAGACGCACCCACTCCAGGTTGGAGTCCACCGTCGCCATCCCTTTGGCATCGTTAGAGCTGCTGGAGTTGGTTACCCCTGCGGCAACGCTGTCGACGGTGCCCTTAAAGACGCGGTTGCTGCCAAGCGGCGTAACTTCAGCCCGGTAACCCGGACGAACCCCCTCCAGCTTGGTCTCTTCCATATAGGCGAGCACGTAGAAGGAGTTCTGCTTAACCAGCGCCACGGCGGTTGAGCCGCGGGTAATGAACTCCCCGGCATAAACGTTGAGGTTGGTCACCCAGCCATCGGCTGGCGCGCGGATCACGGTACGCTCCAGGTCGAGCTTCGCCAGATCGCGCGTTGCCTGCGCTTTCGCCAGCTGGTGCAGCACGGTTTGCAGCACGTTGTTGGACTGGTCTATCTCTTCGCGGGACATGGCCTGTACGCCCAGCTGGTTACGACGACCCGCCTCGCGGCGTTTCTCCGCGGCCAGCGCCTGGTAATAGGCCACGTCGGCTTCCGCTTCCTCCAGCGCTTTCTGGTAGCGAGGCTGGTCGATGGTGAACAGGACCTGATCTTTTTTCACGAGCTGGTTATCGTGAACGTTGACCGCCGTGATAAGACCGGCCACGTCAGGGGCTATTGCCACCACGTCGGCGCTGAAGCGTGCATCACGCGTCCACGGTGATTCGGTGTAGTAGACCCAGGCACGGAAAATAGCGATGAAGGCGAGGATAACCAGCGCCATTGTGATGGCAGTGCGGGAGATTTTTCTTGTTAGCGTTTTCACATCAACCTCAGACAAACATGCGCGATATCAGGTAAAACAGGCAGCAATACAGCGCGGTATTGAACAATGCAGGGTGCCAGACAAAATCGTAGATCCCGGTAGGGACCAGCACCTTGCGCACCAGCCAGAAGATCGCCAGTGATAAAAGAAGCTCGAAAAATATCGGTGGGAACGACAGACCGAACACCACGATAACGGGAAACAGACTCATGTTAACCTTGATAAGAGAGAGTGCAGGCTTCAGAATTTTTTAGCGCACGCCACCGCAGGAGAGCAAGAAACGCCGGGCGAGAATGGCGCAGCCGTTATGTAATTAATAATATATTAACGTAACTGTTATGCTGTTATCTATAATATGTGATCTAAATCACTTTTAAGCCAGAGTGAACAATGGAACGTTTAAAACGCATGTCGGTCTTTGCCAAAGTGGTTGAACTGGGCTCGTTTACCGCCGCAGCACGCCAGCTTCAGATGAGCGTCTCATCCATCAGCCAGACGGTGTCCAAACTGGAAGATGAGCTTCAGGTTAAGCTGCTCAACCGCAGTACCCGCAGCATTGGGCTGACGGAAGCGGGTAAAATTTACTATCAGGGCTGCCGACGCATGATGCATGAAGTGCAGGATGTTCATGAGCAGCTCTATGCCTTCAACAACACCCCCATCGGCACGCTGCGCATCGGGTGTTCTTCAACTATGGCACAAAATGTTCTCGCTGCCATGACGGCAGACATGCTGAAGGAGTATCCAGGCTTAACGGTAAATCTGGTGACGGGCATTCCCGCGCCGGACCTGATTGCCGACGGGCTGGACGTGGTGATCCGCGTCGGCGCGTTGCAGGATTCCAGCCTGTTCTCGCGCAGGCTGGGCAGCATGCCGATGGTCGTCTGCGCCTCGAAAAGCTATCTGGCGCAGTACGGCGTTCCGGAGAAACCCGCCGATCTCACCAACCACTCGTGGCTGGAGTACAGCGTGCGGCCCGATAATGAATTTGAGCTGATTGCCCCGGAAGGGATCTCTACCAAACTGCTGCCGGAAGGACGGTTTGTCACTAACGATCCAATGACCATTTCGCGCTGGCTGGTGGCCGGTGCCGGGATCGCCTACGTGCCGTTAATGTGGGTGATCAACGAGATCAACAGCGGCGTGCTGGAGATCCTCTTCCCGCGCTACCAGTCCGATCCGCGTCCGGTGTACGCCCTGTATACCGAAAAAGACAAACTCCCGCTCAAGGTACAGGTGTGTATTAATTATCTGACCGAGTATTTTGTGGACGTGGCGGAGCTGTTTCAGGGGATGCGGGGAAGAAGAAAAGAATAGGTCTTTCCCCTCACCCTAACCCTCTCCCCAACGGGGAGAGGGGACTGCTCCGTGCGGTCTTTTCTCCCCGTTGGGGAGAGAGCCGGGGTGAGGGGGGAAATTACGCCGTGCCGCCCACCGTCAGGTTGTCCACTTTCAGCGTTGGCTGGCCCACGCCAACCGGCAGGCTCTGGCCCTCTTTACCGCAGACGCCCACGCCGTTATCCAGCTTCAGATCGTTGCCGACCATGGAGATCTGCTGCATGGCTTCAATACCGGAGCCAATCAGCGTCGCACCTTTGACCGCTTTGGTCACTTTTCCTTTCTCGATCAGATACGCTTCTGACGTGGAGAAAACAAACTTACCGGAGGTGATGTCCACCTGGCCGCCGCCAAAGTTTGGCGCAAAGATACCGTAGTCCACGGATTCGATAATCTCCTGCGGTGTGGATTTGCCCGGCAACATGTAGGTGTTGGTCATGCGCGGCATCGGCAGGTGCGCGTAGGATTCACGACGGCCGTTACCCGTTGGCGCTACGCCCATCAGGCGCGCGTTGAGTTTGTCCTGCATATAGCCTTTCAGCACGCCGTTTTCGATCAGCACGTTGTACTGGCCTGGCGTCCCTTCATCGTCGATAGCCACCGAGCCGCGACGATCGCGCATGGTACCATCATCCACCACGGTGCAAAGCTCAGAGGAGACGAGCTGCCCGATCTGGCCGCTGAACACGGACGTTCCGCGACGGTTAAAATCGCCTTCCAGACCGTGGCCCACCGCCTCGTGCAGCAGCACGCCCGGCCAGCCTGCGCCCAGCACCACCGGGAATGTTCCGGCTGGCGCCGCGACGGCATTCAAGTTCACCAGCGCCATGCGCACGGCTTCTTTTGCCCACGCGTCAGCGCGCGCTTCGCCGTCAACGTCGCCCAGGAACCAGTCATAGCCGAAACGACCGCCGCCGCCGCTTGAGCCGCGCTCGCGTTTGCCGTCGTCATCGACCTGCACGCTGATTGAAAGACGCACCAGCGGACGCACATCGGCCGCCAACGTACCGTCCGTTGCCGCCACCAGAATCAGTTCATACACACCACTCAGGCTGGCGGAGACTTCCTGCACGCGTTTGTCGGCGGCACGCGCCACTTTGTCCACGCGGCGCAGAATGTCCAGCTTCTCTTCACGGCTCATGCTCTGCAGCGGATCGATGCTGGTATAGAGCGCAGAGTGCTGCACTTCACCCAGAGTTTTCACGCGACCATCGCCGGCATCGCGCACAATGGTACGCGCGGCCTGCGCGCTCTGCTCAAGCGCGGCCAGGCTTATCTGGTCGGCATAGGCAAAACCGGTTTTTTCGCCGCTCACGGCACGCACGCCGACGCCCTGGTCGATGTTGTAAGAGCCATCTTTGATGATGCTGTCTTCTAAAACCCAGGATTCGTGATAGCTCGACTGGAAATAAAGGTCGCCGTAGTCGAGACGGCGTTCGGTCAGTTGACCAAGAATGGAGAACAGGTCCTGATGGCTCAGGCCGTTCGCTGCGAGCAAATGTTCACTTACCAGGTTCAGACTCATCGTATTGCTACTCGTTCGTTGCCGCCCGTGGCGGTATAAAGATCGTATTTATTGAGAGTGAGGCAATTACCTGCCCACGTCAAATCATTGCTGTGCATCTTTGCGCGGCTGGCGCAGCACCTCGTTAATCTGCGGTTTATCGACCGGACCGGTAATGCGATAGCGCAAAATGGAGACCTTGCTCCACAGCGGCCCCAGCACTTTACTGGCGGCAAACACCGCCGCCCCGACAATCGGGTTCACCACAAAGGCCGCCGCCACGCCAACGCTCGCGGAAATTTCCGGCGCCACCACGGCTTCCATATCCAGCTCGCGACGCACGAGGTTGACCGAGCCCTTCATGGCGATATCCGCTTCAAGGCCATCCACCAGCGTGTCGTCCGTGTGCAGAACGCCGTCCTTGATCCACGCCGTACTTCTGATGGAATCGTAGTAGAAGCCTTCGCTGAAGGTGTCGCTAAAATCAAAGCGCAGCTTGCGCAGCAGCGCATCAAAACTCAGCAGGCGCAGGATCTGTCCGGCGCGCCCCGTGCTCACGTCGGCGATTTCGCCTTTGCCAAAGTGTGTTTTCAGAATGCCGTTCAGTGACGCTTCGTCTGGCTTCCAGGGGGCATCACGCCAGTGAAGATCGTAATTGATGTTAAATGACGAACCGCGCAGCGGCGTGCTGATGCCAAAGAAGTTGGCTGCCGCATCCAGCTTGTTGCCTTTAATGTCACCCTTCAGGGACGTTCGCTGCTCGCCCGGGTTATTCACCCATTCCCCGCCCGCCGTCATGCGGCCAAAGCCGGTGTCGATCAATCCGCCGGAGAGCTTGAGCGTATTCCCCTGGATGGCAAAATCACCGTCGATACGGCCGTACTTTTGCCCCCACAGCCAGCACTCCGCGCAGCGCAGCTGCACATCGGGCCAGCCGCTAAAATCGACGCGGGAAGTATTACTCAGCGGCGAGGCATTCGCCGGTTTATCTTTACCCGCGGCGGCCGGGTTGTAATAGAGATAGCGAATCGCTGCCTGCCACGGCGCGTTGTTGCGCATGGTCAGCGTGCCGTTGATCTCCCGGCCCTGTGCCTCCACTTTTGAGCCGTTAGCGGTTGGCTGAGAGACAATGCTCAGGTTGTTCCATTGCTGTCCGCCCAGCATCAGCGACGGCGTGCGTACGGTAATGGTCTGCGGGAACTGGGCGGCCTCATCAACGTTTTGCCCAACGCCTTTCTGGAACAGCGCCAGCCACTCCGCGCCGTCCATCGACGGGAGGTTCAGCTCAACGCCCGCATGCTCAGGCAACGGCGGCGTGGTTTTGCTGTCCGTCGTCCAGATGGCTTTGTCGAGGGTGAGCTTGCGGTTAAGCAGCCAGCGGCTGTTGAAGTGGTTTGTTCCGCCCGCGCTTCCGGTCAGCGCGAAGCTGTCCAGATTGCCATCCACGTTAAGCTTCACCGGCAGCGACTGTCCGTCCTGTTTATCCAGCGGCGCAGGCAACTGGCTTCGAATATTCTTCAGGTCACCCGTAATGTCGACCTTATACTGTGCCCCCGCATGATAAGGCAGATCGATTGCCACTTTGCCCTGCCAGGCGACCGCACCCGCCACTGACGCCTCAATCGGCTTCGGCAGGACCTCCATACGCGACGGCTGCCAGTTGCCGTCCAGATTGACGGCCACCTGATAAGCCTTTTGCCCCTCGGCTGTCGAGAAGTCGATATTCACGGGCTGATTAAACCAGCTGGCGGTAAGCGGCTCGCTTTTCAAATTACCGTTCACAAAGCTGAACTGTCCGCTGAGGTTTTTGAGGGTGCTATCAAGCGGTTTAATGTACAGGCTGTTGTTCTTCAGCCGGACGTCACCTTTGGCGGTGGTCATCTCACCGTCCAGCGGGATATCAAGATGTAAGCGAGCATTCACATCGCCATCGAGCTGGAGCTGCTGAAGGGTCGCCGCCAGCGACTCTTTCAGTGGCGTCTCCTCAAAGTACGGTCCCACCGCTTTCCCCGGGCCGTTGATGTCGGCATCAATCAGCAGCTTCTCTTTTGAGTAGTCCGGGATGTTGGCCGTCAGGTTGCTGGCCGTCACGCCGCCCAGCGCCACGCTGTCGGACTTCATCCATAGTCCGTCGTTGAGGAAGTTAAGCTCGATATTCAGGTTTTTCAGCGCGGGCCAGCCCGGCTGGAACGCGAAGGTCGCGTTATGCAGCGGCACCAGCACCTGAAACTGGCCTTCATTATGTTTGTACGGGAAAAGATGCGGGTTACCGCCGTAGACCAGCGTGGCATTGTCCGCCTGACCGCCCTGAATTGCGCCGCTCAGATAGTCGACCAGCGCCTTACCCATCAGGTTTTCCGGGAAGTATCGCCAGGCCTGAGAGCCGTCATCGGTGCTGATCCCGGCCAGAATGCCCAGCCACGGCTCATCACCTTCAGGCTGCAGATAGCGGAAATCGCCGCGCGCGTGAACCGCTTTGGCTTTCACATCGATATGGCGGCCATCAAGCTGGAAACCTTTGTCGTTACGTAGCCAGTTAAGCACAGCGCTGCCCTGTTCAATTTCCAGCGGCGCGCGGAAGGCCGTCTCGTAAGGCATTTTGGCGTTGTGCATATTGGCCGTCAGCCTGCCGTTATCCACGCTGCCTTCCAGCTTGCCGCTGAAATGCTCCGCACCCGGTAGCATCTTCCACTGCTTCCAGGCAAGGTCTTTCCAGGATGCCTGGAAACGGGTTTTTTCCGTCGCCTGGAGCGGGATATCCAGCGCCAGAGAATCAATATTTCCGCTCGGCTGCGTCGCCAGCCAGATCTCGCCCAGGTCCGGAGAGAGTTTTGCGGCCATCGAGCGCAAGCCTTCAATGGCCGCCAGATCCAGGTTACTGGCGCGGATGCGCAGCTCATCGCTGCGTTTGCTGGCCGCGCCGCCCACGTCCTGCTCCGGCATCCAGGCCAGCGTCAGCGCACCGCGCGGCCACGGCTTGCCGTCCATCGTGATACGCGTATCGGGGATGGCAAACTGCCAGCCCTCTTTCTCCTGCGTCACGTGCGCGGTGAGGTTATCGA
Source organism: Enterobacter sp. 296B2 (assembly GCF_034106185.1). Taxonomy (NCBI): domain Bacteria; kingdom Pseudomonadati; phylum Pseudomonadota; class Gammaproteobacteria; order Enterobacterales; family Enterobacteriaceae; genus Enterobacter; species Enterobacter sp. 296B2. The sequence goes on along the minus strand of NZ_JAWNCA010000017.1, from coordinate 21,662 downwards.
CGGAAAGCTGATGCTGCTGTTTTTCGCCCTTCCAGCTCGCGCCCCCCTGCTTCAGCCAGATATCGCCGCTGGCAAATTTCCCTTTCGTCAGGGTCATCCAGCCCTCAAGGCTGAAACGGGCGGTTTCCAGCTGCATATTTTGCTGTAACCAGTCGCCGAGCCAGGGCTTCACGTCCACATCGTCGGCCTGCAGCCAGACTTTACCGTTGTTTAGCAGGCCATCATCGTCCCGCAGGTCCATACGCACCTGCATGACGCCGTGCTGGCCGTTCAGGCTGGAAAGATTAACCTGCCCCTCGGCGCGGTGCCGATCCTTACCGTTGAGCCAGGTTAGCTGCGGGATCGCCAGCTCGGCGCGCTGGCCGGAAAGTGTAATAAAGCTCACTTCGCTGTCACGGAGATCGAAATGATCGAACTGGCGGAGAAAGAGATCGCTGAAGCGGTTGGCTTCGAGGCCCTGATTGTTATCACCGCCCGTCAGCGGCGTATTGGTCAGAAACTGGAGTTGATAAAAGGTGAGATCGCGAAACTGCCAGCGCAGATGCAGCAGGCTTTGCCAGACGTCCAGCGCCAGGGTGACGCGTTTGATTTTCAGATAACCGCCGTCTTTCAGGCTTGCGTTGATATCCCGGACATCGAGCGTCGGGCCAAAATTCTGCCAGCTGGCGCTGACCTGGCTTACGTCCACCGGCACGCCGGTGGTGGATTCGATTTTCGCCAGCAACTGCGGACGCCAGCTGTCCAGATGCGGTAAAACGAGGCGTAGCCCGCTCACGAGCAACGCGACAATCACGACCAGCGTTGCCCCTGTAAGCAATAAAATCCCCGGCAATCGCCTCACGCATCTCTCCTTGTCAGCTTTTGTCACGCAGCGAACTGCGTTTTACATCATTACGACGTCAAACTGCTCCTGGTTATAGAGCGGTTCAATTTGTACTTTTACCTGTTTGCCGACAAAGATTTCCACTTCCGCCAGCGCGTGCGACTCTTCGCCTTTTAGCGCTTCAGCCACCGCAGGGGAAGCATAGACCAGAAAACGATCGGAGTCGTAGGCATGATGCACACGGACGATTTCACGCATAATTTCGTAACAGACGGTCTCAACCGTCTTTACCGTTCCACGTCCATGGCAGGTTGGGCATTCATTACACAGCACATGCTCAACGCTTTCACGGGTACGCTTGCGCGTCATTTCTACCAGCCCCAGCTGTGAGAAACCGTTGATGCTGGTCTTAACGCGATCTTTACTCAGCGCCTGCTCCAGCGAGTGCAGCACGCGACGGCGATGATCTTCATTACTCATATCGATAAAGTCGATGATGATAATGCCGCCGAGGTTGCGCAGACGAAGCTGGCGCGCAATTGCCTGCGTGGCTTCGATGTTGGTGTTGAAGATGGTGTCATCCAGATTGCGATGGCCGACAAACGCGCCGGTGTTGATATCAACGGTGGTCATCGCTTCGGTCTGATCGATGATCAGGTACCCGCCGGACTTCAGTTCGACCTTTCGCTCCAGGGCGCGCTGGATCTCGTTCTCGACGTCATAGAGATCGAAGATCGGCTGACGCCCGGTGTAATGCTCCAGCAGGCCTGGCATTTCCGGGATGTATTCAGCGGTAAACTCCAGCAGCGCTTCATACGTCAGGCGAGAGTCCACGCGGATGCGGTCGAGCTGCGCATCGGCAAAGTCACGCAGCACGCGCTGCGCAAGCGCCAGTTCACCATAGAGCTGGTAGCGGGTCTGGTTGCGTTTTTTACGCTCCATCACTTTGGTCCAGACGCGCTTCAGGTAAGCCGCATCCGACGCCAGGTCTTCTTCGCTGATCCCTTCTGCGGCAGTGCGGATAATAAACCCGCCCTGTTCATCGCAGTAGGTGCTGACCACTTTCTTAAGACGCTCGCGCTCGCTTTCGCTCTCAATACGCTGCGAAACGCCCACGTGCGACGCGCCAGGCATAAAGACCAGATAGCGGGAAGGTAAAGTGATGTCGGTGGTCAGACGGGCACCTTTGGTACCGAGGGGATCTTTCACCACCTGCACCATCAGATCCTGTCCCTGACGCACCAGTTCAGAAATATCGCGCACGGCAAACTGCTTTTGCTCTTCGCCCGCGACGCACTCGGTGTGCGGCATGATGTCGGAGGCATGTAAAAATGCCGCCTTATCCAGTCCAATATCTACAAAAGCCGCCTGCATACCCGGCAGTACACGACTGACACGACCTTTGTAGATATTGCCTACTATTCCGCGCCGCGCTTCACGCTCAATATGAATTTCCTGAAGAATCCCACCGTCAATATAGGCCACACGGGTTTCCGATGGCGTTACGTTTACCAACAATTCAGCCGTCATAATTATCCCTTCCCTCACGCAGTGAGTTAAAATTGCTCAGCAACTCATACGTTTCCACCAGCGGTAAGCCGACTACGGCGTGATAGCTGCCATTAATCTTCCTGACAAAACAGCCACCCAGCCCCTGAATACCGTATGCACCTGCTTTATCCATCGGTTCACCGCTGGCGATATAAGCGGCGATCTCGTCGTCGGTTAGCACTCTGAACGTGACATCCGTAACTACCAGGCAATCCAGCACGTGCTGGCTGTCCGCCAGCGCGACGGCTGTCATCACCTGATGCGTTTGTCCGGACATTTTGCGCAGCATGCGCGCCGCATCGGCGGCGTCATGCGGTTTCTCAAGGACTTCACCGTTAAGGATAACGATGGTATCTGCTCCCAGCACGGGCAGATCGCGCGGCACGCAGGCCACGCCCGCCTGCGCTTTCTCGCGTGCCAGGCGAGACACGTACTGCTGAGCACTTTCGCCCTCAGCACGTTTTTCTTCAATGCCGGTCACGATGCGTTCAAAAGAGACCCCTAACTGCGTCAGGAGTTCCTGACGGCGCGGGGAGCCGGAAGCAAGATACAGAGACGTCATAGAAACCTTTTATTGCACAGCAAACTGCTGGCGAACCTTACGCATCAGCAGGAATAGCCACGGCCAGAGCACACCGTTTACTACACTACTCCAGAACACTTCCGGTCGGAAAGAGACGTTGATCACTAAAAACTCTGCCCAGAAAACAACGATATCCGCAGCAAGCGACAACAGCATCACGACCAGGGCCTGTTGCCAGAGCGCGAGGTTACGAAAGAGCTGGAATTTCAGTGCGACGAGGTACGCAATAATGCTCATGGACAGGGCGCGCACGCCCAGCGTAGAGCCACTAATGAGATCCAGTATGGCACCCATCACAAAACCCGTGCCGACATTTACGCGGTGCGGCAGGGCAAGGATCCAGTAAAGCAAAATGAGCAAGACCCAGTTTGGCCGGAAAACGAGAATATTATCCGGCCAGGGCATAATCTGCAGCAACAGTGCGATGAGGAACGAGAGCCAGATGACCCAGCGTCCCTGGCTACGATAACTTGCCACTACTGCCCTCCCGAAGAGAGTTTAGGCGGTGGCGGCGCGTCTGGCAGCGGCTGCGTTAAACCGGTTGCCGGCGCGGGCACTGGCGCAGGCGGCCCCATAGAGTCCGCTGGCGGGAGAACTTGCGGCATCATCTGCATCAGGCGTTCGTTCGCCACGCGATGCACCTCTTCAGGCGTCATCGGATTAGCACCGTTACGATCGGCGCCCCAGAGCAGCAGCAGGTAGCGCAGACGCTGTAAACCGGCGGTTGGACGGGCCTGAATCACGGTGTACGCACGCTGAGTATCCAGCTTAACCGAAGAGACCACCGCAACCGGGTAGCCCTCAGGGAAGCGTCCACCCAGACCGGACGTCACCAGCACGTCGCCGACACGGATGTCCGTGTTAGCCGGCAGGTGTTCCAGCTGCAGATCGTCCGTGCAGCCGTTACCGGCCGCAATCACGCGGATATCGTTACGCAGGACCTGGATCGGCAGTGCGTGTGTGGCGTCGCAAATCAGCAGCACGCGGCTGGTCAGTTTGGCGACGGCAACAACCTGGCCTACTACGCCCTTATCACTGATGACGGGCTGACCTTCATACACCCCGTTCACGCTCCCTTTGTCGATCACAACCTGATCGCTGTAGGGGTCGTTCACGGTGGAGATCACCTGGGTAACCATCTTCTGCTCGTCCTGACGCAGCGGCGAGCCGAGCAGTTCACGCAGACGCGCGTTTTCCTGCTTGTATTGCCCCAGCATCAGCAGTTCGCTGTTTTTCAGCAGCAGTTCCTGGCGTAATGCCCGGTTTTCAAGTTCGAGCTGGTCTCGTGAAGACAACGTTTGAGAAACGGAGTCGAGCAGTTCACGGGGACCATTTGATATAAAGTAGAAAGGACTGACGGCGGTATCCATGTACGTTCGGATCTGGCTGAACGTACCGAGGCGGCTATCGGCAATAATGACGCCAAGCGCAACCAGAACCGCCAGAATGAGGCGAAACTGTAGCGATGGGCCACGGCTAAAAATTGGCTTCATAGGCTATGCGTATTCTCGTGTCAGAGAGAAAGGGTAGCGATTCGCTACCCTTTCACCATGACTACTCTTCGCTGAACAAGTCGCCGCCGTGCATGTCGATCATTTCCAGCGCCTTGCCACCACCACGGGCGACGCAAGTCAGTGGATCTTCTGCAACTACGACAGGAATACCTGTCTCTTCCATCAACAGGCGGTCGAGGTTACGCAGCAGCGCACCACCACCGGTCAGAACCATGCCGCGCTCGGAGATATCGGACGCCAGCTCTGGTGGACACTGCTCCAGCGCAACCATTACCGCGCTCACGATGCCCGTCAGTGGTTCCTGCAGTGCTTCCAGAATTTCGTTGGAGTTCAGGGTAAAACCGCGTGGAACACCTTCCGCCAGGTTACGACCACGTACTTCGATCTCACGCACTTCATCGCCCGGATACGCAGAGCCGATTTCGTGTTTGATACGCTCTGCGGTGGCTTCACCGATCAGAGAGCCGTAGTTACGGCGCACATAATTAATGATGGCTTCATCGAAGCGGTCACCACCGATACGTACGGAAGAGGAGTACACCACGCCGTTCAGAGAGATCACGGCCACTTCAGTGGTACCGCCACCGATATCCACCACCATAGAACCGGTAGCTTCGGAAACAGGCAGGCCAGCACCGATGGCCGCAGCCATTGGCTCTTCAATCAGGAACACTTCACGTGCACCTGCCCCCTGGGCAGATTCACGGATTGCGCGACGTTCTACCTGGGTTGCGCCAACCGGCACACACACCAGAACACGCGGGCTTGGGCGCATGAAGCTGTTGCTGTGAACCTGCTTGATGAAGTGCTGAAGCATTTTTTCAGTCACGAAGAAATCAGCGATAACGCCGTCTTTCATTGGGCGAATGGCGGCGATGTTGCCAGGGGTACGACCCAGCATCTGCTTCGCGTCATGACCCACTGCGGCCACGCTTTTCGGCGAGCCTGCACGATCCTGACGAATGGCCACAACAGAAGGCTCATTCAATACGATGCCTTGTCCTTTTACATAAATAAGGGTATTCGCGGTACCCAGGTCAATGGACAGGTCATTGGAAAACATGCCACGAAATTTTTTCAACATACTAAGGGATAATCCTGAAAGCTGGGGCGGAAAACAAAATCCGCTTACTTTACCAACCACACGCAGCAGCGACAAGGCGCAAAAATCATCTGCAACGGTGAAAATTTGTGCAGTACGTTTCCTGATGTTACAAATTCATCCCCTGACTCCCTCAGGGCTGAGTAAACAGTCGTGTTCCTCACTGGCATTTGTAACCCGTTAAAGGTCGTTCACTGGCTTTTTGCTCGACATACTCAAAGCTACAGGCGCGATATTCTACGTGAAAACAACGTAAACGGCAGGTCAAACAGAGTATCTTTGCAAATATTTTTTCACGTTGGTGTCAAGCGGCTGAGAGGCGGCAAAAAAATCGCCCTGACCGCCCGTCACCCCGCGCTCTGTTAACATCTGCCATTCGCCTCTGGAGCGCACGCCTGCGGCAAATACCTGTGTTCGTGTTCCTTTGCACGCTTCAACCAAACTCTGAACCAGCAGCTGGTTTTCCGTGCGCTTTTCAATATTTCTTACCAGCCCCGGATGTAGCTTTAATAGCTCCACATCCAGCTCCTTGATCCAGTTGGTACTAACCAGCGTTAAACCAGCCTGCGTTACCGCGACACGCGCACCGAGCGCGTTGATCAAACGGACCACTGGACGCAACCGGCTGATGTGTTGACCTACATCCGCCTCAGCAAGTTCAAAAATAATGTGTTTGCGTTGCGATTTTTCGCATTGCATTAATGTATCACGCAGCCAGCGCTGAAAACGCGGGCGTATTAATGACTCAACGGTAACCTGTAACGCCAGATTCTCTTCAGGCCAGAATGATAAAAACGGAATCAAGCGTGTAATTTGCTGGCGGTCATACTCTTCGGAGAGCCCAAATTGCAGCACCATTGGCAGATATTCCGCAGAAATAACCTCTTCCGTCCCGTCGAAAATACGGCACATCAATTCCCGGTGATGGACATAGCCGTTTTTCATGACCGCCGGTTTTTGATATATACGTGGCCCACCACGACTCAGCATTTGCTCAATCAACGTACGCCAGCGCACGTTTCCGCGGCCTTTTTCTGGCAGCGAATCATCATAGACAGCCCATCCGTTCGCCCCCTGTAGCACGGCGTTGCGGGTGGCCGCTTCCGCATGCTCCATCACCTGTTCTGTCGACTGCCCGCCACGCCAGGCGCAGATCCCCATGTGGACCATATCGTCCCTGTCGAGCATTTTGCTCTGCGGCAGCGCATCAACCGCCTTCAGCAGCTGGCTGGCAATACTTTCTGATTCCTTCAGCGTGCGGTGCGGCAGCAATACGGCAAAATCGCTGCGGTGGTAGCGGGCCAGCAGCGCCCCCGGGTAGCGCAGAATAAAGGTGGAGAGCAGGTTGATCAGCGTAAAGAGATTTTCTTCCGCCGCCCGCTGCCCCCATGTGTCGCGCAGCAGATCGAAATCAGGCAGGCGAATCATCATCACCACCCCGTGCGTGCCCACTTTCTCCGGGTCGTCGAGCAGCGTGGCGAGTTGGTTGTCAAAGAAAAGGCGGTTGTTAAGGCCGGTTTTATTATCCTGCGCGGCATAAGAGCGGATCAGCGTATCCATACGGCTGCGCTGGTCGCTGGCAAACTGGATTTCTGAGAGCAGCGTATCCAGCGCGCTGCTGGCGCGTGACGGCCATTCATGGACCGAGCCGCGAACCTGCGGGCCGCGTTCACCGTTCAGGATACGTACGGAGCGGATCTCCAGCAGTTCCTGACCAGAGAGCTGGCGGCGCAGCCAGCGGACCGCGAGGAAAACCAGCAAAATAATGAAAGCGACGGCGACAGTGAGCGGCGCGGTGGTCATCATAGAACGGAAATAGCTGGCCATCGGATCGAGGTAGACCATGCGTATGGTCATACCCGGATTTTTGAGGGAGTGCACCGTCACTTCCCGATACTGGCTCACCACACCCGCAGGTCGATAGCTGTCCTGCCGTTCATGGCTTAAAACCGGATGCTTTCCCTGCTGAATGTCGATCTGGATAATATCAACCGGCACCATCAACTCATCCAGCTCCCGGGAAAGCTCAGGAAGTGGAGTGGTCAACAGACGCGTATCAATGACCGACGCAACGGACTGCACCCGGTTGACCAGTTTGTCCTGAATGGCGTTATAAAAGCTCAAAGAGCAACCAAGAAGCGTGACAAAGATAGTAAGCCCCGTCAGCAGGGTGATAAAAGCCGAGAACTTCGTCGTTAATCGCATCCTTGAGATTACTCCGTGGGTTGATGGGGTAGCGAGTAAGCGCTAACTTGCATTTCAAATGCGGCATACTACCAAACCTGGCGTATCTGGCAATTTATTGCGTTAAATCGGCATTGCTTTACCCTGAGCGAGTATAGTCTTCAGGAACTATTTTCCAATCATCTGAGCCGTGAGGACCCCGTATGCAGGCTTTAATCTTAGAACAGCAGGACGGCAAAACGCTTGCCTCAGTACAGGCCGTAGAAGAGACTCGCCTGCCGGAAGGCGAAGTTACCATCGACATCGACTGGTCCAGTTTAAATTATAAAGATGCGCTGGCGATCACCGGTAAGGGTAAAATCATCCGAAATTTCCCTATGGTGCCGGGTATTGATTTTGCTGGCCGGGTTCATAGCAGCGAAGATCCCCGTTTCCATGCGGGCCAGCAGGTGCTGCTCACCGGCTGGGGCGTGGGCGAAAATCACTGGGGCGGCCTGGCAACGCAGGCGCGCGTGAAGGGTGACTGGCTGGTGCCCATGCCGAAAGGCATGGATGGCCGCAAAGCGATGATCGTCGGTACCGCAGGCTTTACTGCCATGCTGTGCGTGATGGCGCTGGAAGAGGCGGGTGTTCGCCCCGAGTCAGGTGAAATTGTTGTGACCGGGGCCAGCGGTGGCGTGGGCAGCACGGCGGTCACGCTGCTGCACAAGCTGGGTTATCAGGTTGCGGCGGTGTCCGGCCGTGAAAGCACGCATGATTATCTGCGTCAGCTCGGTGCCATCCGCATTCTTGGCCGCGATGAGTTTGCCGAGACCCGCCCGCTGGAAAAACAGGTCTGGGCAGGCGCGGTCGATACCGTCGGTGATAAGGTGCTGGCAAAAGTCCTGGCGCAAATGAACTACGGCGGCTGCGTGGCAGCCTGCGGCCTGGCGGGCGGATTTGCCCTGCCAACGACCGTGATGCCATTTATTCTGCGTAATGTCCGCCTGCAGGGCGTGGATTCCGTGATGACGCCTGCGGCTCGCCGTACTGAGGCATGGGAGCGTCTGGTGCGCGATTTGCCGGAATCTTTCTATACGCAGAGCGCCACCGAAATTACGCTCAGCCAGGCACCTGAATATGCCAGTAAGATTATGGATAACCAGTTCCATGGTCGCGCGCTGGTGAAAATCGCCTAATCTTCAAATTTTCGTGACATATTCGCGCGAATCCTTCTCCTCCGTCATGCTTAGGAAAACGCATGATGGAGGATGCCATGAAAAATCGAAAACTGACGGAAGCCGACGTAACGTCTGAGTCTGTCTTTATGCTACAGCGCCGCCAGATTCTGAAAATGCTTGGCATCAGCGCCACCGCCCTGACGCTCTCTCCAGCGGCACACGCCGACCTGCTCGACTGGTTTAAAGGCAACGATCGCCCGAAGGCTCCTTCCGGCGCCCCGCTTACCTTCACCAAACCCGAGCAATGGCAGAACAAACTCGCGCTTACGCCGGAAGATAAAGTCACCGGCTACAACAACTTCTACGAATTTGGTCTGGATAAAGCCGATCCTGCCGCCAATGCCGGCAGCATGAAAACCGATCCGTGGACGCTGAAAATCGACGGCGAAGTGGCAAAACCCCTGACGCTGGATCACCACGATCTGACCACACGCTTCCCTCTCGAAGAGCGTATCTATCGCATGCGCTGCGTAGAGGCCTGGTCGATGGTGGTGCCCTGGGTAGGCTTCCCCCTGCATAAGCTGCTGGCGATGGTTGAGCCCACCAGCAACGCAAAATACGTCGCCTTCCAGACGCGCTTCGCCCCGGACGAGATGCCGGGCCAGAAAGACCGGTTCATTGGCGGCGGGCTGGAGTATCCGTATGTAGAAGGATTACGCCTCGACGAAGCCATGCATCCCCTTACCCTCCTGACCGTCGGCGTTTACGGCAAGGCGCTTCCGCCGCAAAACGGCGCTCCCATCCGTTTAACCGTGCCGTGGAAATACGGCTTCAAAGGGATTAAATCGATCGTCAGCATTAAGCTGACCCGCGAACGTCCGCCAACGACATGGAACCTGGCGGCACCGGGTGAATACGGCTTCTTCGCCAACGTGAACCCACATGTGGATCATCCCCGCTGGTCGCAGGCGACAGAACGCTTTATCGGCTCCGGCGGTGCGCTGGACGTAAAGCGCCAGCCCACGCTGCTGTTTAACGGCTATGCGGATGAAGTGGCCTCGCTGTACCGTGGCCTCAATTTACGGGAGAACTTCTGAGTGCGATTAACGGCAAAGCAGATCGCCTGGCTGAAAGTGCTTCTGCACCTGGCCGGGTTACTTCCTTTTATATGGCTGTTCTGGGCCGCCAGCCAGGGCCTCTTTAGCGCCGATCCGGCAAAAGATATCCAGCATTTTACGGGTCGGATGGCTCTGAAATTTTTGCTGGCCACCTTGCTCGTCTCGCCGCTGGCGCGCTACGCTAAACAGCCACTATTGATACGCACCCGTCGGCTTTTAGGGCTATGGTGTTTTGCCTGGGCGACCCTGCACCTCACCAGCTATGCCCTGCTGGAACTGGGAATTAACAATCTGACACTGCTTGGCCGCGAACTGGTGACTAGACCTTATCTGACGCTGGGTATTGTGAGCTGGGTGATTTTACTGGCGTTAGCGCTGACCTCCACGCAATATGCGCAGCGAAAGCTGGGCCGTCGCTGGCAGCTGCTGCACAACTTCGTCTATCTTGTCGCGATCCTCGCCCCCATTCATTATCTGTGGTCGGTGAAGATCCTCTCTCCGCAGCCGGTCCTTTACGCGCTGGCGGCCGTAGCGCTTTTAGCATGGCGTTACAAGAAGTTCCGCCAGTGGTTGCGATAGTTCGCGAAACTGTGCGTTTTCCCGCAGATTACCTCTCAACCGCAAATCTTTTTTGGATTGCGGTTGATAATCTTCCCTGATAAGACCAGTATTTAGCTGCCAAATGCTACGAAATCGTTATAATGTGCGACCTTGGTTCGCCTGACAGCGGTTTTGGGCCTCTGAAAAGGTGACATTTGCGCTTCGACGGTATATTTTGTTTTTTACCCGAGAATCGCAGGAGATAGCGGCATAATGACTGATAAGTTCCATATCTTAGTTTTAAACGGACCGAACCTGAACATGCTCGGCACCCGTGAGCCAGAGAAGTACGGCACGCTGACATTGAGCGAAATTGTTAACCGTCTGAGCACGGAAGCAGCGTCACTGAATGTGGATTTGGATCATTTTCAGTCAAACGCGGAGTACGCAATCATCGACCGTATTCATCAGGCTAAAGACAATGTGGACTATATCCTGATCAATCCGGCCGCGTTTACGCACACCAGTGTTGCTATCCGCGACGCACTGCTCGCGGTGAGTATCCCGTTTATCGAGATCCACCTGAGTAACGTGCACGCCCGAGAGCCGTTCCGCCACCATTCGTATCTGTCGGATATCGCTGCTGGCGTTATCTGCGGACTGGGCGCAGACGGTTATTCATACGCTTTACAGACAGCGGTAAAACGCTTGTCACAATCACACTAAACAAGAGTACGGAACCCACTCATGGATATTCGTAAGATTAAAAAACTGATCGAGCTGGTTGAAGAATCAGGCATCTCCGAACTGGAAATTTCTGAAGGCGAAGAGTCTGTACGCATCAGCCGTGCAGCCCCAGCCGCTAGCTTCCCGGTAATGCAGCAAGCTTACGCTGCGCCAGTGCAGCAGCCTGCGCTTTCCGCAGCCGTTGCGCCAGCAGCAGCTGAAGCCGCACCTGCCGCTGCAGCAGAAATCAGTGGTCACATCGTACGTTCCCCAATGGTTGGTACTTTCTACCGCACCCCGAGCCCGGACGCGAAGGCGTTCATCGAAGTGGGTCAGAAAGTCAACGTAGGCGATACCCTGTGCATCGTTGAAGCGATGAAAATGATGAACCAGATCGAAGCAGACAAATCAGGTACTGTGAAAGCGATTCTGGTCGAAAGTGGTCAGCCGGTTGAATTTGACGAGCCGCTGGTCGTCATCGAGTAACGAGGCGTACATGCTGGATAAAATTGTTATCGCCAACCGCGGCGAGATCGCACTGCGTATTCTTCGTGCCTGTAAAGAACTGGGCATCAAGACCGTCGCTGTGCACTCAAGCGCGGATCGCGATTTAAAACACGTATTGCTGGCGGATGAGACGGTCTGTATTGGCCCGGCTCCGTCCGTAAAAAGCTATCTGAACATCCCGGCTATCATCAGCGCCGCTGAAATCACCGGCGCGGTGGCAATTCATCCGGGTTACGGCTTCCTCTCTGAGAACGCCAACTTTGCTGAGCAGGTTGAACGCTCTGGCTTTATCTTCATTGGCCCGAAAGCCGACACCATCCGCCTGATGGGCGACAAGGTGTCTGCAATCACCGCGATGAAAAAAGCCGGTGTTCCAACCGTACCAGGCTCTGACGGCCCTCTGACCGACGACATGGATGCTAACCGTGCTCATGCTAAACGCATTGGCTACCCGGTTATCATCAAGGCGTCCGGCGGCGGCGGCGGTCGCGGTATGCGCGTTGTGCGCAGCGATGCTGAACTGGCGCAGTCCATCTCCATGACCAAAGCGGAAGCGAAAGCAGCTTTCAGCAATGACATGGTGTACATGGAAAAATACCTGGAAAACCCACGCCACATCGAAATTCAGGTGCTGGCCGACGGTCAGGGTAACGCGATCTATCTGGCAGAACGTGACTGCTCCATGCAGCGTCGTCACCAGAAAGTGGTCGAAGAAGCGCCAGCGCCGGGCATTACCCCGGAACTGCGTCGCTACATCGGCGAGCGTTGCGCCAAAGCGTGTGTCGATATCGGCTATCGCGGGGCGGGTACCTTTGAGTTCCTGTTCGAAAACGGCGAGTTCTACTTCATTGAAATGAACACCCGTATTCAGGTTGAGCACCCGGTTACCGAAATGATCACCGGCGTTGACCTGATCAAAGAGCAGCTGCGTATCGCTGCAGGCCAGCCGCTGTCCATCAAGCAGGAAGAAGTTGTGGTCAAAGGCCATGCGGTAGAGTGCCGTATCAACGCCGAAGACCCGAACACCTTCCTGCCAAGCCCGGGTAAAATCACGCGTTTCCACGCGCCGGGTGGCTTTGGCGTGCGCTGGGAATCTCATATCTACGCCGGTTACACCGTACCGCCGTACTATGACTCAATGATCGGCAAGCTCATCTGCTACGGCGAAAACCGTGACGTGGCGATTGCCCGCATGAAGAACGCCCTGCAGGAATTGATCATCGACGGTATCAAAACCAACGTTGATCTGCAGATGCGTATCATGAGCGACGAGCACTTCCAGAATGGTGGAACCAACATCCACTACCTGGAGAAAAAACTCGGCCTGAACGAGAAGTAAGAGAGCTGTGTTGCTAAAAGGCCGGATTATCCGGCCTTTTTTTATTTCTGGGGATCGCAAAGCCCCATCATGTACAATCCCCGCTTTCTGCATCCACAAGGGACTAAAAATGGACAAACGTTTTGTTCAGGCCCATAAAGAAGCGCGCTGGGCGCTGTGGCTGACCCTTCTCTATCTTGCCGCATGGTTAGTAACCGCTTACATACCTGATTCAGCTATCGGCATTACCGGCCTCCCACACTGGTTTGAAATGGCCTGCCTGCTGGTACCACTGGTGTTTATTCTGCTGTGCTGGGCGATGGTGAAATTCATCTACCGGGATATTCCGCTGGAGGACGATGATGCAGCTTGAAGTCATTCTGCCGCTTGTCGCATACCTGCTGGTCGTGTTTGGTTTATCCATTTATGCCATGCGTAAAAGAGCGACCGGCGCTTTCCTGAATGAGTATTTCCTCGGCAGCCGTTCGATGGGCGGCGTTGTACTGGCGATGACGCTGACTGCGACCTATATTAGCGCCAGCTCGTTTATTGGCGGCCCCGGTGCGGCCTACAAGTACGGGTTAGGCTGGGTGCTGCTGGCGATGATCCAGCTGCCTGCCGTCTGGCTTTCGCTGGGCATTCTGGGCAAAAAATTTGCCATTCTGGCGCGCCGTTATAATGCCGTGACGCTCAACGATATGCTGTTTGCCCGCTATCAGAGCCGCTTGCTGGTGTGGCTGGCGAGCCTGAGCCTGCTGGTGGCCTTTATCGGAGCGATGACCGTACAGTTTATCGGCGGAGCACGCCTGCTGGAAACGGCGGCCGGCATCCCTTACGAGACGGGCCTCATCATCTTCGGGGTAAGCATCGCGCTGTATACTGCGTTTGGCGGATTCCGCGCCAGCGTGCTGAACGATACGCTGCAGGGAATGGTTATGCTCATCGGCACGATTGTTCTGCTGGTGGGCATTGTCCATGCCGCGGGTGGACTCACTCACGCGGTGGAAACCCTGGAAGCGATTGACCCCAAACTGGTATCACCACAGGGTGCAGATGATATCCTTTCGCCGACCTTTATGACCTCGTTCTGGGTGTTAGTCTGCTTCGGAGTGATTGGTCTGCCGCATACCGCCGTGCGCTGTATCTCCTATAAAGACAGTAAAGCCGTTCACAAGGGCATCATTATCGGGACAATTGTGGTCGCGATCCTGATGTTTGGTATGCATCTGGCGGGGGCATTAGGGCGCGCGGTGATCCCCGATCTTACCGTGCCGGATCTGGTGATCCCGACCCTGATGGTTAAAGTGCTGCCCCCCTTTGCCGCCGGGATCTTCCTCGCCGCACCGATGGCCGCCATTATGTCGACCATCAACGCCCAGTTACTGCAAAGTTCCGCTACGATCATTAAAGATCTCTATCTGAACCTGCGCCCTGAGCAGGTTGAAAATGAACGTCGCCTGAAGCGGATGTCTGCCGTCATTACGCTGGTGTTAGGAGCTTTGCTGATGTTAGCCGCATGGCGTCCGCCGGAGATGATCATCTGGCTGAACCTGCTTGCGTTTGGCGGTCTGGAAGCCGTTTTCCTGTGGCCGCTGGTATTGGGTCTTTACTGGGAACGCGCGAACGCTGCAGGTGCGCTGAGCGCAATGATTGTTGGCGGTGTGCTGTATGCCATCCTTGCGACATTTAAGATTCAGTACCTGGGCTTCCATCCAATTGTGCCTTCGTTACTGCTAAGTTTACTGGCGTTTGTGGTGGGGAACCGTTTCGGTCAGCCCGTCCCACAACCCGCTATGATTTCTCCTGATAAATAAAGAGTTTTGCCATGCCGTGGATCCAACTAAAACTGAACACAACCGGCGCGAACGCCGAAGAGCTGAGCGATGCGCTGATGGAGGCAGGCTCCGTCTCCATTACCTTCCAGGACACGCATGACACGCCGGTCTTTGAACCGCTGCCAGGCGAAACGCGCCTGTGGGGCGATACCGACGTGATTGGCCTGTTCGATGCCGAAACCGACATGAAAGAGGTGGTGGCGATTCTGGAAAACCATCCCCTTCTGGGTGCGGGTTTTGTGCATAAAATCGAACAGCTGGAAGACAAAGACTGGGAACGGGAGTGGATGGACAACTTCCACCCGATGCAGTTCGGCAAACGTCTGTGGATCTGCCCAAGCTGGCGCGAGGTTCCCGATGAAAATGCCGTCAATGTGATGCTTGACCCAGGCCTGGCGTTTGGCACCGGTACCCACCCAACCACGTCTCTGTGCCTGCAGTGGCTGGATGGTCTGGATCTGGAAGGTAAGACGGTGATCGACTTCGGCTGTGGTTCCGGGATCCTCGCGATTGCCGCCCTGAAGCTGGGCGCGGCGAAAGCCATCGGGATCGATATCGATCCGCAGGCCATTCAGGCCAGCCGCGATAATGCCGAGCGTAACGGCGTCTCCGATCGCCTGGAGCTATATCTGCCTGATGCGCAGCCAGAAGCCATGAAAGCCGATGTGGTGGTCGCTAACATTCTCGCGGGCCCGCTGCGTGAACTGGCGCCATTAATCAGCGTGCTGCCCGTTGAGGGCGGTCTGCTGGGACTTTCTGGCATCCTGGCAAGCCAGGCGGACAGCGTTTGCGAAGCCTACGCCGATCTTTTCGCTCTCGACCCTGTAGTGGAGAAGGAAGAGTGGTGCCGTATTACCGGTCGTAAAAATTAAGTATTTGGCGTGGTCCTCTGACCACGCCTTTTCTCCTCGAATATTCCTCCCTCCCTTTGCCTGCCTCCGGTAAAATACCCATACAAATCATATTGATATATTTTGATTTGGATAATAAAAATTCACAGGAAGAATATTATGAAACACGTTTATAGCAAGGCAGCGCTGTTAGCGCTGAGCATGATCTCGGCTTCAGCATGCGCATCACACTGGAGCTACAAAGGTGAAAGTTCACCGGAGCACTGGGGCGAACTGGATGAAGCGTACAAAACCTGTAACAGCGGAATGAACCAGTCTCCCATAAATATTGATTCGACCGCTAACGCCCATCTCACTCCGCTGCAAACGCACTACGTTGACGGCCCTGTAACGCTAACAAACAATGGCCATACCATTCAGGCAAGCGAGCAGGCCGACACCCGCGACAGCATCACTCTGGATAAGCAATCCTGGACGCTACAACAGTTCCATTTCCACGCGCCGAGCGAAAATACCGTGCATGGCAAGCATTACGCGATGGAAATGCATCTGGTGCATAAAAATGAGAAGGGAGAACTGGCAGTGGTTGCGGTCATGTTCGACAAAGGGGCCGAGAATCCGGAGCTTGATAAACTGTGGAACGTGATGCCTCAGCAGGCTGAGCTGAACGTCTCCATCAAACAGGATCTCAACATGAATAAGCTGCTGCCGGAAGATAAAACGTACTGGCGTTTTAGCGGTTCGCTCACCACGCCACCCTGTTCAGAAGGCGTCACCTGGATCGTGCTTAAACATCCTCTGACGGTCTCCGCTGAACAGCTTGAGAAATTCACCCACACAATGCATCACGATAATAACCGTCCGGTACAGTCCCTGCATGGTCGTCTTGTGGTCGAATAACCTGCATTTTTTGCCCTGAGATCATGTTCTAAAATGCGACGTAGATCGCAAACAAGCGGGATAGCCTGCTGCTAAAAACAGCAGATTATCCCGCTCATATGTCGCATTTCTTCAGAATTGATGAGAAGTTACGGGAAATTGTAAGCGCCCATAAAACAACCATTCACGCATAACCTAATGATTTAAATAATGAATAATTTTCAACGTAAAGATTGAGCGGCGATTCCTTGATCTATAACAGTGGATTGTTCAAAGTTTGGCCTTTCATCTCGTGCAAAAAATGCGTAATATACGCCGCCTTGCAGTCACAGTATGGTCATTTCTTAACTCATGCGCATCGGACACCACCAGCTTAGAAATCGCCTGATCGCAGCCCCTATGGCAGGTATTACCGACCGGCCGTTCAGGACGCTGTGCTATGAGATGGGAGCCGGTTTAACCGTATCCGAGATGATGTCGTCTAACCCGCAGGTTTGGGAAAGCGATAAATCCCGCCTTCGGATGGTGCACATTGATGAACCAGGGATTCGCACCGTGCAAATTGCCGGAAGCGTGCCTGAAGAGATGGCAGATGCCGCGCGTATTAACGTGGAAAGTGGTGCCCAGATTATTGATATCAATATGGGTTGCCCGGCCAAAAAGGTGAATCGCAAGCTTGCAGGTTCAGCCCTTCTGCAATACCCCGACCAGGTGAAAGCTATCCTGACGGCGGTTGTCAGCGCAGTGGACGTTCCTGTTACGTTGAAGATTCGCACGGGTTGGTCGCCGGAACACCGTAACTGTGTAGAGATTGCCCAACTGGCCGAAGATTGTGGTATTCAGGCCCTGACCATCCATGGACGCACTCGCGCCTGTTTGTTCAATGGTGAAGCTGAATACGACAGCATTCGGGCAGTTAAGCAGAAGGTTTCCATTCCGATTATCGCGAATGGCGACATAACTGACCCGCTTAAAGCCAGGGCTGTACTCGACTATACGGGAGCTGATGCTCTGATGATAGGACGTGCAGCTCAGGGAAGACCCTGGATCTTCCGGGAAATCCAGCACTATCTGGACACTGGGGAGCTGCTTGCCCCGCTGCCTCTGGCAGAGGTAAAGCGCTTGCTTTGTTCGCATGTTCGGGAACTGCATGACCACTACGGTCAGGCAAAAGGGTACCGAATTGCGCGTAAACACGTCTCCTGGTATCTCCAGGAGCACGCTCCAGATGACCAGTTTCGGCGCACATTCAACGCCATTGAGGATGCCAGCGAACAGCTGGAGGCGTTGGAGGCATACTTCGAAAATCTTGCGTAATGAAATAAAGAGCTGACAGAACTATGTTCGAACAACGCGTAAATTCTGACGTACTGACCGTTTCTACCGTTAACTCTCAGGATCAGGTAACTCAAAAGCCCCTGCGTGACTCGGTTAAACAGGCACTGAAGAACTATTTTGCTCAACTGAATGGTCAGGATGTTAATGACCTGTATGAGCTGGTACTGGCTGAAGTTGAACAGCCACTGTTGGACATGGTGATGCAATACACCCGCGGTAACCAGACCCGCGCTGCGCTGATGATGGGTATCAACCGTGGTACTCTGCGTAAGAAACTGAAAAAATACGGCATGAACTGATACTAATCAGTTAAATGCTTGTTTAAAAAGGCGCTACCTGGCATGGGGATGCGCCTTTTTTATTGCCTTGTTCTGTCACCGTCAACGCTTTGTAAACCTTCGCTTATCCCGCTTTTAAACCGTTTCTTTTCGTGTATATTTCCACCACTTCAGTGGCTCTCTTCACGCGGAATGACATAATGATTCGTAAATACTGGTGGCTGGTTGTCTTTGCAATCTCGGTTTTCCTTTTCGATGCCCTCCTGATGCAGTGGATTGAACTGATGAGCACCGAAACCGACAAGTGCCGCAATATGAACTCCGTGAATCCGCTGAAATTAGTGAACTGTTCAGAACTCGATTAACGACCTGACGCCCCTCCCTCTCCCCCCGTATTACCCACTAAAAACGGGGATTTAAATTCCTTTGAGCCGTTACCTGACGGTGATAATGTCTCGCCCTTCTCAACCTCTCCCGCGTAACGTCACACTCGAGTAGAACCGACCATGCTGGTTAGCCAATACAACCCTATCCTTGTAGTCCTCTCCTTCGTTGTTGCCATCCTTGCGGCTTACACCGCGCTGAATATGGCTGCACGTGTCGCCGGGAGTCAGGGCGTCGCAGCGCGCATCTGGCTGGCGGGAGGCAGTGTTGCAATGGGCATTGGCGTATGGGCCATGCACTTTATCGGCATGCTGGCGATGGATCTCTCCATGAGCATGAGTTACAACGCGGGCCTGACGATGTTATCCATGGTCATTGCCGTAGGGTCATCACTGTTTGCGCTATGGCTAGTCAGCTGTGAACAGCTGCACTTGCGCCGCCTGCTCCCCGGCGCTCTGGTGATGGGAATCGGGATTGTTGCCATGCATTACACCGGTATGGCGGCACTGGAGGTGATGCCAGGGATCATCTGGGACACGTTGTGGGTAGCCATTTCGGTCATGATTGCGCTTGCCGCTTCGCTTGCAGCATTGTGGCTGACCTTCCGCCTGCGCCACGAAGCCGCGCAGGTGGTGCTGATGCGCCTGGGAGCCGCCATCACGATGGGAATTGCCATCGCCGGTATGCACTACGCCGGGATGAAAGCCGCGCAGTTTCCAATGTCCACAATGGTTCACCATGAGGGTATTAACGGCAGCTGGCTGGCCGTGCTGGTCAGCGTCGTCGCGCTCTCTATTCTTGGGATCACCCTGCTGGTGTCGATGCTGGATGCTCGCCTGCAGGCACGTACCGCCCTTCTGGCCTCGTCGCTGGCAGAAGCGAACCGGGAACTTGCGCAACTGGCGCTGCACGATACGCTGACGCGTCTGCCCAACCGTATCCTGATGGAGGACCGGCTCGATCAGGCCATCAGCAAAGCAGACCGTGAAGGTACCCATTTCGCCCTGATGTTCATGGATCTCGACGGTTTTAAAGCCATCAATGACGCCTACGGCCATGATGTCGGTGACAGGCTGCTGGTCGCCGTTACGCAGCGTCTGCTGCATCTCCTGAAGGGCCAGTTTACCCTTGCACGTATTGGCGGTGATGAGTTTGTTCTGCTTGCTGAGGGAGAAGGTCCGGACGATGCAGCCTCGCTGGCAAATTCGCTGGTGCGGGCGATCGATAGCCCGTTCACTCTCGAACCCTACGAACTGGTGGTAACGCTTAGCATTGGTATCGCCCTGTACCCTCACGACGGCAAAACCGAACGTGAGCTGATGTTTAACGCCGACGCGGCGATGTACCACACCAAGCATATGGGCCGAAACGGGTATCACTTTTTCCAGCCCTCTATGAACACGCTGGCGCAGACCCATCTTCAGTTAATGAACGATCTGTGGATGGCCATCGATCGCAATGAACTGCGCCTGCTTTATCAGCCAAAATTTCACGCGCCCGCTGGCCCCCTCCTCGGGTTTGAGGCGCTGCTGCGCTGGCAGCATCCGAAGCAGGGTTTACTGACGCCGGATGTTTTCCTGCCGCTGGCGGAAAAAACCGGGCTTATCATTCCTATTGGTAACTGGGCGATCAATGAAGCCTGTCGCCAATTAAGAGAATGGCATCTTCAGGGGCATCGGAACTGGTCAATGGCGGTAAACCTGTCGACGTTGCAGTTTGAACAGCCCTCGCTGGTTAAAACAGTGCTCGACTGCCTGGAGCGTCATCACCTCCCGCCGGAGATGTTGATCCTGGAAGTCACGGAAACCACGGCAATGAGCAACCCCGATGAGAGCGTTCGGGTGCTGACAGAGCTGACGGATGCAGGTGTGAAAGCTTCGATTGATGATTTTGGGACCGGATATTCGAGCCTGCTGTATCTCAAGCGTTTACCGGCCTGTGAACTGAAGATAGACAGAGCGTTTGTGAAAGAGTTAAGCGGGGAAAGCGAGGATGCCACCATTGTCTCTGCGATTGTAGCCCTCGCGAAAACGCTCAACCTGAAAGTCGTGGCTGAAGGTGTGGAAACCGAAGCGCAGCAGGCCTTTTTGACGGAGCTGGGCTGTCATACCTTACAGGGTTATCTGTTAGGTAAACCCACCAGCGCGCAGACCATCGAGGCGCTTTGCGCACGGGGTGAAATGTTGCCTGGCGCTGAGCTGTAGTCATCACGAGGCGACACTCGCAAGACAGGGAGTGTCGCCAGAATACTGTCGACCAGGGCTGGCGCCTGCTGATAAAGATTAAAACTGTCGGTATTCATTAACCAGTTTTTAATGATGCCGCTAAAGAAACCGTGGAATACGATCATGGTCAGTTCAACGTTTACCTGCGACGAAATAATGTTCTGAGAAATACAATTTTCCAGAGTGACGCGCAAAAAATCATAATTGAACCAAATGCGTTTCCGAATTTCATTTTCTGAAATCATATCGCTAGTAAATTCACACTTATGATACAAGATTTGTAACAGCGCACATTGACGAGGTTCGTGCGCGATATATTGCAGCGCAGTAATAAATTGCTCACGAAGCATTAACAATGGATCATCACTTTCGGAGAAAGAGAGCCTGTCGCGAATGATGTCACGCAGCGGTAATTGCTGTTCCCAAATGGCATTAAATATTTCTGCTTTACTGTTAAAGTGCCAGTAGACAGCACCGCGAGTAACCTTTGCGGCATCTGCGATATCGGTCAACGTCGTGCTGGCTACGCCCCGCGTCGCAAACTGCCCGATAGCCGCTTCAATCAACTGCTGTCGGGTTTGTTGAGCCTCTTCTTTCTTTTTACGCGCCATTGGCAGCTACTCTTAACTCACTGGGTATATATGTAACATCAGGTTCGGATGGCTGGAAGTATTCACTAAAACCCGTTTTATTTTTGCACAAAAAAAGTCAATTTACTTAATCCATAATTAATGCAAATACATTCT
>NZ_JAWNCA010000016.1:0-106410 GCF_034106185.1 Enterobacter sp. 296B2 | reverse complement strand
CCGCCCCCCCCCCAACGGGGGGGTGGGGAAACCGCGGGCGCCGTGCAGCCCCCTCTCCCGGCGGGGTTGTGGGTTTGGGTGAGGGGAATTCCACCAGAACTATTCACTACAAAAATTCAAACCTACCATATAAAAAGACAAATCCGACCACATCCCCCGATTTGCACCAGCACGGTGCTAGCGTTATGGTTACCCACTTTCAAAATAAGCTCGATAGAACACCTGCTATGACGTTTTCACTTTTCGGCGACAAATTCACCCGCCATTCAGGCATTACTCGCCTGATGGAGGACCTCAACGACGGGCTGCGCACTCCGGGCGCCATCATGCTCGGCGGCGGAAACCCGGCGCAAATTCCGGAGATGACGACCTATTTCCAGACGCTGCTCGCACAGATGCTGGAAAACGGTAAAGCGACCGATGCGCTATGCAATTACGACGGTCCGCAGGGTAAAACCGAGCTGCTGACTCTCCTTGCCAAAATGCTGCGTGAAGAGCTGGGCTGGGATATCGAACCACAGAATATTGCACTGACAAACGGCAGCCAGAGCGCGTTTTTCTACTTGTTTAACCTGTTCGCAGGACGTCGCGCCGACGGCACCACCAAAAAAGTGCTGTTCCCGCTGGCACCGGAGTATATCGGCTATGCCGATTCCGGCCTGGAAGAGGATCTGTTCGTCTCCGCGCGTCCGAACATCGAGCTGCTGCCGGAAGGCCAGTTCAAATATCACGTCGATTTTGAACACCTGCATATCGGTGAAGAGACGGGGATGATCTGCGTATCGCGCCCGACTAACCCAACGGGCAACGTGATCACCGACGACGAGCTGATTAAGCTGGATGCGCTGGCGAATCAGCACGGCATTCCGCTGGTGATCGACAATGCTTACGGCGTGCCATTCCCGGGCATTATCTTCAGCGAAGCGCGTCCGCTGTGGAACCCGAACATTGTCCTGTGCATGAGCCTCTCTAAGCTGGGCCTGCCGGGCAGCCGCTGCGGCATCATCATCGCTAACGAGAAAATCATCACCGCTATTACCAATATGAACGGCATTATCAGCCTCTCACCGGGCGGCATTGGCCCGGCGATGATGTGCGAAATGATTAAGCGCAACGACCTGCTGCGTCTGTCTAATGAGGTGATAAAGCCGTTCTATTTCCAGCGCGTTCAGGAGACGATCGCGACGCTTCGCCGCTATTTACCGGAAGAACGCTGCCTGATCCATAAACCTGAAGGGGCGATTTTCCTTTGGCTGTGGTTTAAGGATTTGCCGATTACCACCGAGCTGCTCTACCAGCGCCTGAAAAAGCGCGGCGTGCTGATGGTGCCGGGCGATTACTTCTTCCCGGGTCTGGATAAGCCGTGGCCGCACACTCACCAGTGCATGCGCATGAACTACGTGCCCGATCCGGAAAAAATTGAAGCAGGCGTCAAAATTCTCGCTGAAGAAATCGAGAAAGCCTGGCACGAAGCCGGTTAGTAACGCGTTACGCCAGATTATGCCGCCGGGTCAACCGGAGTTAATATGCTCCTTACAGTACCGCCGTTTCCACACGGCGGGGGTTAACCCGGTATGCTTAGAAAATATCTGCCGGAAATACCCCACGTCATTAAAGCCACAGCGCGTTGCGACCTCGGTTAACGATGCAGAATCGTTGAGCAGCAGTTTTTCCGCCGCCCTGACGCGCTGGCGATGTATCGCCTCCGTCAGGGTTAAATGGAAAGTCCGGCGAAATACACGCCCGAGATAATCTGCATTACAGTGCAACGCTTTTGCCAGCTGCGATGTGGATATTGGTAAATGAAACTGCGTGCGAATAAGCTGTTTTGCCTTCCAGGCCATCGCCGCGCCGGCTTGATCCGCGTTATCTTCATATCCTGACGAACGGGACACCTGCTGTAAAATCAATAATAAAATCATCTCCAGCGCCATACTGCGCTGTAATTTCTCCTGCTCGCTGAGGAATTGCCGAAATAGCGCAATCACATATTCCGCATCCCTTACGCGGCAGTGTTGTTCTATTGCCAGAGGAGCGGCGTTGGGTAACGTTGAATCTGGCAGCTCCACCTCAAAATGGAGCCAGTAAAAGCGCAGGTCCGCCGGAAAATCTTCCACCCCTACGTGCCGACGGCCCGGCCAGAGCAGCAAACTCTCTCCTGCATTAACGTCAAAAATATGATTTTCTTCCTGGATCGTTAATATCCCTTTTTCGACAAAAATAATCTCCCATGACGTTAATTTTCGCGCAGGATGGCGGCCCACTCCGCGGGAAATAAACAACCCGCCGTTCTGGACCTTAACCGGAAGCGCTATGGATAATTCGAGCATGGATATTCACCATTCCGCTTTTATTACCGTTAATTTTCGACTTAGACGTTGATTATTAATCAATATTCGAACAACTGTCCGATCGGAATCACATTTTCATCATCAGGTCGGAATCGTCACCTTTTTATACTTTTCCCTTCCCTTGTTGGTCTGGCCGTTGAATGCAGAATAAACAGGGTACCTACAAATACGATAAAAAATCGTTTATCGAGGAGTTACCCATGACTTCCACACCGATTACAGACGCAGACGTTGCAAACCAGAAAGTCGATGACCGGCTCTCCGTCCGCGAGAAAATTGGCTACGGCCTGGGCGATGCGGGCGGCACGGTGATTACCTGCCTGATCATGAACTTTCTGACCTTTTTCTATACTGATGTATTTGGCCTCACCCCTGCGCTGGTGGGCACGCTGTTTATTGCCCTTCGCGTGTTTGACGCCATTTCCGATCCGGTGATGGGCGTCATTGCCGACCGCACGCAGAGCCGCTGGGGACGCTTTCGCCCCTGGCAGCTGTGGGTCGCGCTCCCCATCGGCATCGTTGGCGTACTGACCTTCACCGTCCCGGACGCCAGTATGGGCGTGAAAATCGCCTGGGCGTTCGGCACCTATTTGCTGCTGTCCGTGGGCTATACCGCCATCAACGTGCCCTACTGCGCGCTGATTAACACCATGACCACCCGCCACAACGAGGTGATAGCCTGCCAGTCATGGCGCTTTGTGCTGTGCGGCGTGGCGGGCTTTTTGGTCTCCGTTGGCCTGCCGTGGCTGGTCGCGGAGCTGGGCCAGGGCAATGCTGCCCGGGGTTATCAGCTGGGCGTTGGCGTGCTGTGCGCCATCGCCGTGGTGATGTTCCTGTGCTGCTTCTTCTGGGTGCGCGAACGCGTCCCGCTGGCGCTGATGGGCAAATTCACCCTGCGCGAGCACCTGGCGGGCCTGCGTAAAAACGATCAGCTGCTGCTGATGCTGGTGATGTCGTTCCTGCTGATCAACGTCTTCAATATTCGCGGCGGCGGTTATATGTACTTCATCACCTACGTGCTGCAAGGCAGCACGGCGTACACCTCGCTGTTTTTCACGATGGTGACCTTCGCCGCCATTCTGGGCGCGGTGATCGTCAGCCCGCTGTCGCGCCGCATTGATACCGTCAAACTCTACTACCACACCAACCTGGTGCTCGCGGCGCTTGCGGTGGGTATGTGGTTCCTGCCGGGTGACCCGGCGCACCAGACGCTATGGCTGATCGTCATTTTAAGCAATGGCGTGATCCTGGGCTTCACTCTGCCGCTGCACTTCTCGCTCATGGCCTTTGCCGACGACTACGGTGAATGGAAAACCGGCGTGCGCTCCTCGGGCATGAACTTCGCCTTCAACCTGTTTTTCATCAAGCTCGCATGGGCGTCCAGCGCCGGGATCATCAGCCTGGTGTTTATCGCCGTGGCCTATCAGCCAGGCGCGGGCAACCAGACGCCAGCCTCATTGCAGGGGATCACCGCCATGGAGACGCTGCTGCCTGCCCTTTTCCACCTGCTGCTGGCGGTCGCTATCCGCTGGTGCAGGCTTAACAACCCTGTGATGTCGCGCATTGCCACCGATCTGCGCCAGCGTCACGTACCGTCCTGAGGAGAACGCTATGTCCATAATGGAACCCGATCTGCACCAGCTGAAAATCAACGACCCGTTTCTCGGGCAGTATCAACGGCTGGTCCGGGACGTGGTCATCCCCTACCAGTGGGATGCGCTGAACGACCGCGTGGCGGAGGCCGAACCCAGCCACGCCATCACCAACTTCCGCATCGCGGCCGGTCTGGAACAGGGGGAGTTTTACGGGATGGTGTTTCAGGACAGCGACGTGGCGAAATGGCTCGAAGCCGTGGCGTGGTCGCTGTGCCAGAAACCGGATGCAGAACTGGAAAAAACTGCCGACGAGGTGATTTCGCTGGTCGCGGCGGCGCAGTGTGAAGATGGCTACCTCAATACCTACTTTACGGTAAAAGCCCCCGAGGAACGCTGGACGAATCTGGCCGAATGTCACGAGCTGTACTGCGCCGGGCATATGATTGAAGCGGGCGTGGCGTATTTCCAGGGAACCGGAAAACGTCGCCTGCTGGACGTGGTGTGCAGGCTGGCGGACCATATCGATGGCGTGTTTGGCCCGGGCGAAACACAGCTGCACGGTTACCCTGGTCACCCGGAAATCGAGCTGGCGCTGATGCGGCTGTACGATGTCACGCAGGAGTCGCGCTATCTCAATCTGGTGAAATACTTTATCGAAGAACGCGGCGCGCAGCCTCACTTCTACGATACCGAATACGAGAAGCGCGGCAAAACGTCTTACTGGAACACCTATGGTCCGGCATGGATGGTCAAGGACAAAGCCTACAGCCAGGCGCATCAGCCGCTTGCCGAGCAGCAAACGGCCATCGGCCACGCGGTGCGTTTCGTCTACCTGATGGCGGGCATGGCGCACCTGGCGCGCCTGAGTCATGACGAGGGTAAACGGCAGGACTGTCTGCGGCTGTGGAACAACATGGCGCAGCGCCAGCTGTACATTACCGGCGGGATTGGCTCGCAAAACAGCGGCGAGGCGTTCAGCAGCGATTACGATCTGCCCAACGATACGGTCTATGCCGAAAGCTGCGCCTCCATTGGCCTGATGATGTTTGCCCGCCGGATGCTGGAGATGGAGGCAGACGGCCACTACGCCGACGTGATGGAGCGCGCGCTGTACAATACGGTGCTGGGCGGGATGGCACTGGACGGTAAGCATTTCTTTTACGTGAACCCGCTGGAGGTGCATCCGAAAACGCTGGCCTTTAACCATATCTATGACCACGTGAAGCCGGTGCGCCAGCGCTGGTTCGGCTGCGCCTGTTGCCCGCCGAACATTGCCCGCGTGCTGACCTCGCTGGGGCACTATATTTATACCGTTCGCCCGGATGCGCTGTTGATCAACCTGTACGTGGGGAACGACGTCGCCATTCCGGTGGGTGATAGCACCCTACAGCTGCGCATTAGCGGTAACTATCCGTGGCAGGAGCAGGTGAAGATCGAAATCACCTCGCCGGTTCCGGTCACCCATACGCTGGCACTCAGGCTACCGGACTGGTGTGCGGAACCTGCTGTTTCGCTGAATGGCGAAGCCATGACTGGCGAGATATCCCGTGGATACCTCTATCTCAGCCGCCGCTGGCAGGAAGGCGATACCCTGACCCTCACGCTACCGATGCCGGTCCGCCGCGTGTACGGTAACCCCCAGGTGCGCCAGCAGGCGGGTAAAGTCGCGCTCCAGCGCGGCCCGCTGGTTTACTGCCTGGAAGAAGCGGATAACGGCGCCAACCTGCATAACCTCTCCTTGCCACGAGAGAGCGAGTTCCGGGTGTTTGAAGGCAAAGGCATTTTCGCGCACAAGATGCTGATACAGGCGGAGGGGATCGGGGGCCACGCGAAGGAGACAGAGGCGCTGTGGCAGTACGATCGCTCGCCGGTACAGCGTCAGCCCCGGACGCTGACCTTTATTCCCTGGTTTAGCTGGGCTAACCGGGGAGAAGGGGAAATGCGGATATGGGTGGATGAAGGCTGAATAGCCTCACCCACGGGAGAGGTTGAACGCTATGGCAGCACGCGACGTGCTGCCTCAGCCAGAAACGCACTTCGATTGCTGAACTGCGGATGCTCGCTGACAAAGGAATCAATCTTCATCAGTAAACGACGAGGCATGGTGATGTTGATACGCTCGGCCCTACCGTCGAACTGTTTCATATTAATATCCACCAGCAGCCATTGCCCGCCAGTGAAGTTGTCAGGGTGGCTTTCCAGGTGCGCTTCCACGTTACCCGGCAGCGGCAATGCTTCATCCATTTCAAACAGCGCTTCGAAGTGCGCTGTGAGCGCCTCACGTGCATCCTGAAATGCGTCATCCAGGGAGTCACCTGCAAAAAAACAGCCTGGAACGTCAGGGAAAAAGCCGCTGGCGCTACCGTCGGTGTCAGAATGAATGTAAGCCGGATAAAACATAACTACTCCTGATATCAGTGTTTAATTCCCGCCTGCCGCCATATCTGCGCGAGCGTGCCCGGTTTAATATCCTTTTTAGGATGTGGGACGGTAACCAGTCCTTTCTGCACGGGATGGCGAAACTGATGATGGCTTCCTTTCGTTCTGACACATTTCCAGCCGTGGCCGATCAGAACAGTAATGACATCCGCACTTTTCACATCCCAATCCTTCCATGATTATACACATGATACACACCATCGCTATCGGGTTAAATCACATTAGCGCACAAGGAACATCAGTGCAGCGGTGTTTTGACGGAACGGGAAGAAGCATCGAGAAATGAAAAAGGAATACATTGTATTGCAGACAAAAATACAGGCACGATCGTAGGCCGGGCAAGGCAACGCCGCCACCCGGCTTTACCGCATCAGAAACGCCAGGTCAGGCCGGTCATCAGCACGAAGCTGTCGTCGCGGTCGATCATCGGGCTGTTCTTCACGTCGTCAGGCAACACGGTGTAGACCGCGCTGGCGTTGAGGTACAGCTTCTGGGTTAACTGATATTTAGCCGCCAGGCCAACGTAGGGCGTCCAGCTGTCACCGGCGGTGTATTGATCCAGACCTGAGCGGCGAGACTCGCTGCCGGATACGCCGTAGTAGTAGTCGTTATAGCTCTCGTCGCTATAGAAAATACCGACAGAGGGCGTAAGGGTAAGGCGCTCCATCCTGATTGGACGGAAGTAAGAGACCTCACCCACCACACCTCCGCTTTCATCCGTGGCATCACCCGAGACCGCCACTTTCAGCGACCCCCAGCTTTCATGGCGGTAGTACGCGCCGCCGAGGAAAGCTGACGCTTTACGCTCATCAAGCTGCTTCATCTGATGGTCGTCGTTGTCATCAGGATCGAAATGCAGCGGCATCCACGACGCGGTCAGGCTGAATTCATTTTTTGCGTCTTTCCACAGGATCCATCCTCCGGTGGTCTGACGAACGTAAAAACGATCGCCTTCGTAGCTAATTAACGGTACTGCGGTAGTATTTTCGTTATAGCCTTTGTAAGGAGACTCATTAAATACAGCCCCCGCTCCAAGTGAAAAATCTCCGGCCATTGCTGAGGATGTTGCAAGTAACGTGGCAGCGATGAGTAAATTGTATTTAATAGTCATTACGTGTAATCCATTAAAATGCCAAACAAGCGGGGCGCATAATAATGGTTACAAATTTGCCAATGCAACGCTGCGGTTTATATAATATTATATATAAAATCATATAGATGGGTGCGCATGATGAGTAAATTACAGCTAAAGCCACGCGAATTAAAAATAATCTCCGTCATCGCAGCCACCCACAGCATTGGTGATGCCGCCGCCCTGCTGGGCATGGCGCAGGCCAACGTCAGTAAATATCTCTCTGATTTTGAAACGCGGGTTGGGCTTAAGGTTTTTGAGCGCACGACCCGTCAGCTCGCTCTGACACAGTTTGGTGAAGCGTTACTCCCGTATGTCGACGCCACACTGGACAAACACACTCAACTTGTTAATTTCATTGCCGATTATAAGCATGAAAAGCGTGGAAAAGTTACGATTTATGCCCCAACGGGCATCGTGACCTATCTCGCGCGCCAGGTGATCCACCAGATAAAGGACATCGGGGACATTCGCATCTCCCTGAAAACCTATAATCTGAACCGCAATGAATTTTCAGAAGGCGTTTCCTTTCCGGATGACTGCGATATTTTAATTACCTATGCTCAGCCGAAAGATGAAAACCTGGTCGCCAGCGTGTTAACAAAATATTCCGTCACGGCATTCGCAACCCAGGCATATTTAAATAACCACCCTTTATCCGGACCTGAAGATTTAATTAATCACTCGTGTATCCTGATTGACTCCATGCTCGTCGATGATGCCAATATCTGGCGTTTTCGCATGCATGGCAGCGATGATGTGCATGATTATCGGGTGACCGGAAATTATATTTGCGACAATACGCAGACGGCCCTGGAGCTGGCAAGAAATAATCTTGGCATTGTGTTCGCACCGAAAGAGAGCCTGAAAAGAGAATTAACGCAGGGCACGCTGGTTCCCTGCTTCCCGCACCAGGAAGAGTGGTGGCTCGATCTGACGGCCATCTTCCGCAAACGCGAATACCAGCCATGGCGTGTGCAATACGTTCTGGATGGCGTTCTGAACTGCCTGCGCCAGCAAATTGCTCAGGCCGCCCACGGACGGCCTGAGCTGGGCGATTAAAACAGCCCCAGCGGTTTATCGGAGTAGCTGACCAGCAGACATTTCGTTTGCTGATAATGCTCCAGCATCATCTTGTGGGTTTCACGCCCGATGCCCGACTGCTTGTAACCGCCAAATGCCGCGTGCGCCGGATAGGCGTGGTAGCAGTTGGTCCAGACGCGCCCGGCCTGAATGCCCCTGCCCATTTTATAGGCCAGATTACCGTTGCGGCTCCAGACGCCCGCCCCCAAGCCATACGGCGTGTCGTTGGCAATTTCCAGCGCCTCCTCCATCGTTTTGAAGGTTGTCACGGCCAGAACCGGTCCGAAAATTTCCTCCTGGAAGACGCGCATGTTGTTCTGCCCGAACAGGATCGTCGGCTCAAGGTAATACCCTTCCTGCAGATCCCCGCCGAGCACCTTACGGCGACCGCCGGTCAGAATATCCGCCCCTTCTTTCTTACCGATATCAATGTAGTTAAGGATGGTTTCCAGCTGGCCATGCGAGACCTGCGCCCCCATCTGGGTGACGTTATCGAGCGGGTTACCGCTGCGGATTGACTCGACGCGGCGAATGGCCCGCTCCATAAAGCGCTCATAGATGGATTCCTGCACCAGCGCGCGGCTTGGGCAGGTGCAGACTTCGCCCTGGTTAAACGCAAACAGCGCAAACCCTTCCAGCGCCTTATCGAAGAAAGCGTCCTCTTCCTCCATCACGTCTGCGAAAAAGATGTTCGGGGATTTCCCGCCCAATTCCAGGGTCACCGGAATGATGTTCTGCGTGGCGTACTGCATAATCTGCTGGCCCACTTCCGTCGACCCGGTAAACGCCACTTTAGCGATCCGTTTTGAGGTGGCCAGATATTCTCCTATCTCACCGCCCGCGCCGTTCACCACGTTAATGACCCCCGGCGGCAGAAGATCGCCAACAATTTCCATCAGCAGCAGGACCGAGAGTGGGGTTAAACGCGCCGGTTTAAGCACAATGCAGTTCCCGGCGGCCAGCGCAGGGGCCATTTTCCAGCTCGCCATCAGCAACGGGAAGTTCCACGGAATGATTTGCCCGACGACGCCCAGCGGCTCGTGGAAGTGGTACGCCACGGTGTCGCTGTCAACTTCGCTGATCCCGCCCTCCTGCGCGCGAATACAGGAGGCAAAATAGCGGAAGTGGTCGATAGCCAGCGGCACATCTGCCGCCATGGTTTCCCGGATCGGCTTGCCGTTATCCCAGGTTTCTGCCGTCGCCAGCAGCTCCAGGTTCTGCTCCATCCGGTCGGCGATTTTGAACAAAATGGCCGCGCGGTCCTGAACGGAGGTATGCCCCCATTTATCTTTCGCTTTGTGCGCGGCATCCAGCGCCAGGTCGATATCACGCTCGCCTGAGCTGGCTATCTCACACAGCGGCTGGCCGGTAACGGGGGTCAGGTTGGAATAGTATTCGCCGTCGACGGGGGCCACCCAGTTGCCGCCAATAAAGTTGTCATAGCGGGGCTTCAGCTTGAGGGGAAAACCATATTCGCCGGGCTGGATACGCGAAGAGGGAGGATTATTTGTCATGACCGTCTCCTTGCTGTTGTTATACAACAAGGGTAGTCCCGGCTGGCGGTTTTCTCGCCAGTGGGTGACGGGTTTACGAGCCGTATCACGGATTACCGTACTTTACGTTTCGTTTCTGCTACTGAGCCATACTTATCAGCTCAAGCGCTCATGAGGAACGATGCGATGCAGCTATTTATCGGTTTTGACGTAGGCGGAACCCACATCAAGCACGGCGTGATTGATGAAAATGGCAGGGAGCTGGCGACGGACGAGTACGATACCCCTGAGGATAAAAACACCTTTAAAAAGAAGTGGAAAGCGGTGGTTGAAGCGTATCAGGACGAACACGACATCGCCGGTATCGGCGTGAGTTTTCCCGGCCATATTAACCACCACAGCGGCGAAGCGGCGAAAGCGGGCGCGCTCGACTATCTCGACGGCGAAAACCTGTGCGAACTCTTCGCCGGGCTGACCGACCTTCCCGTCACTGTAGAAAACGACGCCAACTGTGCGGCGCTGGGCGAGCGCTGGCAGGGCGCAGGTAAGGATTACGAGCATTTCGTCTGCATCACCATCGGCACAGGCATCGGTGGCGGGATTGTGATGGAAGGCGATCTCTATCGCGGGTCACATTACCGCGCCGGCGAATTTGGCGTGCTACCCGTCGGGGATCAGGGCGAACCGATGCACGAGGTTGCGTCTGCCAGCGGCCTGATGAAAGCCTGCCGCCGCGTGCTGGCCGTATCAGAAGAAGAGATGCCTGACGGCGAGGAGCTTTTTAAACGTATGGAGAGCGACGTGCATCTGCGCGAAGCTATTGAAGCCTGGGCACATTTTCTCTCACGCGGCGTTTACAGCGTGATCTCGATGTTCGATCCACAGGCAGTGCTGATTGGTGGCGGGGTAAGCGAGCAGGAGAAAATCTATCTCCTGCTCGATAAATATCTACAGCGATTCGAGGAGTGGGAGGCACTCAAGGTGCCCATTCTGCCCTGCGAGCTGGGTAACCAGGCGGGAAGACTGGGCGCGGTATGGCTGGCTAAGCAGAAACTCTCCCGCAGCACGTAGCGCTCAGGGGAACAGCTGCGCGTCGCGAAGCAGATGGTCATTACCCCGGCGACGCGTAAACCCGATGCGGTTGAAATATTCCAGGATCTGAATCGCCAGCTTGCGGCCTACGTTCAGCCGATCGCGGAAATCGGCTGCGCAGGTGGAGCCGCGCGCCTGATCCAGTTCGCGGATCAAGTTGGCAAATGCCACAATGCGATCGTTACGGTAATAACGATCTTTCACGATCGCGACTATCAGCCCCTGCTGCGCCGCATGGCGCAATACCTGACGCATCGCCTGCTCGTCGGTATTCGTCTCACGCGCCAGATCGCGAACCCACCACGGTTCATCCCCAAACATTAAGGCCACTTTTTGCCATATAGCCTCCTGCTCTGCGGTGAACCCGGCCTTGTGATCCGGCAGATGCAGCCAGCCGTGATGGCTTTTAATCACCCCGCTTTCGCGCATGTTTTCAATCAGCAGCAGCACCAGCGCGTCATCTTCCATCGGCAGCGCCATGCGTCTCAGACGCTCACGGCCAGGACCGGGCTCATCCTGATGCTGTTCATGGTACGTTGCGAGCGTGTTCAGTATCTTACGCTGCCAGTGTGCAGCCACCGGCGCATCGAGCAGGCTGTTGCCGGCCTGAATAAAGCCCGGCTGCCGGGTCAACTGACGTAGTCCTTCGTCGCTCAGCTGACGTGCCCATGCAAAATCACTCAGGCTCACCGCCCCGCGCTCAAGATGCACCCGCAGCGCGGCGTTATCATCCGGAGCCTGGGCCAGCGCTGCCAGCCATTGCAGATATTCAGGCTTACGCTTGCCGCGTCGAGGCGGGTTAAGCGTCACTACCCGCGCCCCGGCCAGCGTTTCCCGCGCGGAAATATCCCGCAGCACCAGACGGTCGTTGTCCGCCAGCCAGAGCGGCGAATCAAAAACCAGTTCGGCAAGATCGTTTTCCAGCAGGGACACGCGCCCGGTGATATGGCTGGCCGCGTGGTGAATATGCAGCGGCTGCCATTGGGTCAGGGGTACGTGCGTCTGCAGAGAGACAATCACGCGTTCAGACGGCTCGGGCGGGGCGTCGGCCAGCAGCCAGTCGCCGCGGTTAAGCTGCTCTTTTTCCGCATCCCCGGCAATGTTGAGCGCGATCCGCTGCCCGGCGTGGGCGTGCTCTGCGGGCTGGTTTTGCGCATGTAAGCCGCGCACGCGCATCGGTTTATTAACGCCCGTCAGCCACAGGCTATCTCCCACCTTCACTTCACCGCTCAGCGCCGTACCGGTGACCACCAGCCCCGCGCCTTTTACGGTAAACGCCCGGTCAATCGCCAGACGGAAACGGTGATGGCTGGCGTGGTCACGCGACGATAATTGCTGCAAGTGGTGGCGAAGATCGTCGATACCGCGGCCTTCAGTCGCCACGGTGACAAAAAGAGACGCCTCGGCAAAACCATATTCCCGTAAGGTCGCCCGCACCGCTTCACGCACCTCGCTGATGCGCGCCTCATCCACGCGATCGGCTTTAGTCAGCGCCACGGTCAGCTGCGGGTTGCCGGTCAGCTGGAGGATTGCCAGATGCTCACGGGTTTGCGCCATCACGCCGTCGTCGCAGGCCACCACAAGCAGCGCATGATCGATGCCCCCCACGCCCGCCAGCATGTTAGACAGAAACTTTTCATGCCCCGGAACATCAATAAAGCCCAGCACGCGGCCATCCGGCTGGGGCCAGTAGGCATAGCCCAGATCGATGGTCATGCCGCGCTTTTTCTCTTCCGGCAGGCGATCGG
This sequence comes from Enterobacter sp. 296B2, assembly GCF_034106185.1. Classification (NCBI taxonomy): domain Bacteria; kingdom Pseudomonadati; phylum Pseudomonadota; class Gammaproteobacteria; order Enterobacterales; family Enterobacteriaceae; genus Enterobacter; species Enterobacter sp. 296B2. The sequence continues at coordinate 93,477 of NZ_JAWNCA010000016.1, read as the reverse complement.
CATTTATGCCGGTGATCGCCTGCAGCAACGTGGTTTTTCCATGGTCGACGTGACCGGCGGTGGCAATAATCATTTCAGCAACATCTCCAGAAATCGCTCTTCATCTTCAAGGCAGCGCAGATCCAGCCACATGCGGCCATCGTAAATCCGCCCGATGACCGGCGTCGGCAAGCCGCGCCAGCGCAACGACAGCGCCTCAAGGCGGCTGCCGCGCCCGTCACGCGGGGTGAACGTGAGCGCTTCACTCGGCAGCCTGTCCACCGGCAGCGAACCGCTGCCTATCTGCGACTGGCAGGGCTCAATGCGGACGTCAAAATCGGGGTAGTGCGGGGCGACGCGCGGCAGCAGCAGTTCGGCCTGCGCGCGAATCGAGGCGGCATCCCGGCTTAACAGGCGCAGCGTGGGCAGACGGTCGGCCAGCTTCTCCGGGTGGAGATAGAGCCGCAGCGTCGCGTCCAGCGCGGCAAGGGTCATTTTATCGGCCCGCAGGGCGCGCTTGAGCGGGTGCTGCTGCAGCTGCGCAATCAGCTCGCGCTTGCCGACGATAATCCCGGCCTGTGGCCCGCCCAGCAGTTTGTCGCCGGAAAAGCTGACCAGGCTCACGCCTGCGGCAATCATCTCCTGCGGCATCGGCTCTTTTGGCAACCCGTACAGGCTGAGATCCACCAGCGAACCGCTGCCGAGGTCGGCAATCACCGGAATATTCATCTCCTGCCCAATCGCTGCCAGCTCGGCCTCGTCAACGGTTTTGGTGAAGCCCTCGATATGATAATTGCTGGTGTGGACCTTCATCAGCAGGGCGGTATTTTCATTCACCGCCGCGCGATAATCTTTCGCATGGGTACGATTCGTGGTGCCCACCTCATGCAGCGTGCAGCCCGCCTGACGCATCACGTCCGGGATGCGAAACGCCCCGCCAATCTCCACCAGCTCGCCGCGGGACACCACCACCTCTCTGCCGCTCGCGGTCGCCGCCAGCATCAACAGCACCGCCGCCGCGTTATTATTCACAATGCAGGCATCTTCCGCGCCGGTTAGCTGGCAGAGCAGATCCGCCAGCGCGCGATCGCGATGCCAGCGCCCGGCGCCGTCCAGATCGTACTCCAGCGTCACAGGCGAGCGCATGGCCTGCACGACCGCAGCCACCGCCTCTTCCGCCTGCTGCGCGCGCCCCAGGTTGGTGTGCAGCACGGTTCCCGTCAGGTTAATCACCGGGCGCAGGGCGTGGGCATGGCTTTGGGAGAGATATTCTGAAACGGCTCGTACCCAGTCGTCATTCCATACCGGCAATACGCCCTTCTCACCGATCGTCCTGCGCGCCTCGTCCTGTAAATCCCGCAGCACAGCGACCACGCGGGTATGACCATATCTGGCGAGCAGAGGGCGAAATCCTACGTCTCGCAACAAGCGATCCGTAGAGGGGAGAAGACGATAAAGCGAGCTGTGCGTCTGGTTCATAAGCCTGCCTGAGAGTAAGAAATCTGTGGCTATTTTAGCAGGTTGACCTGAGGGAGTCCTTATACATCCGCATACTTTAATTTACCCAGATCAATAATTACCGAGAATAATTAAAATTATTTCATAACTTACTTGAATAAATAATTCAGAAAACATCAATATCAATCAATCAACGAAGCGAATATTATTATGAATTCCTTACCCCGTAACGCATGGAAGCATACAGATGAAAATGAAGATCAAGGTTCTCGCTGCTCTTTTATTATCGACCTGCACTCTTTATACCGCTCAAACGCAGGCTGATAATAAATTTGGCTTTGCCAAAAGGTGCTCACTACCCGACGCACCGATGCCGATTAAATTCAGAGTCGATGATTACATCGAAAACTTCGATGGTATGGCTTATAATATTATTTATGTTGCTGCAGACCAAAGAAAACGTGGCGATCTTTATAGTCTGTACAGTAACAGTGATGGTTATAATTACCTGAAAACAAAACCGGCCACTGGGCGCGATCCTTTTCCCTCCACGGTTCTGCTATACGATAACAACCCCTCAGGAACAACCGGTAGCTACCTTTCCAAACCTGTATGTATGGATAAATCGGATTGTCAGCCATATCCAGCAGACTGGCATCCCACCGTTGGGCGAGGCTTGTCTGCTTATAATAAAGTTTTAGAACAATATCCTAATGACTTTATTTATGTGCATTCTGGCATGTTCCCGTCCCTGTCTGACGACTCCATCGACACCACGATTTTCACCATGACCAGAAACTTTGAATATTTACGCGTAGAGGTTTTCGCCGTAACAAAGATTGGCGACCCTAACGTTACTAGTGCATTTATGGATGAATATGGTGCTGAGCCTATTGTGTTTGAATATGGTCGCGCACAATTTGGTAACCCTGATTATTATATTGGTGCAGACTCTAACCACCTCACTCGCCCAATGGCAGGTAGTCTGCCTGATTTCCCTGCCCACCTTGATAAAAATATCCAGGCGATGGATTTCTATATCAAATATCCAAAAGGTTATCTTGGCGAAGTTGTCACCTCGGCTAAATTCTATTATTTTTCAGACAAGCAAAAAGAAATTCTCTCGACATGTAACTAATCTGCCCGGCTTCGCCGGGCAACCGGGTTACGCTTTTGGTGGCTCGGTACGAGCGAAACTTTCGCGCTGAAATAGCGCCTCTACCAGTTTCACCAGCAGCGGACGGTCTACGCACCAGCCTGGGGACACCCGGCGGAAGTTGAGATAGCCGATGGCGCAGGCGATGGCGATGGTTGCCAGGTTCAGGCTGTCGGTGTGGATCTTGCCCTCCCGGATAAGCTGTTCGCACATATCCAGACTGCGGCTGATTTTTTCCCGCTGGCGCAGCAATTCGTTTTCTGACTGCTGCGCGGCGGGACGCGCCTGCTCGCGTACGGAGGTGAGTGCCGCATCCATAATGCCATCGGCCAGGGCTTCAATTTGCTTCACCGCCAGCGCCGCTTTAGGGTCAGACGGCAGCATTGCCGGGGCAACGCCCAGCAGTTCGACATACTCCGCAATGATGGGGGAATCGAACCAGTATTCGCCCTCGTCCGTTACCAGCGCCGGAACTTTCCCCAGCGGGTTATACTGCGCGACGCCGTTTTCGGCGTTGTAGGGCTGCTCATTAACGAATTCAAATTCAATCCCTTTCTCCAGCAGGAGAATCGAGATTTTTCGCACGAAGGGACTGGTGTAGCTACCGATGAGTTTCATTGCCTGATCCTTGATGCCGGGAAAAAGTCAGTATGGATCAAGCGATGAAAAAAGGGCAGGTATACGTGTCGCATTCCTGCCCCGGAAGGATTAGTGATCGAGATAGAGGTAGTGCATCCAGCTGGTCATACGCAGCAACACTTTACGCATTACCGAGACGTGGGCGAAATGATCCGAATAGACCGCCACCTGGGCATAAATGCCGTCCGGCAAAGCATCGACGTCGGCGTTAGGCTCCAGCTCAATCAGCGCCTGTACGCCATCCGTACCCGGCGCGACGGTCAGTGCCTGCAAGGCGCCCTGCGCCTGATACGACCCGCCCGGCACCACAGGCAGAACGCTGGTGAGCTTACCGGTGAACACCTGGCCCGGCAGCGCGTTAAACACCACTTCCGCTTCATCGCCCGGCTTCAGGCGCAGCAGCGAGTTCTGACGGAACTGGGCCACAATCTGACGCTTCTGTTCAGGAATGAAGACCATCACCGGGCGCAGCGGCAGCGCGGCGGCATAGGTTCCCGGACGAATCAGCACCTGGGTGATATAGCCGTTGCTCGGCGCGCGCACCACGGTCTGATCGAGGTTGTATTTCGCTTCAGCAAGCTGGGCGCGTAACGAGGCAATCTGCGACTGTTCGCCGTTCACCATGCTGTCCAGCTGGCTTTGAATCTGCGTCTGTTCAGCAACGGAACCTTTCACCATGGCATCCTGGGCCAGATAGTTCTGCCGCGCGTTATCAATATCGCTTTCAGAGAACGGATTCACCTTCGCCTGGCTGCCTTTCAGGTAGCGCTGATAATCTTTATACAGGCGATCGCGTTCAGCGGAGACGCGTGTCGTATTGGCAACCGCTTCCGACAGCTGCGCTTTCAGATTGTCGATATTGTGCGTCGCGGTCACCAGGTCTGCCTTCAGTCTGTCGACGCGCGCCTGATAGCGGCCCGGATCCAGTTTAAATAACACTTCGCCTTTTTTAATGAGCTGGTTATTTTTATCGGTCACTTCAGTCACCACCCCCGTGACCTGCGGCGTAATCGGAATGGAAATAACCGCTTTTTGCGCCGTAAAGGTATACGGATGGTTATAGTTCATTAGCAAAATAAGTCCGGCAACAATAAACACGCCGCCTAACGTCGCGGTAGCAAGCGTCCACTGGTTTACCGGAATACGAAATATTTTAAAGATTGCCCAGGCAAATGCCACATAGGTCAGAATAATCAACAGATCCATGATTAGCGCTCCAGCGTGTTTTTATCATCAGAGGGCTGAACCGCTGCCAGCTTGTGTTCTAACTCGGCCACGCGTTTGGCCAGCGCATCCATGCCCGGAACCTCATCCGCCCTGGTGATGTGGTTCTGCATACCCCAGCCGCGATCTTCGCGGTACAGGGTGGCCCAAATCCACAGGAACGGCCAGATGGCATGGAGCGTAAACAGGCTGATCCAGCCTGCCGTATGAATAGCATCGGCATGGGGATGATTGCGCTTTTTGGCCATATTATAGGGGATATCATGAATGGCGATGATTCCGTAAAAAAGAACCAGAAATACAAAAATCAACACGCCCAGCGCGAAATAGTTGAGAAACATATTCTCCTCACTTAAACAACGTCAACTCATTAAACTAATAAAACAGCACGCAGCCTAATTAATTTATTTTTAAATTTAAAAGGCACGCTGATTATTTCAGAGCCGGGGAGTATCGTTTTTTATAATATCTCCATGCAAGTTTATAAGCGTGTCAAAATATATCCTGAATAATAATATACTCAACCTTACATAATGAGCGTAATTCAGGTTTTAGCTTTCCGCCATACTACATACAAAAAGTGTTTTTTTAGCTTTCCGTGTCACGGAAGGCCATCCTGACGCCGATCCCAGTCGGAGAAATCTGCATAAAAATATTTTGTGAAATCAGTCACAATCCAGAAACAAACTCACGAAACCAAAACGAGACATGCATCACAAAAAACCGTGGTTTTTGCTTCTTTTCTCGCCATCGTATTTTTTTTGCCCACTTATTTTGTGATTCAGATCACCATGAAGGGCGGCACACCACCTGCATTTACGTGATGTGCATCACATAAACTTTCGCTGTCTGGACAGTTGAACGATTCAGTGCCAGATTTCACAGCATCAGAACAGGGCCCGGCTACCTCTGCCGCCGCACATTAACGATAAACCTCGGGCCGCAAGCCTAAGCGTAAACATAAGAAGGGGTGTTTTATGTCATCCGATTTCAAGATCAAAGTTCAAAGCTTTGGTCGTTTCCTCAGCAACATGGTGATGCCAAATATCGGCGCGTTTATCGCGTGGGGTATTATCACCGCATTGTTTATTCCGACAGGGTGGTTGCCTAACGAAACGCTGGCGAAACTTGTTGGCCCAATGATTACCTATCTCCTGCCGCTGCTCATCGGTTACACCGGTGGTCGTCTGGTGGGCGGTGACCGTGGTGGCGTAGTGGGTGCTATCACGACTATGGGTGTTATCGTCGGTGCGGATATGCCGATGTTCCTCGGTGCGATGATTGCCGGTCCTCTCGGCGGCTGGGCGATTAAGAAATTCGACGTCTGGGTTGATGGCAAGATCAAATCCGGCTTTGAAATGCTGGTGAACAACTTCTCTGCGGGCATCATCGGGATGATCCTCGCGATTCTGGCGTTCCTCGGCATTGGTCCGGCTGTTGAAGTGCTGTCCAAACTGCTGGCGGCGGGCGTTAACTTCATGGTGGCGCACGACATGCTGCCGCTGGCGTCTATCTTCGTTGAACCGGCGAAAATCCTGTTCCTGAACAACGCCATCAACCACGGTATCTTCTCGCCGCTGGGTATTCAGCAGTCTCACGATCTCGGCAAGTCCATCTTCTTTCTGATTGAAGCGAACCCGGGTCCGGGCATGGGCGTTCTGCTGGCGTACATGTTCTTTGGTCGCGGCAGCGCGAAGCAGTCTGCTGGCGGTGCGGCTATCATCCACTTCCTGGGTGGTATCCACGAAATTTACTTCCCGTATGTGCTGATGAACCCACGCCTGATCCTGGCAGTTATCCTCGGCGGTATGACCGGCGTGTTCACCCTGAGCGTGCTGGGCGGCGGCCTGGTCTCTCCTGCTTCTCCGGGCTCTATCCTGGCGGTGCTGGCGATGACCCCGAAAGGCGCGTACTTCGCGAACATCGCGGCGATCTGTGCCGCAATGGCGGTCTCCTTCGTGGTCTCTTCTATCCTGCTGAAAACCAGCAAAGTGAAAGAAGACGACGATATTGAAGCGGCGACCCGTCGTATGCACGACATGAAAGCCGAATCCAAAGGCGCGACCCCGCTGGCGGCTGGCGATGTCTCTAACGACCTGAGCCACGTGCGTAAAATCATCGTTGCCTGCGACGCCGGTATGGGTTCCAGCGCAATGGGTGCAGGCGTGCTGCGTAAGAAAGTGCAGGATGCGGGCCTGACCAACATCTCCGTGACCAACAGCGCCATTAACAGCCTGCCGCCGGATGTTGACCTGGTCATCACGCACCGCGACCTGACCGAACGCGCCATGCGCCAGGTGCCGCAGGCACAGCACATCTCGCTGACCAACTTCCTCGACAGCGGCCTGTACACCAGCCTGACCGAACGTCTGGTTGCCGCGCAGCGTCATGAAGATAATGAAGTGAAAGTGCGTACCAGCCTGCAGGACAGCTTTGACGAGAGCAATGCTCACCTGTTCAAGCTGGGTGCGGAGAACATTTTCCTCGGTCGTACCGCGGCCACTAAAGAAGAGGCGATTCGCTTTGCCGGTGAACAGCTGGTGAAAGGCGGCTACGTTCAGCCAGAATACGTTGAAGCGATGCTGGAACGTGAAAAACTGACGCCGACCTACCTGGGTGAATCTATCGCGGTTCCGCACGGTACGGTTGAAGCGAAAGACCGCGTGCTGAAAACCGGCGTAGTGTTCTGTCAGTATCCTGACGGCGTGCGCTTCGGTGAAGAAGAGGACGACATCGCCCGTCTGGTGATTGGTATCGCCGCTCGCAATAACGAGCACATTCAGGTGATTACCAGCCTGACCAACGCGCTGGACGACGAAACCGTCATTGAGCGTCTGGCTAACACCACCAGCGTTGAAGAAGTTCTGGCCCTGCTCAACAAATAGCAGTCCCTCTTCCCTCTCCCCTTTGGGGAGAGGGCTAGGGTGAGGGGGTAAACGTTCCTCACCCCAGCCCTCTCGGGTAAAAACATTGATTAAGGTTAACACTATGAAAGCATTACATTTTGGTGCAGGTAACATCGGTCGTGGCTTTATCGGTAAACTGCTGGCAGACGCGGGCATTACCCTGACATTCGCCGATGTGAATCAGGTGGTTCTGGATGCCCTGAATGCCCGTCATAGCTATCAGGTCCATGTGGTGGGTGAAAATGAACAGGTTGAAACCGTCTCTGGCGTCAACGCGGTCAGCAGCATCGGCGACGACGTGATTGATCTGATCGCCAGCGTTGACCTGGTGACCACCGCTGTGGGCCCGGTCGTACTTGAGCGTATCGCTCCAGCAGTCGCGAAAGGCCTGGCAAAACGTAAGGCGCAGGGCAACGACGCTCCGCTGAACATCATCGCCTGCGAAAACATGGTGCGCGGTACCACGCAGCTGAAAGGTCACGTCATGGCGGCCGTGGCTGACGAAGATAAAGCCTGGGTTGACGCGCACGTTGGTTTTGTCGATTCCGCCGTGGACCGCATTGTTCCGCCGTCCGAATCCGCCACCCACGATCCGCTGGAAGTGACCGTAGAAACCTTCAGCGAGTGGATCGTCGATAAAACCCAGTTTAAGGGCGCGCTGCCGACCATTCCGGGTATGGAATTAACCGATAACCTGATGGCATTTGTCGAACGCAAACTCTTCACGCTGAACACTGGGCATGCTATAACCGCGTACCTCGGAAAGTTGGCCGGTCATCAGACCATTCGTGATGCGATCCTCGATGAGCAGATCCGCGCGGTGGTAAAAGGGGCGATGGAAGAGAGCGGCGCGGTGCTGATCAAACGCTACGGTTTTGATGCTGATAAACACGCAGCATACATCCAGAAAATCCTCGGCCGCTTTGAAAACCCGTATCTGAAAGATGACGTTGAGCGCGTGGGCCGTCAGCCGCTGCGTAAGCTGAGCGCGGGCGACCGCCTGATTAAGCCGCTGCTCGGCACGCTGGAATACGGTCTGCCGCACGCCAATCTGGTGAAAGGAATTGCCGCCGCGATGCACTACCGCAGCGAGCAGGATCCGCAGGCGATTGAGCTGGCTCAGCTGATTGATGACAAAGGCGCGCAGGCTGCGCTGGCGCAGATTTCCGGTCTGGACGCCAGCAGCGACGTGGTGGCGGAGGCGGTTAACGCATATAACGCAACCAAATGATACAGAATCCGGCGCAGGTTAGCCTGCGCCCGAATAACAGATTGTCAGATATGCAGGCAATAATGGAACAAACCCAGGCCTTTGAAAATCGTGTGCTTGAGCGTCTGAATGCTGGCAAAACCGTACGAAGTTTCCTGATTGCCGCCGTCGAGCTGTTAACCGAGGCGGTGAACATTCTGGTGCTTCAGGTGTTTCGCAAAGACGACTACGCGGTAAAGTACGCTGTAGAACCGTTACTGGACGGAGACGGACCGCTGGGCGATCTGTCGGTGCGCCTGAAGCTGATTTATGGCCTGGGCGTGCTCAACCGACAAGAGTATGAAGATGCGGAACTGTTAATGGCGCTGCGCGAAGAGCTCAATCATGACGGTAATGAGTATACCTTTACCGATGATGAGATTCTGGGCCCCTTCGGCGAGCTGCACTGCGTTACCGCCCTGCCTCCTGCTCCCCATTTTGATAACAGCGACCCTGAACTGTACGCGATGCAAAAGCTGCGCTATCAACAGGTTGTCCGTTCCACTATGGTCCTCTCCCTGACTGAGCTGATTTCTAAAATCAGCTTAAAAAAAGCGTTTCAGAAGTAAGCCCGTTCACATTGGTGTATCCTTCCCTGTAAATTCCCCGTTTTCAGAGTCATTTGTCATGAAAGAAGTCGAAAAGAACGAAATTAAACGCCTGAGCGACCGCCTGGATCTGATCCGTCACCAGATGGCTGGCATGTCGCTGGTCGATTCCGCCGAGAAGTACGCCGAGCTGGAGAAAGAGACCGCGAAGCTGGAAGCTGAAATCGAGCGCCTGCGCGAAGTGAAAAGCCAGAAGCTGAGCAAAGAAGCGCAGAAACTGATGAACATGCCGCACCGCCGCGCGATCACCAAAAAAGAGCAGGCTGACATGGGCAAGCTGAAGAAAAGCGTCCGTGGCCTGGTGGTGGTGCACCCGATGACCGAGCTTGGCCGCGAGATGGGCCTGAAAGAGATGACGGGCTTTTGTAAGACCGCGTTCTGATCGTTCTTCCCCTCAACCCGCCCTCTCCCCAAAGGGGAGAGGGAGAAAACCGCACAGTTCAGTCCCCTCACCCCTTTGGGGAGAGGGTTAGGGTGAGGGGTGCCTCAGCCACACTCCCGCTTCAAATTGGCCCAACCAATCCCCCTTTACTTTCTTCCCTGGTTCACAATTCCATTATTTCCGCTCACAAAACCATTGCTAGCTCATAACATCTGGTTAACCATTCATTGTCATCAACCCTACAACACAATATTGGCAGGACCACTTTTACACAGTTTGTGATGCTGAGATGAGCGGAGACTCACCCGCAGCGCAGGCTGTCTGGTCCCCAGGAGACCTGCATGAGCCTCTGGCAACAAAACTACGACCCGGCCGGAAATATCTGGCTGTCGAGCCTGATCGCATCGCTTCCGATCCTGTTCTTCTTCTTTGCGCTGATTAAGCTCAAGCTGAAGGGCTACCTCGCCGCGACGTACACCGTTGCCATCGCCCTGCTGGTGGCGCTGTTCTTCTATAAAATGCCGGTCGATCGCGCGCTGGCCTCCGTCGTCTACGGTTTCTTCTACGGCCTGTGGCCGATTGCGTGGATCATCATCGCGGCGGTCTTTGTCTATAAAATCTCGGTGAAAACCGGGCAGTTCGACATTATCCGCTCGTCGATTCTCTCCATCACGCCGGACCAGCGCCTGCAGATGCTGATTGTCGGCTTCTCCTTCGGGGCGTTTCTGGAAGGTGCGGCAGGCTTTGGCGCGCCGGTGGCGATTACCGCCGCGCTGCTGGTCGGCCTGGGCTTTAACCCGCTGTATGCTGCTGGCCTGTGCCTGATTGTGAACACCGCCCCGGTGGCCTTTGGCGCGATGGGGATCCCGATTCTGGTGGCCGGGCAGGTGACCGGGCTGGACAGCTTCGAGATTGGCCAGATGGTAGGCCGTCAGCTGCCGTTCCTGACCATTATCGTGCTGTTCTGGATCATGGCGATTATGGACGGCTGGCGCGGCGTGAAGGAAACCTGGCCCGCGGTGATGGTGGCGGGAGGTTCGTTCGCCATTGCCCAGTACCTCAGCTCGAACTTCCTCGGACCGGAACTGCCGGACATTATCTCTTCGCTGGTGTCGCTGGTCTGTCTGACGTTATTCCTGAAACGCTGGCAGCCGGTGCGCATCTTCCGCTTTGCCGACATGGGCGCGTCGCATGTGGATCAGACCCTCGCCCGCACAGGCTATACCGCAGGACAGATCGTTCGCGCCTGGTCACCGTTCCTGTTCCTGACCGCAACGGTAACGCTGTGGAGCATTCCGCCGTTTAAAGCGCTGTTCGCTCCCGGCGGCGCGCTGTACGACATGGTGATTAACATCTCCGTGCCGTTCCTCGACAAGATGGTCGCCCGTATGCCGCCGGTGGTGCATGCCGCCACGCCGTATGCCGCGGTCTATAAATTCGACTGGTTCTCCGCCACCGGTACCGCCATCCTGTTTGCGGCACTCCTTTCCGTTGTATGGCTGCGCATGAAACCAGCCGCCGCGGTACAGACCTTTGCGGCGACCATTAAAGAGCTGATGCTGCCGATCTACTCCATCGGCATGGTGCTGGCGTTCGCGTTTATCTCGAACTACTCCGGCCTGTCGTCGACGCTGGCGTTAGCGCTGGCCCACACCGGACACGCGTTCACCTTCTTCTCGCCGTTCCTCGGCTGGCTGGGGGTGTTCCTGACGGGTTCAGATACCTCGTCTAACGCCCTGTTTGCTGCCCTGCAGGCAACGGCGGCCCAGCAGATTGGCGTGTCGGACATCCTGCTGGTAGCCGCGAATACCACCGGCGGCGTGACCGGCAAAATGATCTCTCCACAATCCATCGCCATTGCCTGTGCGGCGGTGGGACTCGTCGGTAAAGAGTCGGATCTGTTCCGCTTTACCGTGAAACACAGTCTGATATTTACCTGCATGGTGGGCGTGATCACCACCCTGCAGGCCTATGTCTTAACCTGGATGATCCCATGATAGTGATGCCCAGACGCCTGTCCGACGAGATTGCCTCTCGCGTGCGGGCGCTGATTGAAGAACAACAGCTGGAAGCGGGCATGAAGTTGCCCGCCGAGCGCCAGCTTGCAGCCCAGCTTGGCGTATCGCGTAACTCACTGCGCGAGGCGCTGGCCACGCTGGTCAGCGAAGGGGTGCTGGTGAGCCGTCGCGGCGGTGGCACCTTTGTGCGCTGGCAGCATGACGACTGGTCCGAGCAAAACATCGTGCAGCCGCTGAAGACGCTGATGGAAAACGACCCGGACTACAGTTTCGACATCCTTGAAGCGCGTCACGCCATCGAAACCAGTACCGCCTGGCACGCGGCGATGCGGGCAACCGAGGCCGACAAAGAGAAGCTCAAAGCCTGCTTTGAGGCCACGCAAAGCAGCGACCCGGATATCGCCTCCCAGGCAGACGTCCGTTTTCACCTGGCGATTGCCGAGGCATCGCATAACGTGGTTCTGCTCCAGACCATGCGCGGGTTCTTCGATCTGCTGCAATCCTCCGTCAAGCAGAGCCGCCAGCGCATGTATCTGGTTCCGCCGGTCTTTGCTCAGTTGACCGAACAGCATGAAGCCGTGCTCAACGCCATTCTGGCCGGTGATGCCGAGGCCGCGCGCAAAGCAATGATGGCGCATCTCGGCTTCGTACACACCACCATTAAACGATTCGATGAAGACCAGGCCCGACAGGCGCGTATTACCCGTCTGCCTGGCGACAGTGATATTTCCAGGGAGAACAAAGCATGATTATTTCAGCAGCCAGTGACTATCGCGCCGCGGCGCAGCGCATTTTGCCCCCGTTCTTGTTCCACTACATCGACGGCGGGGCCTATGCCGAATATACCCTGCGCCGCAACGTGGAAGATCTCTCGGAGGTGGCTCTGCGCCAGCGCGTGCTGAAGAATATGTCTGACCTGAGCCTGGAGACGAAGCTGTTTAACGAAACGCTCTCCATGCCCGTGGCGCTCGCGCCTGTAGGCTTATGCGGCATGTACGCCCGCCGTGGCGAAGTGCAGGCTGCTGCCGCGGCGGATGCCAAAGGCATTCCGTTTACCCTTTCCACCGTCTCAGTCTGCCCGATTGAAGAGGTCGCCCCGACCATCAAGCGCCCGATGTGGTTCCAGCTTTACGTCCTGCGCGATCGCGGCTTTATGCGTAACGCCCTTGAGCGTGCCAAAGCGGCAGGCTGCTCCACGCTGGTCTTTACCGTCGATATGCCGACGCCCGGCGCGCGCTATCGTGATGCCCACTCCGGCATGAGCGGCCCAAATGCTGCGCTCCGCCGCTACTGGCAGGCGGTTACCCACCCGCAGTGGGCGTGGGACGTCGGTCTTAACGGACGTCCGCACGATCTGGGCAATATCTCGGCGTACCTTGGTAAACCGACCGGGCTGGAGGATTACATCGGCTGGCTGGCAAACAACTTCGATCCGTCGATCTCCTGGAAAGACCTGGAGTGGATCCGCGAATTCTGGGACGGCCCAATGGTGATCAAAGGGATCCTCGATGCGGAAGATGCCCGCGACGCGGTGCGCTTCGGCGCGGACGGGATCGTGGTCTCTAACCACGGCGGACGCCAGCTCGACGGCGTGCTCTCTTCTGCCCGCGCGCTGCCGGCCATTGCCGATGCGGTGAAAGGCGATATCGCGATTTTGGCCGACAGCGGCATCCGCAACGGGCTGGACGTGGTGCGCATGATTGCCCTGGGCGCAGACAGCGTGCTGCTGGGCCGCGCGTACCTGTATGCGCTGGCCACCAGCGGCCAGGCCGGCGTGGCGAATCTGCTCAACCTGATCGAAAAAGAGATGAAGGTGGCGATGACGCTGACCGGCGCGAAGTCGATTAGTGAGATCAGCAAGGATTCGCTGGTGCAGGAGCTGAGTAAGCTGCCTGCGGCGCTGGCCCCTCTTTCGCAGGGAAACGCGGCCTGATTTTCATCCGTTACTATTTTTTCTCATGCGCCCGACTCCCCTCGGGCGCTTTTTTTGTCGAAAATAACACCCATGTAACATTCTGGATAAGAAAATTTGACATACCCCACCCGCCCGCAATTGTATAGACAAGCAAATACAAGAACACAAAAACAACATCACATCGGAGGGGAGCGTATGACGTATTCAGGTAAGGTGGATATTCAGCGGGTTATCGACGAGAGTCCCTTTTCAGGGTTTCACTGGCTTCTTATCGTGCTGGGCTTTCTGGTTCTGGCGATCGACGGTTTTGATACCGCAGCGATGGGCTACATCGCGCCTACGCTGTCGGCAGAATGGGGGATACACAAACAGGATCTGGGGCCGGTGCTGAGCGCGGCGCTGCTGGGGCTGTCGCTGGGCGCGCTGATTGCAGGCCCGGTGTCGGACCGGATGGGACGCAAGCGCGTGCTGGTCTTCTCGTGCCTGTTCTTCGGCCTGGCGAGCCTGGGCACGGCCTGGGCACAAAGCCTGAATACCCTGACGCTGTGGCGCTTTTTGACGGGCCTGGGGCTCGGCGCCGCAATGCCTAACGCCATCACGCTGATCTCCGAATTTGCCCCCCAGCGCTGTCGCGCCATGGCGATTAATACCATGTACTGCGGCTTCCCTCTGGGTGCGGCAGGCGGCGGTGCGATCTCTTCCTGGCTTATCCCCCATCACGGCTGGCGAAGCGTGCTGCTGACCGGCGCGATTGCTCCGCTGATTTTAACGCTGCTGCTGGCGCTGCTGTTGCCGGAATCGGTGAAGTTTCTGGTGCAGCGCGGGAAAGACGTTATGCAGGTCCGCCGCATCGCCAGCCGGTTCAGCCGCAGCACGCTGGAGAGCGTCACGGGCTTTTTCCTGGCGGAGGAGAAAGTCGCGTCTAAAGAAGGGAGCGTGGGGCAGCTGTTTTCCATGCCCTGGCTGCCCGGCACCCTGATGCTGTGGGTGACCTATTTTATGGGGCTGGTCATTTACTACGTCCTGCTGAGCTGGATGCCAACGCTGATGCAGGGGATGGGTTATGCGCTGGCGGAATCCGCCTGGCTCACCTCGCTGTTCACGTTCGGGGGTACCGCAGGCATTCTGCTCGCGGGCTGGATGATGGACCGCTGGGAGGCGCACAAGGTGGTCGCAGGGGGATTTGTCCTGACAATGGGATTGATCCTGTTACTCGGCCTTGAGCATAACCATATCGCCCTGTTTGGCGGGCTGATTTTCCTGATGGGGATCGCCATGAACGGCGCGCAGTCGGGCATGCAAACCCTCGCGGCCACCTTTTACCCTACCGAGTGCCGCGCGACGGGCATCGCCTGGATGCAGGGGATTGGCCGCTTTGGCGGGGTGGCGGGCACCATGACCAGCGCCCAGCTTCTTTCTATGCAGTGGCAGGCAGACAGTATTTTAATGATCCTCAGCGTGCCCGCCCTGGTGGCCGCGGCAGCAACCGTCTACAAAATGCTGTATAGCCGCTCGCAGGAACCCGGCGTCGCGTAGTTCCTCTCTTTTCTGCTATTCTGCCCCCGCAATTAAGGGGGCAGCATGCTTAACATCGTTTTATTCGAACCAGAAATTCCGCCAAATACCGGCAATATCATCCGCCTGTGTGCCAACACCGGTTTTCGCCTGCACATCATCGAGCCGATGGGCTTTACGTGGGACGACAAGCGCCTGCGCCGCGCGGGGCTGGATTACCATGAATTTACCGCCGTGGTTCGCCATCACGATTACGCCGCGTTTCTGGAAGCGGAGAAGCCGCAGCGCATGTTCGCCCTGACCACCAAAGGCACACCAGCGCACAGCGCCGTGAGCTATCAGGAAGGTGACTATCTGATGTTTGGCCCGGAAACCCGCGGCCTGCCGGCTACGATTCTGGATGCTCTGCCCGCTGAGCAAAAAATCCGTATTCCGATGATGCCGGACAGCCGCAGCATGAACCTGTCGAACGCGGTGTCGGTGGTAGTGTATGAAGCCTGGCGCCAGCTAGGTTATCCCGGCGCCATTTTAAGAAGTTAAATGCCGTCACCATACTCGAAGGTATGGTGAATGCCGTTGAAGTGCTGATCCATATCCATCGACGGCTTATCGCTGTCAGGCTTACCGACGATGCGCGCCGGTACGCCAGCGGCAGTGGTGTGCGGCGGCACGGGCTGGAGCACAACCGACCCGGCGCCAATCTTCGCACCGCGCCCGACTTCAATATTGCCGAGAATTTTAGCGCCCGCGCCAATCATCACCCCTTCACGAATTTTCGGGTGGCGATCGCCGCTGGTTTTACCGGTACCGCCCAGAGTAACCGACTGCAGGATCGAGACATCATCTTCAATCACCGCCGTTTCACCCACCACAATGCCGGTGGCGTGGTCGAGCATGATCCCGCGGCCAATCTTCGCCGCCGGGTGAATATCGACCTGGAACGTCACGGAGACCTGGTTTTGCAGGAAGATCGCCAGCGCGCGGCGGCCTTCATTCCATAACCAGTGGCCGATGCGGTAAGCCTGCAGGGCGTGGAAGCCTTTCAGGTACAGCAGCGGCGTGGAGTATTTATCGACCGCCGGGTCACGGGTGCGCACGGCCTGGATATCGCAGGCGGCAGAGGCGATCATTTCCGGGTCAGCGGCGTAAGCCTCTTCCACCACTTCACGGATGGCGATAGCCGGCATGATGGAGGAAGCCAGCTTATTGGCGAGCATGTAGCTCAGCGCGCTGCCGAGATTTTCGTGCTTGAGTAACGTCGCGTGGTAAAAACTGGCCAGCATTGGCTCACAGTCGGCCAGCGCCCGGGCTTCGGCTTTAATATTATTCCAGACGATATCCAGTTCTTCACACGGCATTGCTAACTCCAGACGATAGTATAATGACCAGCCAGTTCTGCGCTGGCTGGGTCATTCAGGTGACAACGGTTCCGACTAGTTACTGCTGCGCTCGTCCTTGCGCGCACGACCTAATAAGGTCAATGCTGCCTCGCGCGCATTTTTTCCGCAATACAATACCTGATAAATTTCCTCGGTTATTGGCATTTCGACACCAAACCGGTGCGCCAACTCGCGAACTTCTTTGGTATTGCGGTAGCCTTCCACCACCTGTCCAATCTTCTCCTGCGCGCTTTTTACATCGCTGCCCTGTCCGAGCATCATGCCAAAGCGGCGGTTACGAGACTGGTTGTCGGTACAGGTCAGCACCAGGTCGCCCAGACCCGCCATTCCCATAAAGGTGGCCGGATCGGCGCCCAGCGCTTCGCCCAGACGGGACATTTCGGTTAAGCCGCGGGTAATCAACGCCGTACGCGCGTTGGCACCAAAACCAATGCCGTCTGACATCCCGGCGCCAATCGCAATCACGTTCTTCACCGCGCCGCCCAGTTGCACGCCGATAAAATCGGGGTTGCTGTAGACGCGGAAGCTCTTGCCGCAGTGCAGCAGCTGCTGGAGATCGTCGGAGAAGGCCTGGTCAGTGGATGCCAGCGAGATCGCCGTCGGCAGGCCCGCAGCCAGCTCTTTGGCAAAGGTCGGGCCGGAGATGACCGCAAGCGGGATCTCATCACCCAGCGCTTCGCGGGCAACGTCCTGCAGCAGGCGTCCGGTCTCCGCTTCCAGCCCTTTGGTTGCCCAGACAATACGCGCATCCGGGCGCATCAGCGGCTTAATCTGATGCAGCACGTCGCCAAAGACATGGCTCGGCACCACAATCAGAATGTTGCGGCTGGCCGCCAGCGCGGTCGCCAGATCGCTTTCCAGGTGCAGAGAGTCAGGGAACGGAACGTCTGGGAGAAACGCCACATTGCAACGGTCGCGCTGCAGCGTGGCGATATGTTTTGGATCGTGGCCCCACAGGACCACATCGTGACCATTTCTTGCCAGCGTGATGGCAAGAGCGGTGCCGTATGAGCCGGCACCGATCACAGTCATTGACGCATTAACAGTGCTCATCAGGCATCCTGATGTTGTTCGGCACCTTCGCCAGCCTGCTGCTGCAGATAGTTCATGAACAGCGCATCAAAGTTCACTGGCGCAAGGTTCAGTTGCGGGAATGTACCGCGAGAAACCAGGCTGGTGATACATTCACGGGCATACGGGAACAGGATGTTCGGGCAGTATGCACCCAGGCAATGCGCCATCTGGTTGCCTTCGATGCCGCCGATGGAGAAGATACCGCCCTGCTGTACTTCACACAGGAATGCAGTTTCTTCGCCCAGAGAGGCGGTCACGGTCACACGCAGTACGACTTCATACACGTCATCCGCCAGCTGGGTGGATGCGGTATCCAGATCAAGTTTAACCTCTGGCTGCCAATCTTTCTGGAAAACGTGCGGCGCATTTGGCGCTTCGAAAGAGACATCCTTGGTGTAGATACGCTGGATCTGGAAAGTCATTTCGGTGTTGTTTTGTTCTGACATGGAAATACCCTTTTTAATTGTCCTAAAGTCTCTTAGCTCAGCAGCGGATCGAGTCCACCACGGGCGTCGAGCGCATACAAGTCATCACAGCCGCCAATGTGCTGCGCATCAATAAAAATCTGCGGAACCGTCGTACGACCACTACGTTGGATCATCTCTTCGCGTTTGATCGCGTCACCGTCGATAGGCAATTCCTGGAACGTTACGCCTTTGCTGCTCAGCAGCGCTTTCGCACGATGGCAGAACGGGCACGTCGCTTTGGTGTAGATCTCAATATTGGCCATGACTGAACTCCTTATTTACCGCGAACCAAAGGAAGATTTTCCCCGCTCCAGCCGGAAATACCTTCTTTCAGTACCGTTACGTTTTCGAAGCCCGCTTTATAAAGCGCGCTGGCAGATTCCTGCGCCTGCATACCAGTCGCATCCACAACAATAATGGGCTGAGCTTTGTGTTTCTCAAGCTCACCCACGTTGTTCGCTTTGATTTCAGCTGGCAACAGGTTGATTGCGCCGGCAATGTGACCTTTACGGAAATCGTCACGCTGACGCAGATCGACAACAACGGCGTCTTCTTTGTTAATCAGACGCGTCGCTTCACCACGGGTGATAACCTTAATCTTAGACGTCAGGCTCTTAAATGTGGTGAACAGTACAGCAGCCAGCAGGCCAATCCACGCGATGCTCAGAACCGGATGGCGGCTAACGAATTGCATAATTTCTTGCATGGAGGGTAACTACTCCCGACTAAGTGATAAAAAAACCAAGACAGGAGTATACCTGTGCGTTCTGGCAAATACAGCCAGCGACCATAACCTAATCCATTTTCTGCGGCATGCCACCTAAAAAAATGCCTCAAAATGGTCCGGTCAGCATCTTGCCCCCGCGCTTTCTTTGATCTTCTGCGGCTATTTGATCGATTCAGCTGTAGTAAAATTACGCAAATTTTGACTCTTGAGCATGAGGTTGTTGCAATGTCGGTTTCTAAAAAACCTATGGTACTGGTGATTCTGGATGGCTATGGCTACCGCGAAGACAGCCAGGATAACGCTATTTTCAACGCAAAAACCCCGGTAATGGATGCGCTGTGGGCAAAACGTCCGCATACCCTGATTGATGCATCCGGTCTGGAAGTCGGCCTGCCGGATCGCCAGATGGGCAACTCCGAAGTCGGTCACGTTAACCTGGGCGCAGGCCGTATCGTGTATCAGGACCTGACCCGTCTGGACGTCGAAATCAAAGAACGCACCTTCTTCGCGAACACGGTTCTCTGCGGTGCGGTAGATAAAGCCGTTGCGGCAGGTAAAGCGGTGCACATTATGGGTCTGCTCTCCGCGGGCGGCGTGCACAGCCACGAAGATCACATCATGGCGATGGTTGAGCTGGCCGCTGAACGCGGTGCGGAAAAAATCTACCTGCACGCCTTCCTGGACGGTCGCGATACGCCACCGCGCAGCGCAGAAGGCTCCCTGAAAGCTTTCGAAAACAAATTCGCCGCGCTGGGCAAAGGCCGCGTAGCCTCCATCATTGGCCGTTACTACGCTATGGACCGTGACAACCGCTGGGATCGCGTTGAACAGGCCTATGACCTGATGACCCTGGCAAAAGGTGAGTTCCAGTTCGCGACCGCCGTTGAAGCCCTGGAAGCCGCATACGCGCGTGATGAAAACGATGAATTCGTGAAAGCGAGCGTGATCCGCGCTGAAGGCCAGGCCGATGCCGCGATGGAAGATGGCGACGCGCTGATCTTCATGAACTTCCGCGCTGACCGCGCGCGCGAAATCACCCGTGCGTTCGTCAACAGCGATTTCGACGGCTTTGCCCGTAAGAAAGTGGTGAACATCAACTTCATCCAGCTGACCGAATATGCGGCAGATATCAACGCGCCTTGCGCTTACCCACCTGCCTCGCTGGAAAATACTTTCGGCGAGTGGATGGCGAAGAACGACAAAACCCAGCTGCGTATCTCCGAAACTGAGAAGTATGCGCACGTGACCTTCTTCTTTAACGGCGGCGTTGAAGAGCCGTTTAAAGGCGAAGAGCGCATTCTGATCAACTCGCCGAAAGTCGCCACTTACGATCTGCAGCCAGAGATGAGCTCTGCCGAACTGACCGAAAAACTGGTGGCCGCGATCGAAAGCGGCAAGTACGACACTATCATCTGTAACTATCCGAACGGCGACATGGTCGGCCATACCGGCGTGATGGAAGCGGCGGTGAAAGCGGTTGAAGCGCTGGACCACTGCGTTGAGCAGGTTGCGAAAGTGGTTGAGTCCGTTGGTGGCCAGCTGCTGATCACCGCTGACCACGGTAACGCCGAGCAGATGCGCGACCCGGCAACCGGCCAGGCGCACACCGCCCATACCAACCTGCCTGTTCCGCTGATTTATGTAGGTGATAAATCACTGAAAGCAGTGGAAGGCGGCAAGCTTTCCGACATCGCGCCAACCATGTTGTCGCTGATGGGCATGCCGATCCCTGAAGAGATGACTGGTAAGCCGCTGTTCATCGTGGAATAATCGCTCCCCATGAGGGGAAAGGCGATTTTTTCAATCACATGGGTCGTGAAGCCGCTTAGGTTATCAGTCAGACCTCTGCTTTGCGCCAGCGCACTCAGCGCTGGCGTATTGCTGTGCGCCGCATCCGCCCACGCGGATGACCGCGACCAGCTGAAATCCATTCAGGCCGATATCGCCGCCAAAGAGCGTGCGGTACGCCAGCAGCAACAGCAGCGCTCCGCCCTGCTCGCCCAGCTTAAGCAGCAGGAAGAGGCCATCTCCGCTGCCGCACGTAAACTCCGTGAAACGCAAAACACCCTCGCCGAGTTGAACAAACAGATCGACGAGATGAACGCGTCGATTGCCAAACTGGAGCGCCAGCGTGATGCGCAGGAGCGCAACCTCGCGGCACAGCTGGATGCTGCATTCCGCCAGGGTGAACATACCGGACTCCAGCTGATCCTCAGCGGCGAAGAGAGCCAACGCGGCCAGCGCCTGCAGGCCTACTTCGGCTATCTCAACCAGGCGCGTCAGGAGACTATCGCGCAGCTGAAGCAGACGCGCGAAGAGGTCTCCACCCAAAAAGCGGAGCTGGAAGAGAAGCAGAGCCAGCAACAGACGTTGCTCTACGAACAAAAAGCGCAGCAGGCGAAACTTGAGCAGGCCCGTAACGAGCGCAAGAAAACCCTGTCCGGTCTTGAGTCCTCCATTCAGGCAGGACAAAGCCAGCTGAGCGAAATGCGCGCCAACGAATCCAAACTGCGTAACAGCATCGCCCGTGCGGAAGCGGCGGCGAAAGCGCGCGCCGAAAAAGAGGCGCGCGAGGCACAGGCGGTTCGCGACAAGCAGCAGGAAGCCTCCCGCAAAGGAACCACCTACAAGCCAAGCGAGAGCGAACGTTCTCTGATGTCGCGTACCGGTGGCCTGGGCTCCCCTCGCGGTCAGGCATACTGGCCCGTTCGCGGTTCTATTTTGCATCGCTATGGCGAACAACTGCAGGGTGAGCTACGTTGGAAAGGGATCGTTATCGGTGCGTCTGAAGGTAGCGAAGTGAAAGCCATCGCCGATGGCCGCGTGATTCTGGCCGACTGGCTGCAGGGTTACGGGCTTGTGGTGGTGGTCGAGCACGGTAAAGGCGACATGAGTCTTTACGGCTACAACCAGAGCGCGCTGGTCAGCGTCGGCACGCAGGTGCGCGCCGGCCAACCCATCGCCCTTGTGGGCAGCAGTGGCGGTCAGGGCCGCCCGTCACTCTATTTCGAAATTCGTCGTCAGGGTCAGGCGGTCAATCCACAGCCGTGGTTGGGAAGATAAGTTTTGCTTCAGTTTCGTCGAATGATTCTCGCCGTCGTCAGCGCGCTGGCGCTGGCAGCACCAGCTTATGCAGGCAAACTCGCGATTGTGATTGATGACTTCGGTTATCGTCCGCATTATGAAAATCAGGTGCTGGCGATGCCGTCAGCCATCTCCGTCGCCGTCCTGCCCAATGCGCCACACGCGCACGAGATGGCTACCAAAGCCCACAACAGCGGTCATCAGGTGCTTATTCATCTGCCAATGGCCCCGCTCAGCAAGCAGCCGCTGGAAAAAGATACCCTGCGCCCGGATATGAGCAGCGATGAGATCGAGCGCATCATCCGTGACGCCTACAACAAAGTTCCGTATGCCGTAGGCCTGAACAACCATATGGGCAGCGCGATGACCTCCAGCCTGTACGGAATGCTGAAAGTGATGCAGGCGCTGGAGCGTTACAATCTCTACTTCCTCGACAGCATGACCATCGGCAACAGCCAGGCAATGCGGGCCGCTCAGGGGACGGGTGTAAAGGTCATTAAGCGTAAAGTCTTCCTGGACGACTCCCAGAATGAAGCGGATATCCGCGTGCAGTTTAACCGCGCGGTAGCGCTGGCGCGCCGTAACGGTTCGGCTATTGCCATTGGGCACCCGCATCCTTCAACGGTGCGCGTTCTACAGCAGATGTTGCCCTCCCTGCCTGCCGACATCACGCTGGTACGCCCGAGCGATCTGCTCAATGAACCGCAGGTAGACACGTCTCGTCCGGGTAGCGCTCAACCTCCGGCAACGCAGCCGCGCAATCCGTTCCGCGGCGTGAAGAATTGCACGCTGAAACAACCGCCTGAACCGGTGCATGCAACCCGCTTCTTCACGGTAATCAGCGAAAGTGTGAGTCAGAGTACGCTGGTGCAATACTTCCAGCACCAGTGGCAGGGATGGGGTAAGAAAGTCTCAGCGAACCACTCCCAGTGACAGGCGATTAAGGTAGAACAATGCCGCAACGACACAAAATTCTGCTCCTCGATACCGGTAAAGAGTGGGGAGGAGGCACCAACAGCATGCTCGAACTTCTGAAGCGCATTAACCGCGAGAAGTTCGATATTACCTGTTGTTTTTACAGCGACTACAGTCGAGCCGAAGGGCAAACCATCGGTCAGGTGCTGAACGGCATTGGCATTCCCTTAATTGTCATTCCCCAGCATAAACAGCCCGCATGGGCGAAAATCGCAAAAGAGCTGGGCCGCAGCCTGCTGTTTTTCTCCCGCAGCGCCCGGAAGGCGCTTACGCGCCATGTTGATACCCTCTGGCGCATTCGCCCCAACGTCCGCAAGATCGAGACGATTTTCCGGGAAGGCGGTTTCGATACGCTGTACATGAACAACCAGCCAGGCTCTAACGAAGAGGGTTACCTGGCGGGCGCGAAGCTGCATGCGCGGATAATTCAGCACTGCCGGATTGAACCGGTGCTGTCGCCGCCGCTGGTAAAGCTGGTGAATGCCCATGCCACAAAAATCATCGCCGTTTCGCACGGCGTCGAGCGCGTGTTACTTCAGCATGGCGTCCGGCCCGAGCTGTGTACAACGGTCAACAATGCCATCGACATCCACCAGCCTTTGCCCGACCGACGCGCCATGCGTCATCGTCTGAACATTGATGACGACACCTTTGTGTTCGGCAGCATTGGATCGCTGATCCCCCGCAAGGCTAACCACCATACGCTGGCGGCGCTGGCGCAGTTCAACCAGCAGCATCCGCAGGCAAAATGGAAGATGGTGCTGGTCGGTGAAGGGGCTGAACGCGGCGCGCTGGCGGCACAGGCTGAGGCGCTGGGTATTGCCGGGCACGTGATTTTTACCGGTTTCCAGAACACGCCTTTTGACTACCTCGCTACCTTCGATGCGTTTATTCTGGCCTCGCAGAGCGAAGGCCTGCCCCGCGTCGTGCTGGAAGCGATGCTGCTGAACATCCCCGTCATTGGTTCAAAGGTGACCGGCACGGCAGAATTGATCGACCACGAGGCGACCGGGCTGCTTTTCCCGTGGAGCGATGTATCGAAACTTGCTCAACATCTGGATAATATCTGGCAGGATCCCGATCTGCGCGCCCGGCTCGCCGCGGCTGCGCATCAGAATGTCTGCAACGTGTATGCCATTGAAAGCTATGTTAACGGTGTCGAGGCCGTTCTTGGCGCGCAATAACCAAACGAGAACAACATGTTTAAATTCCTGAATGCTCGCTACCGCCACATCACCGGGCGACATAACATTCCGTACGCTTCCCTTCCGGTTACGCGCGATCTCGTTGCGGTGGACTCCATCGTGATCCCGTGTACGGGCGCGGATTTCGTTGAAGAAGCGTTGTTGTCAGCGACATTTGCAGAACGTTATGCCACCGACGTCAGCGAAATTGTTATCGTCAGCGATCAGCCTGAATCCGCTTTCGGCGAACTCCCGCCAAAGACCCGCGTCGTCACGCTTACCCTTCCGGTACGCGAGGAAAGTTACCGCTATAAGCAGATCTACCTCAGCCGTCTGGTGAAGCTGAACGCCCCGCTACAGGCGCGCGGTGAAGGCGTATTGATGATCGATTCCGATCTCAACCTGCTGAAAATGCCGGAAATTAACATGGCCGATATGCACATCTACTCCAGCTTCCGTCAGGGCAAAATGATTGCCAAGCTGGACGGTGCGCCAGTGGAGAAAGTGCCGGCGTATTACAAAGAGACGGTGCGCCCGTATCTGGTCGATCACGTTAACGGCGCGTTTCTTGCGGCCACCAAAAAGACCTGGCGCCGTATCTGCCCGCTGTGGCTGACGCTGTTCCAGGATACCTGGGAACTGATGGACGACACGCAGCCGCCAACCGATCAGCTGCCGCTCGCCGCGCTGCTGGACATGCTGGATTTAAAAACGGTTAATCTGGGCGACTGGATGAACTGGCCGGTGTCCAAGAAGATCGGCGGACAGGAAGCTGTTGTGCCGAAAGAGGTGATTGGCGCGCACGGTGGTTTCCCACTTTCCGAATGGCAGAAGTATCTTGAATCGCCAGATAATAAGCTGTTATTCAAAGGGCAGGACTACACCCGCAAGGTGCGTTACCTGACGGACGAAGAGAAAAAGAATCAGTAAAAAAGGGGCCGCTGGCCCCTTTTTGATTATTTATCCCAGCTCAGGATCACTTTTCCTGACTGGCCGGAACGCATCGCGTCAAAGCCCTGCTGGAATTCGTCGATGGAGAAACGGTGCGTAATAATCGGTGACAGATCCAGACCGGACTGGATTAGCGCCGCCATCTTGTACCAGGTTTCGAACATCTCGCGGCCATAGATGCCCTTGATGAACAGCCCCTTGAAGATGACTTTGTTCCAGTCGATGGACATATCTGACGGCGGAATACCCAGCATCGCAATACGCCCACCGTGGTTCATGGTGTCCAGCATGGTGCGAAACGCCGGTGGCGCGCCGGACATCTCCAGACCCACGTCAAAGCCTTCGGTCATGCCCAGCTCTTCCATCACGTCGGTCAGGCTCTCTTTAGAGACATCCACCGCGCGGGTCACGCCCATTTTACGCGCCAGCGACAGACGGTATTCGTTCACGTCGGTGATGACCACGTTGCGCGCGCCCACGTGCTTCGCCACGGCTGCCGCCATGATGCCGATTGGGCCCGCGCCGGAGACCAGCACGTCTTCGCCCACCAGGTCGAAGGAGAGAGCGGTGTGCACAGCGTTGCCGAACGGGTCGAAGATGGAGGCCAGATCGTCAGAAATATTGTCCGGGATTTTGAACGCGTTAAAGGCCGGAATCACCAGGTATTCCGCGAAGCAGCCCGGACGGTTAACGCCCACGCCGACGGTGTTACGGCACAGGTGCGTACGTCCACCGCGGCAGTTACGGCAGTGGCCGCAGGTAATATGGCCTTCGCCGGAAACGCGATCGCCAATCTTGAAGCCTTTTACTTCCTGGCCGATGCCGACCACTTCACCCACATATTCGTGGCCGACAACCATCGGGACAGGAATGGTTTTCTGCGACCACTGGTCCCAGTTGTAGATGTGAACGTCAGTACCGCAGATGGCGGTTTTACGAATTTTGATCAGCAGATCGTTATGACCGACTTCCGGCTCCGGCACGTCGGTCATCCAAATCCCTTCTTCCGCTTTCAGTTTGGATAACGCTTTCATCACACGTCCTCAGGCAATTACGCCCAGCTGTTTACCGATGCGGGTAAAGGCTTCCACCGCACGTTCAATTTGTTCAGGCGTATGCGCCGCGGACATCTGGGTGCGGATACGCGCCTGACCTTTTGGCACCACCGGGAAGAAGAACCCGGTGACGTAAATCCCCTCTTTCTGCAACTCGCGGGCAAACTTCTGCGCGACGACCGCATCACCCAGCATCACCGGGATAATGGCGTGATCGGCACCGGCCAGGGTAAACCCTGCGGCGCTCATTTTTTCACGGAACAGACGGGCGTTGGACCACAGGCGGTCGCGCAGTTCGGCACCGGACTCCACCATCTCCAGCACTTTGATGGAGGCGGCCACAATCGCTGGCGCAAGAGAGTTGGAGAACAGGTACGGTCGAGAGCGCTGGCGCAGCCACTCAACCACCTCTTTGCGCGCAGCCGTGTAACCGCCGGACGCGCCGCCGAGCGCTTTGCCCAGCGTGCCGGTGATGATGTCCACGCGGCCCATCACGTCGCAGTATTCGTGGGAACCACGGCCGTTTTCGCCGACAAAGCCGACCGCGTGAGAGTCATCGACCATTACCAGCGCGTCGTATTTATCCGCCAGGTCGCACACGCCCTTCAGGTTGGCGATCACGCCGTCCATAGAGAACACGCCGTCGGTGGCGATCAGCACATGACGAGCCCCCGCTTCACGGGCCTCTTTCAGGCGCGCTTCCAGCTCGACCATGTCGTTGTTGGCGTAGCGGAAGCGCTTCGCTTTGCACAGACGTACGCCGTCGATGATGGAGGCGTGGTTCAGGGCGTCGGAGATAATCGCATCTTCTGCGCCGAGCAGGGTCTCAAACAGACCGCCGTTGGCGTCGAAGCAGGAGGAATACAGAATCGCGTCTTCCATTCCGAGGAAGCTCGCCAGCTTTTGCTCAAGCTGCTTGTGGCTGTCCTGCGTACCGCAGATAAAGCGTACGGAGGCCATGCCGAAACCGTGGGTGTCCATGCCGTTTTTCGCCGCGGCAATCAGCTCAGGGTGATTCGCAAGACCTAAATAGTTGTTCGCACAAAAGTTGATCACATGGCTGCCGTCGGCAACGGTGATGTCCGCCTGCTGAGCAGACGTGATAATACGCTCTTCCTTGAACAACCCTTCCGCACGTGCGGTGTCAAGGTCGCTGTTTAACTGTTTGTAAAAATCACCACGCATTGCAATTCTCCAGACTCGGCAAATTTCGGCACATATTACCCAAACCTATAGTTCATGACGAGATGACGCAGTATCTCTTCTCGTTTTTGCAGCATAAATCACGTGTAACCCTGCTGCATATCGGTGAATGGCTGAAGGGTCGCCATACTAATGATATGATATGAACATTAGCGTCCGGGATTGGCCCCGGGCTCCACACTTCAAAGGTTACAGTTATGATCATCGTTACTGGCGGCGCGGGCTTTATCGGCAGCAATATTATCAAGGCCCTCAATGACAAAGGCATCACCGACATCCTGGTGGTGGACAACCTGAAAGACGGCACCAAGTTCGTTAACCTGGTGGATCTGAACATCGCTGACTACATGGATAAAGAAGACTTCCTTATCCAGATTATGGCAGGTGAAGAGTTCGGCGAGATCGAAGCCATCTTCCACGAAGGTGCGTGCTCATCCACCACAGAGTGGGACGGCAAGTACATGATGGACAACAACTATCAGTACTCCAAAGAGCTTCTGCACTACTGCCTGGAGCGTGAAATTCCGTTCCTGTATGCCTCCTCGGCGGCAACCTATGGCGGTCGTACCTCGGACTTCATCGAGTCCCGCGAATATGAGCAGCCGCTGAACGTTTACGGCTACTCTAAGTTCCTCTTCGACGAGTACGTGCGTCAGATCCTGCCTGAAGCGAACTCCCAGATCGTCGGCTTCCGCTACTTCAACGTCTACGGACCGCGCGAAGGCCACAAAGGCAGCATGGCGAGCGTGGCGTTCCACCTGAATACCCAGCTGAATAACGGCGAAAGCCCGAAGCTGTTTGAAGGCAGCGACGGCTTCAAGCGCGACTTCGTTTACGTGGGCGACGTGGCAGCCGTGAACCTGTGGTTCTGGGAAAACGGCGTGTCCGGCATCTTCAACCTGGGCACAGGCCGCGCGGAATCCTTCCAGGCAGTGGCTGACGCGACGCTGGCGTACCACAAAAAAGGCAGCATCGAGTACATTCCGTTCCCGGACAAGCTGAAAGGCCGCTATCAGGCGTTCACGCAGGCTGACCTGACCAACCTGCGCGCCGCAGGCTACGACAAGCCGTTCAAGACCGTTGCCGAAGGCGTAACGGAATACATGGCCTGGCTGAACCGCGACGCATAAGTATGAAGATTCTGGTGATCGGCCCGTCCTGGGTGGGCGACATGATGATGTCGCAAAGTCTTTATCGCACGCTCAAGGCGCGTTATCCCCAGGCGATAATCGACGTGATGGCACCTGCATGGTGCCGTCCGCTGCTATCGCGCATGCCGGAAGTGAACGAGGCGATCCCGATGCCGCTTGGCCACGGGGCGCTGGAAATCGGCGAGCGCCGCAAGCTCGGCCACAGCCTGCGCGAGAAGCGCTACGATCGCGCGTACGTGCTGCCAAACTCCTTCAAATCCGCCCTGGTGCCTTTCTTTGCGGGAATCCCGCACCGTACCGGCTGGCGCGGTGAAATGCGCTACGGCCTGCTGAACGACGCACGGGTGCTGGATAAAGAGGCCTGGCCGCTGATGGTGGAGCGCTACGTGGCGCTGGCCTACGACAAAGGCGTGATGCGCAGCGCGAAAGACCTGCCGCAGCCGCTGCTGTGGCCGCAGCTTCAGGTTAGCGACGGGGAGAAATCCCACACCTGCAACGCGTTTGGCATTTCGTCTGAACGCCCGATGGTTGGCTTCTGCCCCGGCGCGGAATTTGGTCCGGCAAAACGCTGGCCGCACTACCACTATGCGGAGCTGGCGAAACAGCTGATCGACGAAGGCTACCAGATTGTGCTGTTTGGCTCGGCGAAGGACCACGAGGCGGGCAACGAAATACTCGCCACGCTGAGCAATGAACAACAGGCCTGGTGCCGTAATTTGGCAGGAGAAACGCAGCTTGAACAGGCGGTTATCCTGATTGCCGCCTGTAAGGCCGTGGTCAGCAATGACTCTGGCCTGATGCACGTCGCCGCCGCGCTGGACCGTCCGCTGGTCGCACTGTATGGCCCAAGCAGCCCGGACTTCACCCCGCCCTTGTCGCACAAAGCGCGCGTCATCCGCCTGATCACTGGCTACCACAAGGTACGCAAGGGCGATGCCGCAGAAGGCTACCATCAGAGCCTGATCGATATTACCCCGCAGCGCGTTCTCGAAGAGCTCAACGAACTGCTGTTGAGCGAAGAAGGATAACGGATGCGGGTATTGATCGTTAAAACCTCCTCAATGGGCGATGTTCTGCATACGCTGCCGTCGCTGACGGACGCTATGCGGGCCATCCCCGGCATCCGTTTTGACTGGGTGGTGGAAGAAGGCTTCGCGCAGATCCCCACCTGGCATGAAGCGGTTGACCGCGTGATCCCGGTCGCGATTCGCCGCTGGCGCAAAGCGTGGTTCTCCGCACCGATCAAAGCCGAGCGTAAAACCTTCCGTGAAACGGTGCAGGCGCAGCGTTACGACGCAATCATCGACGCCCAGGGGCTGGTGAAAAGCGCCGCGCTGGTCACGCGTCTGGCGCACGGCGTAAAGCACGGCATGGACTGGCACACCGCCCGCGAACCGCTGGCGAGCCTGTTCTATAACCGCCGCCACCACATCGCAAAACAGCAGCACGCCGTGGAACGCACCCGCGAGCTGTTCGCAAAAAGCCTCGGCTATGCGAAACCGGAAACCCAGGGCGACTATGCCATTGCACAGCACTTTTTGCGCAATACAGATCCCTGTGCTCAGCCTTATCTTGTCTTCCTGCATGCAACTACGCGTGACGATAAGCACTGGCCGGAAACGCACTGGCGAAGGCTGATTGAACTAATGCAACCCTCCGGTATCCATATTAAACTCCCGTGGGGCGCTGAGCATGAACGGCAGCGTGCGGAGCGTCTGGCAGCAGGCTTTCCCCACGTTGAGGTTTTACCCAAACTCACGCTGGCGCAGGTTGCCGCAGAGCTGGCAGGCGCTAACGCCGTTGTTTCCGTGGATACGGGTTTAAGCCATTTAACCGCGGCGCTGGATCGTCCAAATATCACACTTTTTGGTCCGACCGATCCCGGCCTGATCGGGGGCTATGGCAAAAACCAGCATCAGATGGTCAGCCCGACTCAGCAAACGAAGGATATCAGCGCAGATGCGATTTTTTCATTTTTACAGGGCAGCCGCTGGCTTTCCAACAGGGATATTTAACCCATGAGTTACGTATTTCTGCTGATTTTACTCTTTCCGGTGAAGCTTCTCCGGAAGCTGTTTCGCAAGGAGACAGGTAAAAACCTGGTCATTCAAACAGCTAAAATCGGCGATTTTGTTAATGCTACGCCTCTTCTGGCCTGGCTGCAAAAAAGCGACGTGCTGATCAGCCGCAGCGTGGGTGCGCTGGCGAAACATGATGAGACTATCGACGAGATTTTTTTTATCGAGCAGCAAAAGCGTAACCTGTGGCGAAAGCTTCGCTTTGCCTGCAGGATTATGAACCGCTATGACAACGTATACCTGCTGCAGCCTAACAGCGTGAATCTCTTTTTCGCCTCCGTATGCAATGCCAAAAACAAACAATTTTTAAGCACTTATACGCGCAGGTGGTATCACGGGATTTTCTATGCAACGGCCGATGGTACGGTTAAGCACGAAAAGAAGACGCTGTCCGTCACGAACTATCTTAAGCTGGCGGATCGTGCGCTGACCTGGCAAGACTCTCCCAAGCACGCCACAAAGCCACTGTTTAAACCCGCGACTTACCCGGCGATCCTTGATAAACCAGGTGCGATCCGCATTGGCATCAGCATCGCCGCAGGAAATAAAGCGAAAACCGTTCCGCCGGTCATCTGGAAGCAAATTGCCGATCGTCTGGCAGACCTGCCATGCGAGTTTTATGTCTTTGGCGCCCCGAATGAACAGTCGTGGATGGACGATATCACCCGGGCTTATGGTGAGCTGCCCAACTTTATTAATCTGATTGGCAAGATCTCGCTGGAAGAGCTTCCGTGGGCCATTTCTAAGATGGATTGTTATATCGCGTCCGATTCGGGGAATGTCTATATTGCCGATGCGGTTGGCGTGCCGGTCGTCTTATTGTTCGGACCGTGCTGCCACTATGAGCAACGCCCGCTTGGCAACGTGTTGCTGATTGGCAACGATGCCAATATATGCTCGTATGTTTTTGAAACACGATATTACTTCTCACAAAGCCGGGAAGAACTCTTCGCGGTAACAGACGAATCGCTGGACGAACTCAAACATTTCATTTGCGGACTGCCAACAGCAAATTCTGCCCTTGATGCGCAGGGAAACTAATTATTATGGCTTTTCTCAGCATCATTATTGCCGCACACAACGCTGAAGACACGCTTCACGCCACGCTGGAAAGCCTGCAAAACGCGATTGAGAATGCAGGCGATGAAGTCGAAGTCATTATCTTTAATGACAGTTCCGGTGATTCCACACAGGATATTATTGAGACGTGGTTGCCAAAGCTTCCGCATGCCCAATCCCATTACGTTGAGTACCGTAACGTAGGGCATGTTCGAAATAGCGCAGTCTCGCTGGCGTCGGGCGAATACATCACGATGCTGGATAGCGACGATCTGTTGAAGCCGGGTAGCGTCCGGGATGCCGTCGCCTTCCTGAAAGCAGAGCGTCCTGATATGTTGCTGACGCGCCTGCTGGAAATTCGCGATATGCGGAAAATTACCTCCGCCTGGCAGGGATTCACCCCCGTCTCATTGTCGCAAAGTGATGCAATAAAGCGTTTCTTGCAGCACAAAGATTTTCAGGCGCACCTCATCGGGCAATTCGTACACCGCAGGCTGTACGCAACCAACCCGATCCCTTCTATGGTCTGCTATGAAGATTTCGCGGTATTTCCCGGCATGCTGATGCAATCGCGTAAAATCGTCTATCAGCGCCAGGGGCACTATTATTACATCAAACGCAGCGGCAGTTTGTCGAGCCGTCTTGACGCCAGTAAAATCGCTACGCTGGTTGAATGCACATTACAGATGGAAAAAACATTCCCGCCATCATTTAAGCATCTTATTAATTGCCACTGGTTTGATATTTACAGTAATCACCGACAACACCTGACCGATGTGCAGCTCAAACTGGTTAAGCAGCGGGTGAAATCACTTTATTCTTTCTCTTTTTTCTTCTCCAGAGATGTACGTTTCAGCTACAAAAAAAGGGTCATTGAGGCATTATGGAAAAAGTAAAACTGCGGCTCTATCAGCTGGCACTGATTTTGAGCCTCATTTCGCTGGCGCTGGCGCTGCTGAGCTCAGGTAAACAACGCGAATTTTTCTATATTGCAGTTTATGCCAGTATTATCGGCTTAGCTTGCGAATATAAAAAAATTACCCTGCGCCCCTTTTCAATCGCGCTTCCTATATTACTGATAGGGTTGCTCAATCTTGTCTGGTATATGGTGTATGAATATCACAGCGAAGGTTTAAACGCTTACAGTGATTATCTTGGTGCCAGTAAAAAACTGATTTTAGCGAGCATTCTCGTTTTTTATCTGGACCGATTTAAAAATTACGTCGATAAAAGCGCTTTCCAGAAGTACTTCCTGTACGCGGCAGGTGCGGGTTTTGTCCTCGCCACGGGGTATGGCTTGTGGCAGGCAACGCAGGGTGTAGATCGAGTTGAGATGGCCATAAATCGTCCTACCGTATCGGCCTATGTTTACTCAGTTCTGTCGCTGGCGCTGGTGTACAGTCTCTATCTTCAAAAAAACAGAAAACTGTATGTGGTAGCGGGTTTCACCGTATTAATTTCCTGGTTCGTCATTCTTTTGACAGGGACGCGTGCTGCAATGGGGCTGTATTTGCTTCTGGCGATTGTGCTCACGCTTTACCACTTCAGAAGAATTCATCTTAAATCGATGCTCATTTTCTTATGTGTTGTGGCAGGCATTATTATCGTTAGCTACAAGCCTTTGATCTCCCCCAAAATAGATCAAACACAGATGGAAGTAGAACGCTTCCAACAAGGCTATGACGCCACATCACTCGGCGCGCGTTTTTCCATGTGGATTGTTGGTATTCAGAACGGACTTGCCCACCCACTGGGACAATCAATTGAAGACCGAGAGGTATGGACGCAGCGTTATGTTAAAGAAGGGCATCCCCACCTCGCCTCGGCGCTCCAGTATATTAGGATACATCTGCACAATGAATTCATCGAAAAATACTCTCTGCAGGGGCTACCGGGACTGGCGATATTACTCTTTTTCTTCGTTTCGATAATCGCATACGCGCTGAAGAACAGAAATGGCCTGCTGCTGACGACCATGCTGCTTTTGTTGCTTTATGGCCTGACGGACGTCATTTTACTGAGCTCAGAAGCCCTAATCTTCTTTGTAACCCTGTTTGCGTTGAGCCCCCCTTTCTCGCAATCCAGGAACCATCATTAAGCGATAATGCCCGCCATGCGGGCATTATTTTTTCTTGTACTGATAAAATTCCGCCAGCGTCATCCCAATCGTCTTATCGGATAACCAACTAAAGAGCACTTCCAGATCCTGATACAACCCTTCGATCGCCGCCTCATCTTTAAACGTGGGGCTTCCGCCAGGCATAAATTCAGACGAGTGAAGCATAAACTCCACGTAGTCATTTCCCTGAGACAAGCATTGCTGCGCGACCTGAATCATCTGCGGCGCATTTCCACCCGTCGGTCGTAGCCAGTTCACCGAGGGCGAACGGTATTTCCCGCGAAGACGATCGTACCCCTGTTTGATCGTGTTCAACCAGGCCGGATGTTTATACTGAATGCTCATCGGCACTTCCAGCAATGGGCTATTGCCCACCCGGGAAAGAGTATCTAAATCCATAAAATAGGCGTGGTCGGGGAAATGCTGATAATCCGTTCCGCCATTACCCTGCGGAGCACCTTTCGCGTTGCGCCAGTTCACGCGCGGCGTCACGGAGCAATCAACCTGGTAACCCAGTTCAACGAGCAATTTTGCATAGCGGCTATCAAATGCCCAGCGCCCGGCACGGTGGCTCAGCATTTTGGTCTGGAATGTCTCTTCCAGCAGACGGGTCATGAACAGCACTTTCTCACGCATCACCTCGTCTGAAAATTCAATCAGATACGGCTGCCAGCGCCAGTCATCTCCCGTGAGATCGTGCTCAGGCGGGCTATTCCATGCGTGAAGGTGCATTCCCACCTCCCCCTGCCTGCGAGCAATCACGTCCCTGGCGAACTCAATGAAAACGGGATCAATTGCCATCTCATAGTTTGTCAGCCATACGGGCTTAAAACCAAAACGTTCACAAAGGGTCTGAAAGCGGGCCAGATAGCGCGCGTTTTCCGTTTTAATGACGCGGTGATTCTGCCAGAGATTATCGCCCTCAGTATCAATCGTGATGATAAACGCTGGTTTTTTCATAATGAGTCCGCATGACAGGGAAGTTAGCGCTATGTTACGCACTCACCAAAGCCTGAGTAAAGCCTCCCTGGGAAATTCCTGAGATTATGGAGAAAGAGTGCAAGTCGCTACCAGGTCTATTAGAATTGCCAACAGTACAACGCCGATAAGATGATGATGAATAACTTACCTGACACGCCTGATTTGCGCATTTTACTGATCAAACTCCGCCATCATGGCGATATGTTATTGACCACTCCCGTCATTGATTCGTTACGTCAAAAATGGCCGCAGGCGCAAATTGACGTGCTGTTGTATGAAGAAACGCGCGATATGCTCGCCGCCCATCCGGCGATTGGCACTATTTATGGAATCGATCGTAAATGGAAGCAGCTGGGCACGCTAAAGCACCTTCAAAAGGAGTGGCAGCTGCTCTGCGCATTACGAAAGCAACATTATCATCTGGTGATTAATCTTGCCGATCAGTGGCGTAGCGCTATCGTCACCCGCTTCACCGGTGCGCCGGTTCGCCTCGGATTCGCCTTTAACAAACGCAACAATCCATTCTGGCGTTTCTGCCATAGTGAATTAGTCTCTGTTGCAAATCACAAATCCCTGCACACCGTCGAACAAAATCTCTCCATTCTGTCGCCATTACAGGTCGCACCTAAGCCGGCGGTTACCATGGCCTACAGCGCAGAAGACTGGCACCACGCCCGCCAGCTGCTGGTGCAAAAAGGAGTGGGCGATAACTACATCGTCATCCAGCCGACGTCACGCTGGTTCTTCAAATGCTGGGATGAGAGCAAAATGGCGCAAACCATCACCGCGCTGCAGCAGGATGGGCATACCGTCGTCCTCACGGCCGGGCCGGATAAAAAAGAGCTGGCGATGATCGATCGCATTCTCGCCGCCTCACCGAAGACGGGGGTCGTCTCGCTGGCGGGACAGCTAACGTTGCGCCAGCTGGCCTCGCTTATCGATCACGCGTGTCTTTTTATTGGCGTTGACTCCGTGCCGATGCATATGGCCGCCGCGCTGCAGACGCCCTGCGTGGCGCTGTTTGGCCCTTCCAAACTGACGTTTTGGTCTCCATGGCAAGTCAACGGTGAAGTCATCTGGGCGGGCGACTACGGCCCCCTTCCCGATCCCGACGCCATTGATACCAAAACGAAAGAACGTTATCTCGACGCCATTCCTGCTGATGCTGTCGTCTCCGCTGCAAGGAGATATCTGTCATGAAACACCATCGCCTGGCGATTGTTCGCCAAAAGTATCGCCCTGATGGCGGGGCGGAGCGCTTCGTTTCACGTGCTCTCACCGCGCTGAGCAACCAGAATCTTGAACTCAACGTCATTACGCGTGAATGGCAGGGCGAAAAGCAGGACGACTGGCATATCCATATTTGCGACCCGCGTAAATGGGGCCGCATCAGCCGCGAACGCGGTTTTGCCCATGCCGCCCGCGCGCTGTGGCAACAACAGCAGTTTGATATTGTGCAAAGCCATGAGCGTATCCCGGGCTGCGATATCTACCGCGCTGGAGATGGCGTCCATCGCCGCTGGCTGCTGCAGCGTGCGCGCATTCTGCCCGCCTGGCGCGCGCAGATGCTGATGTTCGATCGCTATCACCGCTACGTGATGCAAGCCGAACGAGAAATGTACCAGGCCCCAGAGCTGAAGGCGGTTATCTGTAATGCGGAGATGATCAAACGCGAAATCGTCGAAGACTTTGATATTGACGCAAAAAAAATACATGTGATTTATAATTCAATTGATTCCAGCCGCTTCATTCCAGCCCAGGAAGCACAGCGAGCCGCGCTGCGTCAGCAATTTGGTTTCCCAGCCGATGCCGTGGTGTTCTGTTTTGTAGGGTCGGGATTTGAACGAAAAGGATTGGCCAGCGCCATACGCGCTATCGCAGGAACGCCAGCCTGGCTGATTGTGGTTGGACAGGATAAAGCAGAACATCGTTATCGTGACCTCGCCCGCTCATTAGGCTGCGAAGGGCAAATCCGTTTCCTGGGGATGCAGAAAGAAACTCTGCCTTTTTATCAGCTATCCGATGGTTTACTGTTGCCAACGCTGTATGATCCGTTTCCAAACGTCATTCTTGAAGCGATGGCCTGCGGCTTGCCCGTCATTACTTCAGAGAGCTGCGGTGGCGCTGAATTTATTCAGCAAGGCCAGAACGGATTTTATTGTGACGCCCTGGATATCGACACATTGAAGGAGGCAATTGCAGCCACCCCTTCTCTGGGAAAAAATAACACGATGGGGCAAGCGGCACGTGAACGCGTAAAAAGCGCCACCCCCGAAAAACTGTCAAGTCAGCTTATTTCGCTTTATCAAAAATTACTGGATTAAAAATGCGTATCCTAATGATTATTGATGGTTTACCCGGTGGGGGAGCTGAAAAAACAGTTCTTACACTTTCCAGCGGATTAATGGAAATGGGGCATCAGGTCTCCCTTTTCTCTCTGCGGAAAGTGTGTGATTACGCCATCCCGGAAGGCATTGATTATCAGGTGGTTCAGGATACCTGCAAAAAACCGTGGCGAAAGCTGACGGAGATCCCGCGCCGCGCCCGCCTGCTGGATCAGGCAATTGAGCGGGCTGAGCGCAGCGGAAAATTTGACGTTGTGTTCTCTCATCTGCACAAAACGGACCGCATTGTGGCGCACTGCCGCGCGCTGGAACGTGATAAAGTCTGGTTCTGCGTGCATGGCATGTTCTCGTTCTCTTATCTCCGCCACCGTAGCGGGCTTTCGCGCTGGTTTAAGCATCTTAAAATTCGTCATACCTACGAAAACCGAAACGTTGTCGCCGTCTCAGGCGCCGTGTGGAAAGATCTTTCCGAGACGCTGGCTCTCAAACTCCGGCGTAAAGCGGTTATCCATAATCCTTTTGATATCCCTGAGATTCAGCGTCTGGCGGATGCTCCTTTCGAGATGCAAGGGAAGGATTACATCATCCATGTTGGCCGCTTCCATGAACACAAACGCCACGACCGCCTTTTACGCGCGTTCGCACAGAGTCAGCTTGACACTACGCTTGTCATGATGGGCAATGGCTCCGAAGCCAAAATTCAAAAACTTAAGCAGCTTGCCCGCGATTTGGGTATTGAAAACAAAACGGTTTTCCGTCCGTTCGACGCTAACCCCTACCCCTGGATAAAAGGTGCACGCCTCTTAGTGTTAAGCTCTGACTGCGAAGGTTTTGGTAATGTGCTGGTGGAATCCATTATCTGCCAGACGCCACCGGTCAGTACCAATTGTCCGGGTGGCCCCGCAGAAATTCTCACCGGCGCCTTAGCGCGCGGGCTGGCAGAGTTAAATGACGCGTCACTGGCAAAAACCCTGGTAGATATTTATACCGCCCCGCCGGTCGTTGGCGATGCAACGATTGCGTCGTTCGGTATCAATGCCATCTGCCAGCAGTACATTGCTTTGGTCGACAATCAAAAATAATCAGGTTTCTTATGCAAAATTCAGCGCCATTGTTAAGCGTGGTGGTTGCCGTTTATAACGGCGAAGCTTTTCTGGATCAGTTCTTTACCTGCCTTGTGAATCAACGCATCGACAGCATGGAAGTCATCATTGTCAATGACGGCTCGACTGACCGCTCGATGCAGATCGTCGAAAGCTGGCGTGAAAAACTGCCGCAGATACAGGTGATTGAACAGCATAACCAGGGTGTTTCCATCGCGCGTAATACCGGCCTGGCCGTTGCAACCGGTCAGTATCTCTCTTTCCCGGATATTGATGATGTCTTCAAACCTGGCATGTACCAGCGTCTGCTGGATATGGCCGTTACGCAGGATCTGGATGTCGCCACCTGCAACGGCAACTATGTCTGGGAAAATGACAGGAAACCTTCTCGCCCTATCTTCCCTGAGGATAAACTCGCCTCGACGGGCGTCATGACGGGTCCGGCATGGCTGAAGATGGCGCTGGATTCACGTAAGTTCCTGCACGTGACCTGGCTTAATATTTATCGCCACGATTTTATTCGTAAACACCGTTTCCATTTCGAACCCGGCCTGCGCCATCAGGATATCCCGTGGACCACCGAGGTGCTGCTTGCCGCAGAGCGCGTTCAGTACACCAGCGAACGCTTTTATGA
The DNA here is from genome assembly GCF_034106185.1 of Enterobacter sp. 296B2. Taxonomy (NCBI): domain Bacteria; kingdom Pseudomonadati; phylum Pseudomonadota; class Gammaproteobacteria; order Enterobacterales; family Enterobacteriaceae; genus Enterobacter; species Enterobacter sp. 296B2. The sequence continues at coordinate 54,838 of NZ_JAWNCA010000016.1, read as the reverse complement.
CTACTACATTCACTCTGCCTCGGTATCGCACACGCCGGATAATGACGACACGCTGATTCGCTCCGCGCGCCACTACATGAAAATCCTGCAGATGCTTGATGCCATTAACCAGCGTTACCCGGATAAAGTGAAAAATATCCCCGCCTGCTACTGGCAAATCGCCAAAGAGGGGTTGGGAATCATTCATACCTTCGACAACATGAAGGATGAGGCAAAGAAGACAATGATTATCAAAGAGTTCTTCGACACCGGGATCTGGAAGCTTATCTGGAAAAGTGCCAAAAGCCCGCGTTTGCGCTGGCGCCTGGGCCGACGCTACTTCCGTTTAAAACGGTATCTGGCATAAGAGATAGCTTTACCTGGCTTAAATGCTTAGAATTTGCCCGCCGAAACTAAAAAGACGGATAATCGCTTGGAATTGTTGTATACCGCCCTGCTCTATATCATTCAGCCACTGGTGTGGCTGAGACTGTTGCTTCGTAGCCGTAAAGCGCCTGCGTATCGTAAACGCTGGGCTGAACGCTATGGCTTTTGCCGCAATAAAGTCGCGCCGGACGGTATTTTGCTGCATTCCGTTTCTGTTGGTGAAACGCTGGCGGCGATCCCGCTGGTTCGCGCTCTGCGCCATCGCTACCCGTCTCTGCCAATTACCGTCACCACCATGACGCCAACCGGCTCAGAGCGCGCGTTATCCGCGTTTGGTAAAGACGTTCATCACGTCTACCTCCCTTACGATCTGCCCTGCGCCATGAATCGTTTCCTGAACACCGTTCGCCCGAAGCTGGTGATCGTGATGGAAACCGAGCTGTGGCCGAACATGATTTCCGCTCTGCATGCCCGTAAAATTCCGCTGGTGATTGCCAACGCGCGCCTGTCAGAGCGCTCGGCGAAAGGTTACGGCAAGCTGGGTAAATTTATGCGCCGCCTGCTGAGCAAAATCACGCTGATTGCTGCGCAGAATGAAGAAGACGCGGCACGCTTTATCTCTCTGGGCCTGAAGCGCAACCAGCTTGCCGTAACCGGCAGCCTGAAATTCGATATTTCCGTTACCCCTGAACTGGCCGCCCGCGCCATCACGCTGCGCCGCCAGTGGGCTCCGCGTCGTCAGGTCTGGATTGCCACCAGTACTCATGAGGGTGAAGAGGCGATTATCCTGCAGGCGCACCGCAAGCTGCTGGAAAAATTCCCTGATTTACTGCTGATCCTCGTGCCTCGTCATCCGGAACGTTTTAAAGATGCCCGCGAAATGGTGCAGAAAGGCGGCTTCAGCTTCACTCTGCGCAGCAGCGGAGAGATCCCTTCCGGCAGTACCCAGGTGGTGATTGGCGATACGATGGGCGAACTGATGCTGCTCTACGGCATTGCTGACCTCGCCTTTGTTGGCGGAAGCCTGGTGGAACGCGGAGGCCATAACCCGCTGGAGCCGGCAGCCCACGCCATTCCTGTGCTGATGGGGCCACACACGTTTAACTTCAAAGATATCTGCGCGAAATTACAGCAGGCCGATGGTTTAATTACCGTGACCGATGCGGACTCGGTCGTCAAAGAGGTATCGACCCTTCTGACGGACGAAGATTACCGCCTGTGGTACGGTCGCCACGCCGTCGAAGTGCTGCACCAGAATCAGGGCGCACTCACCCGTCTGCTGCAGCTTCTGCAACCTTATCTGCCTCAGCGGAGCCACTAATGTCTACGCGTCTGTCGGTCGTCATGATCGCCAAAAACGCCGCCGACCTGCTTCCGGACTGCCTGGCCTCCGTCGCCTGGGCTGACGAGATCGTCATTCTCGACTCCGGAAGCACGGACAACACGGTGGACGTTGCCCGGGCAGCGGGCGCAAAAATCTTTACCAATACTGACTGGCAAGGCTATGGCATCCAGCGCCAGCGCGCGCAGGGGTATGCCACCGGTGATTACGTGTTGATGCTCGATACCGACGAACGCATCACGCCGGAGCTTCAGCAGGCCATCCAGGCGGTGCTTTCCTCGCCCAAGCCCGGCGCCGTATACAGCATCGCCCGCCGCAACTACTTCCTTGGCCGCTTCATGCGCCACAGCGGCTGGTATCCTGACCGCGTTATGCGCCTCTACGAGCGCGAGCGCTATCAGTACAACGACAACCTGGTCCATGAGTCACTGACCTGCGACAGCGCCCAGGTCATCCCCCTGACGGGCGATTTGCTGCACCTGACCTGCCGTGATTTCGCCAGCTTCCAGCAAAAGCAGCTCAACTATGCCACCGCATGGGCGCAGGAGCGTCACCAGCGCGGCAAGAAGGCCTCGCTGACGGGTATCTTCACCCACACGCTGGGTGCGTTTCTGAAAACGCTGCTGCTGCGTGGTGGCGTGCTGGACGGTAAGCAGGGCTGGTTACTCGCGGTAGTGAATGCCCAGTATACTTTCAACAAATACACCGAGCTGTGGGCGCTCTGCCGCGGCTACTCAGAGAAAACGTGAGCCATGAGCACAAAAGCGATTTATCCGGGTACCTTCGATCCGATCACCAACGGTCATCTTGATATCATCACCCGTGCGGCGTGCATGTTCGACAAGGTGATCCTGGCCATTGCCGCCAGCCCCAGCAAAAAGCCGATGTTTGACCTCAACGAGCGCGTACAGCTCGCCACCGATGCCATTTCGCACCTGTCGAATGTTGAGGTGGTCGGGTTTAGCGACCTGATGGCGAACTTCGCCCGCGCCCAGCAGGCCAATATTCTGATCCGTGGCCTGCGCGCGGTGGCAGACTTCGAGTATGAGATGCAGCTGGCGCACATGAACCGCCACCTGATGCCGGAGCTGGAAAGCGTATTCCTGATGCCATCAAAAGAGTGGTCGTTTATCTCGTCCACGCTGGTGAAAGAGGTGGCGCGCCATCACGGGGACGTTACCCATTTCCTGCCGGATAACGTCCACCAGGCGCTGATGGACAAGCTAAAGTAGCGCTATTTCTGGCACTGACGGCAGTAGAACGTGGCTCGCTGGGCGTGCTTTGCGGCAGCGATCGGCGTCCCGCATACCCGGCATGGCTCACCTTTACGGCCATACACCTGCAGCTCCTGGGCAAAATAGCCCGGTTTACCGTCGCTTTGCAGGAAGTCCTTCAGCGTGGTCCCGCCCTGCTCAATCGAGCGCAGTAATACGGCTTTAATGACCCGGACCAGCAGCTCACACTCCTGCGCCGACAGCGATGATGCCAGCCGATCGGGATGGATCCCGGCCGCGAAAAGCGATTCACTGGCGTAAATATTCCCCACGCCGACCACCAGCTTGTTATCCATCAGCCAGGGCTTGATCGGAGCCTTCTTCTTCGCACACTTCTCTTTCAGGTAGTCCGCGTTGAACGCGTCTGAAAGCGGCTCAGGGCCCAGATGCGCCAGCACGTTGTGTCCTTCCAGCTCCTTTGTCCACAGCCACGCGCCAAAGCGCCTGGGATCGGTGTAACGGAGCACTTTGCCGTTGCTCATCACCAGATCGACATGGTCGTGCTTTTCCGCAGGCAGTTCTTCGGTCAGGATGCGCAGGCTCCCGGACATCCCCAGATGGATAATAATCCAGCCGTCAGGCAACTCCAGCAGCAGGTATTTCGCGCGGCGCTGCACGCTAAGGACGGGTTTGTCGCTTAACGCGTGGATCTCATCGGACACCGGCCAGCGCAGACGTCCATTGCGAACGACAGCATGAAGAATAGTCGCGCCGACCAGATGGGGCTCAATGCCGCGACGGCTGGTCTCTACCTCAGGTAATTCAGGCATGGTTCCTCCGTTGAGATGCAGAATGCAAAAAACCCCGCAGTTGCGGGGTTTTTCAATACAAGGAGGCTAAAATTATTTGATTTTAGCTTCTTTGTACAGTACGTGCTGGCGTACAACTGGATCGAATTTTTTCAGTTCCAGTTTTTCCGGCTTAGTACGTTTGTTCTTCGTGGTGGTGTAGAAGTGACCTGTACCAGCAGAAGAAACCAGCTTGATTTTCTCGCGAATACCTTTAGCCATGATTTATTTCCTCTTTAAGTACTTAGTACTTTTCGCCACGGGCACGCAGTTCAGACAGAACTGTATCGATGCCTTTCTTATCGATTACACGCATACCTTTAGCAGATACGCGCAGGGTGACAAAACGCTTCTCGCTCTCAACCCAGAAACGGTGAGAGTGCAGGTTCGGCAGGAAACGGCGTTTAGTCGCGTTCAGTGCGTGGGAACGGTTGTTACCGGTCACCGGACGCTTGCCAGTAACTTGGCAGACTCGGGACATGTCTATTCTCCAAAAATCAAATTAGCTCGAGCTTCGTATGGGGTATCGGCGCCTCGTCAGGCTTTACAGCCCGGTCATCGCGTAGTTCTAAGTGAACTCTCGATTGCCAGGCCCAAATGCCAAACCCGAGATTCTCAAAGGTGGCGTAGTATACGCTGACTCGGCGGTGTGCTCAAGTCCCGAACAGACAAAGATCCCGATGGATCGCCAGAAATAGTCTAAATCCAGCCATGTTCTGCAAAAGAAATGTACTCTCCGCGGCCAATTATCAGATGGTCCAGCACACGAATGTCCATGAATTGACAGCATTTGATAATGCGCTCGGTGATTTCTTTGTCCGCTCTGCTCGGTTCTGCACAGCCAGAGGGGTGATTATGCGCGAGGATCACGCCTGCTGCATTCACTTTTATCGCTTCGCGCACAATTTCACGCGGATGCACCTCAACGTGGCTCAGTGTACCTGAAAAAAGGCGGGTATGCTTAAGCACCCGGTTTCGGTTGTCGAGAAAGATCACCATAAAGATCTCCCGCTCCAGACCGGATAGCTGGCTTTGCAGAAATTCTCGGGTCATGTCAGGGGTAAGGATCGGATCTTGCTCCTCCATCTGCACGTTATAAAATCGCCGGGCAAGTTCAGCAATACCCCGTAACTGGGCATATTTCGCGACGCCAATGCCTTCTACGTGCGCAAACTCCTCCAGTTCGGCTGTCAGCAAACCATACAGTGAACCAAAATGGTCTATCAGATTTTTCGCCAGCGTAAATACCGTTTTTCCCTTCGTACCTGTACGTAAAAAGAGCGCCAGCAGCTCGTCGTCTTTTAATAACGTGACGCCATGACGCAGCATTTTTTCGCGCGGTAGCAGCAGTTCAGTCTCTTCCATGCCCGGCCTCCTTCTGTTTGCCATTATGCTGCCACAGGCAAATCCGGGGCTCGACGCTGAAGTTTCGTTCTTGCGTAGCGCCTCGCAAAGTGAATAAAGGACTTCATCACCCCGTATTTGGGATTGTGATAAAATGCCCGCTCTCTGGTGAAACCCAACAGGAAAGAATCATGATGAGCCTGGCCGGTAAAAAAATCGTTCTTGGCGTGAGCGGCGGTATTGCTGCCTATAAAGCGCCGGAGCTGGTGCGTCGTCTGCGCGAGCGCGGGGCGGACGTGCGGGTCGCGATAACCGAAGGCGGTAAAGCCTTTATCACCCCTCTGAGCCTGCAGGCGGTTTCAGGATACCCGGTATCTGACAGCCTGCTCGATCCGGCCGCCGAAGCCGCGATGGGGCATATTGAGCTTGGGAAATGGGCCGATCTGGTGATTCTTGCCCCAGCCACGGCGGATTTGATTGCCCGCGTGGCGGCCGGTATGGCGAACGATCTGGTTTCGACCATTTGCCTCGCGACACCTGCACCTGTCGCCGTTGTGCCCGCCATGAACCAGCAGATGTACCGCAACGCCGCCACCCAGCATAATCTGGAGACGCTGGCCTCGCGCGGACTGCTTATCTGGGGCCCGGACAGCGGCAGCCAGGCCTGCGGCGACGTTGGCCCAGGGCGTATGCTCGACCCGTTGACGATTGTAGATATGGCTGTCGCCCATTTCTCACCTGTCAACGATCTGCAACATCTCAACATCATGATTACTGCGGGTCCCACGCGCGAGCCGTTGGACCCGGTGCGCTACATCACCAACCACAGCTCCGGCAAGATGGGCTTTGCAATTGCTGCCGCAGCGGCAAAACGCGGTGCTAACGTCACGCTGGTCAGCGGCCCGGTCTCGTTACCTACGCCACCTTTTGTGCAGCGCATTAATGTCACCACCGCGCTGGAGATGGAAGCCGCCGTGCAGGCTCATGCGCAACATCAGCAGATTTTTATCGGCTGCGCGGCCGTGGCAGACTATCGTGCCGAGACCATCGCCGAATCTAAAATCAAAAAGCAAGGTGATGAATTAACACTGAAAATGGTGAAAAACCCGGACATTGTTGCTGGGGTCGCCGCACTAAAAAACCATCGTCCTTACGTTGTTGGATTTGCCGCAGAAACGAATAATGTGGAAGAATATGCCCGGCAAAAACGTACCCGCAAAAACCTCGATTTAATTTGCGCGAACGACGTATCGCTGGCCACGCAAGGATTTAATAGCGACAGCAACGCACTGCACCTTTTCTGGCAGGATGGAGATAAAATCTTACCGCTTGAGCGCAAGGAACTCCTGGGCCAACAATTACTGGACGAGATCGTTACCCGTTATGATGAAAAAAATCGACGTTAAGATTCTGGACCCGCGTGTTGGCGAGCAATTCCCGCTGCCAACCTATGCCACCTCCGGCTCTGCCGGACTTGACCTGCGCGCCTGTCTCGATGACGCCGTAGAACTGGCTCCCGGTGCCACTACCCTGATCCCGACTGGCCTGGCGATCCACATTGCTGACCCATCTCTGGCGGCAGTGATCCTGCCGCGCTCTGGTCTGGGCCATAAGCACGGCGTTGTGCTGGGTAACCTGGTCGGCCTGATCGACTCCGACTACCAGGGTCAACTGATGGTATCCGTCTGGAACCGTGGCCAGGACAGCTTCACCATTGAACCGGGCGAGCGTATCGCGCAGATGGTTTTTGTACCGGTGGTTCAGGCAGAATTTAACCTGGTGGCAGACTTTGATGCCACCGACCGTGGCGAAGGCGGCTTCGGCCATTCCGGGCGCAAATAACCGCCCGACACACACGTATCTCGCAGCGCCATAACGCAATAACAAACCGCAAACGTCAGTTTGCGGTCGCTGTGTGGATGCCAGCCTGGCAAGTGCTTATTTTTCAGGGGTATTTTGTAACATGGCAGAAAAACAAACCGCGAAAAGGAATCGTCGCGAAGAAATACTTCAATCTCTGGCTCTGATGCTTGAATCCAGCGATGGCAGTCAACGCATCACCACCGCTAAACTGGCCGCCTCTGTGGGCGTGTCTGAAGCGGCGCTGTATCGTCATTTCCCCAGCAAAACAAAAATGTTCGACAGCCTGATCGAGTTTATTGAAGACAGTCTGATCACACGCATTAACCTGATTTTGAAAGACGAAAAAGACACCACCGCGCGTCTGCGTCTGATTGTGCTGTTAATTCTGGGCTTTGGGGAACGCAATCCGGGTTTAACCCGTATCCTGACCGGCCACGCGCTGATGTTTGAGCAGGACAGGCTGCAGGGCCGCATCAATCAGCTTTTTGAGCGTATTGAAGCACAGCTGCGCCAGGTGCTACGCGAGAAGAAAATGCGTGAAGGCGAAGGATACAATACGGATGAGACATTGCTGGCAAGCCAGATCCTGGCGTTTTGTGAAGGCATGCTCTCCCGCTTTGTGCGCAGTGAATTCAAATACCGACCAACGGACGATTTTGACGCCCGCTGGCCGTTAGTAGCAGCACAACTGCAGTAGCGCCGCAGCGCCCGGTAAGCGTAGCGCCGCCGGGCAATTCAATTACACGCCAAACTCTTCGCGATACGCCCGCACCGCCGCCAGGTGATCCGCCATCTCTGGCTTCTCTTCCAGATACGCAATCAGGTCTTTCAGGGTGATGATAGAGGTCACTTTGCAGCTGTAATCACGCTCTACTTCCTGGATAGCAGAGATATCGCCGCGACCACGCTCCTGACGATCCAGAGAAATAAGCACGCCAGCCAGCGTCGCACCGTTGGCCTGGATAATCTCCATAGATTCACGGATCGCAGTGCCTGCGGTGATCACGTCGTCCACCAGCATCACGCGGCCCTGCAGCGCGCTGCCTACAAGATTACCGCCTTCACCGTGGGTTTTGGCCTCTTTGCGGTTAAAGCAGTACGGCACGTCGCGGTCGTGATGTTCCGCCAGCGCGACTGCTGTGGTGGTCGCAATTGGAATGCCTTTGTAGGCCGGGCCAAACAGCAAGTCAAAATCAATCCCGGAATCCACCAGCGCTTCGGCATAGAAACGGCCTAACAGGGCCAGATCGCGCCCGGTATTAAACAGCCCGGCGTTGAAGAAATAGGGGCTCTTACGCCCGGATTTCAGCGTAAATTCGCCAAACTTAAGTACCTGTTTATTAATAGCAAACTCAATAAACTGGCGCTGATACGATTTCATGGATTCGCTCCTTTAGTTTTTCTGTCTTACAGGCAAAAAAAAGGCGACTCACTGGTCGCCTTTAAAATCAATTTTCTAACGCCGCTTTTTGCGTCGTTACAATGGATTCGATTCCCCCTCGGGCCAACGCCAGCAGGGAGAGAAGTTCTTCATGGGTGAACGGCTCGCCTTCCGCCGTGCCCTGCACCTCAATGATGCGGCCATCTTCGGTCATCACCACGTTCATGTCGGTCTCGGCGGCGGAATCTTCAACGTATTCCAGATCGCAAAGCGCTTCGCCGTTAACGATCCCCACGGAAACCGCCGCGACCATCCCTTTCATTGGGTTGGTTTTCAGCTTACCGGCTGCAACCAGCTTGTTCAGGGCATCCGCCAGCGCTACGCAGGCACCGGTAATGGACGCGGTACGCGTGCCGCCATCTGCCTGAATTACGTCGCAGTCCAGCGTAATAGTGAATTCACCGAGAGTTTTCAGGTCAACGGCAGCGCGCAGCGAACGTGCGATCAGACGCTGAATCTCCATGGTACGGCCGCCCTGCTTACCCTTTGCCGCTTCACGGGCATTACGGGTGTGCGTTGCGCGTGGCAGCATGCCGTATTCGGCGGTGATCCAGCCCTGACCCTGGCCTTTCAGGAAGCGCGGAACCCCTTCTTCGATGGACGCGGTGCACAGCACTTTGGTGTCACCAAACTCAACCAGCACGGAGCCTTCAGCGTGTTTTGTATAGTTACGGGTCAGGGTGACGGGACGCACCTGATTGGCGCTACGACCTGATGGACGCATGATGGATTCTCCGGCTTGAAACGAATGTGGCTGCGCATTATACGGATAAAGGAAGCTTATTCCTATCCTGAGAAGCCCCCGAAAGCTATAATCCCCCCATCTCTCCTTTAAAAACGGGAATGTCTATGATCCGCAGTATGACCGCCTACGCCCGGCGTGAAATCAAGGGTAGCTGGGGTAGCGCTACCTGGGAAATGCGTTCGGTAAACCAGCGCTATCTGGAAACATATTTCCGTATGCCGGAACAGTTCCGCAGCCTTGAACCTGTGGTGCGCGAGCGTATCCGTACGCGTCTGACCCGCGGGAAAGTAGAATGCAACCTGCGCTTTGAGCCAGATGCAAGCGCGCAGGGCGAACTGATCCTCAACGAAAAGCTGGCGAAACAGCTCGTGAATGCGGCGAACTGGGTCAAAATGCAGAGCGATGAAGGCGAAATCAACCCGGTTGATATTCTGCGCTGGCCTGGGGTCATGGCCGCCGGTGAGCAGGATCTGGATGCCATTGCCGCTGAAATTTTGGCAGCCCTCGACGGCACGCTGGACGATTTTATCGTTGCCCGAGAAACCGAAGGCCAGGCGCTAAAAGCGATGATTGAGCAGCGTCTTGAAGGCGTGAGCACCGAAGTGGCCAAAGTCCGCACCCACATGCCAGAAGTGCTGCAATGGCAGCGCGAACGACTTGTCGCCAAGCTGGAAGAAGCGGAAGTTCAGCTGGAAAACACCCGTCTGGAACAAGAGCTGGTGCTGATGGCGCAGCGCGTTGACGTGGCCGAAGAGCTGGATCGTCTGGAAGCGCACGTGAAAGAGACCTACAACATACTGAAGAAGAAGGAAGCTGTAGGCCGCCGTCTGGACTTTATGATGCAGGAGTTCAACCGCGAGTCGAATACTCTGGCTTCTAAGTCTATCAATGCTGAAGTGACCAACTCAGCGATTGAACTGAAGGTTCTGATTGAGCAGATGCGCGAGCAGATCCAGAATATTGAGTAATCCCTTTTTGGGTGGTATCGGCTGATGCCACCCATTATTATTTCTAATTCGAATTTTCACACCTTTTCCAATTCACCTGCCAATAATCAACCATATTCAGCATGTATTGATTAGATTTTATAGGTGAAATCCAATCGCCTTAGAAAATCTCAATCGTGATCTTGCGCACAAATCGCTAACCTTCCCGCGTTCACACCGGAGGGTATATGCTGCTTCACATTCTTTATCTCATTGGTATCACCGCAGAAGCCATGACTGGCGCTCTCGCCGCCGGGCGTCGCCGGATGGACACCTTCGGCGTGATCATTATTGCTACTGCAACCGCGCTGGGCGGCGGTTCCGTGCGCGATATCCTGCTTGGCCATTACCCGCTTGGCTGGGTGAAGCATCCTGAGTACGTGATTATCGTCGCAACGGCTGCCGTATTAACCACCATAGTGGCACCCGTTATGCCCCATCTGCGCCGCCTGTTCCTGGTGCTTGATGCGCTGGGGCTGATCGTTTTTTCAATCATCGGCGCGCAAATCGCGCTCGATATGGGGGAAGGTCCGGTTATCGCTACCATCGCGGCCGTGGTCACGGGGGTATTCGGCGGCGTGCTGCGCGATATGTTCTGCAAACGCATTCCTCTGGTCTTTCAAAAAGAGCTATATGCCGGCATCTCCTTCGCCGCAGCGGTGCTCTACATTGCCCTGCAGCATTACGTTTCAAACCACGATGTGGTGGTCATCTCCACGCTGCTGTTTGGCTTTACGGCCCGCATGCTGGCGCTGCGTCTGAAGCTCGGGCTGCCTGTGTTTCACTATAAGCACGGCGCTCACTAATCTCAGAACCCGTTGATGTGCTGTTCAGCGAGCCACTTCGCCAGCACATCTATCTCTGGCGCGTGCAGCCAGCTAACGATTTGCCGCGCCTTCTCCTCTCCCGTTCCCGGCAGGGTCTGCCATGACTTTGCGCTGCGCTCGCTCATCTTCTGCCAGGACACCTCCCCTGAAGCCTTCAGCGACGCCTGCGGTAACGGAACACCCAGAGCCATAATCCAGCGGATGAAAGGCTGCTCGCGCACCTGATTAAAGCGGTGCCAGAGCGCGAGTCCGCGCGCTGCGGAAAACCCCGGCGTCGACTGCAGCTGTTCCTGCGTTAATAGCAGCCATGAAAAGAGATGTTCAAAATGATGTGCCTGCCAGAGCATCCGCCAGCCTGACTCACCTAATCCTTCAATGTTGAATACCTGCTTTGAACTGAGCCACGTCAGCCGGGCAAAGAACTGTTCCATACACTCCGGCGAGGCATAAAGGCAGCTAAGGGAGTGATAACGCGAGGCCGGTGGTTCTGGTTTTTGTCTGTCCGTTCCTCGCCAGACCACCTTATCAAACCGGGGGATACCCTGCCCGGCCAGACTTACCTGAACCTGATCGCCCGGGGCAATATCCAGCCTCTGCCAGCGCCCAACCGAACCCAGGCTCACTCGCTGCACCTGTTTATCGTCCAGTTGGACAGGCTCCAGTGCCGCCACGACAGAAATTTTGCCCGTGCGCCCCACGGAAAAATGAATATTCCTGACCTCAGCGACCTGTGCCGCAGGCGAATATTTCCACGCGATGACCCAATTGCCTTCGCCTGGCAGCCAGTGCTCCCCTGAAGGAGACTCCGCAGACCGAACCACTATGCCATCCGTGGCAAAGGGTAATGCCGTGTTTTGCCAGGCCAAACGCTGTTTTTCAACAGCATCAACAGTCTGTACGGGCAGCGTATAGCGCGCCGTCAGGGAAAAACCTGCGCTGGACAGCTCATAAAGCCTGTTTTCCATTCCCTTCGGTCCATCCGGCCAGGCCCAGATAAATATTCCCGTCTGGTTCAGAAACGCGTTGTCCTTTTGTCGCATCATCGCGCCCGCCACTTTTGCACGTGCATTCATTCCGCCCATCTGCCGCTGGACGTGGTTTTCGCGTAGCCAGAAAAGCTCCCCCTGTAAGACGCTGTTTGCCAGCACGCCGGATACCTCCTTAGGCACGGACGGAATCAAACGCACGCGTGCCGTCCAGTCCTCGCCTTTTAGCCCATTACCACGGCTGATCGCCCGAGCTAGCTTTCCGTTTCGATACACAAGCGTCACCGCCACGCCGTCGACTTTTGGCTGCATCCAGAGATTTTTCCGGCCGTGCATCCACTGGCTCAACGCTTCTTTGCTGGCTGCTTTACGTACCCCCGTATGAGCAACAGGATGTTTTACGCTTCCGGTCAGCGCAGGAAGGGAGCTCTCAGCAAGATCGTTGCCAAAACAGTGTTGCCACTGGGTTAAACGTCCGTTGAGCTGGTCATACACTTCGTCACTGACCTCGCTCACCCCCTGCTTCCAGTAAGCCTCATCCCAGCGTTTAATTTGTGCGCTTAATGACGCAATCTCTTTTTCGGCTTTTGCCTGTGACCACACCGGACACACCGCCGCCCCGTAACCACACCACAACAACATTAACCCGCTTATCCATCGCCACATCGCTACCCCTCCTTTGCAATGCAGGAGGTATAACCTGCCGTGAGAAACGATGCTAATAGCAACCTTTCACGCTGCGAGGCGCTATCCAGCGTAAATTTTTATTGCTGCAAACCGCAGGTAAAACCTGAAAACGGTACGCAAAATTCAATAATCCAGGGGAAAAAGTGTGACAAAGGCTACGTCACACAGCGGCGACGTGTATAATAAGCCCGTATGTAGGACTTCTTCGCTAACACATACAAAAGACTCTCATGGCTCAAGGCACGCTTTATATTGTTTCTGCCCCTAGTGGCGCGGGTAAATCCAGCCTTATTCAGGCACTGTTAAAAACCCAACCGTTGTACGATACACAGGTTTCTGTTTCTCACACCACGCGAGCGCCGCGTCCGGGTGAAGTGCACGGTGAACACTATTTCTTTGTAGATCACGACGAGTTCAGAGCGATGATCGGCAGAGACGCGTTTCTTGAACACGCAGAAGTGTTTGGAAACTACTACGGCACCTCACGTGAAACCATTGAGCAGGTTCTGGCGACGGGCGTGAATGTGTTCCTCGACATCGACTGGCAGGGCGCACAGCAAATTCGTAAGAAAATGCCTGACTCGCGCAGTATCTTTATTTTACCGCCGTCGAAAGATGAGCTGGATCGCCGCCTGCGTGGCCGCGGTCAGGACAGCGAAGAAGTCATCGCAAAGCGTATGGAACAGGCAGTTGCAGAAATGAGCCATTACGCGGAATATGATTACCTTATTGTGAATGATGATTTTGATGCCGCGCTGAGCGATCTCAAAACCATTCTTCGCGCAGAACGACTGCGTATGAGCCGCCAGAAGCAGCGACATGACGCATTAATCACCAAACTGTTGGCAGACTGAACCCACTTTCAGTATCATGCCCAGTCATTTCTTCACCTGTGGAGCATTTTAAGTATGGCACGCGTAACTGTTCAGGACGCTGTAGAGAAAATTGGTAACCGTTTTGACCTGGTGCTGGTCGCCGCGCGTCGCGCTCGTCAGATGCAGGTAGGCGGTAAAGATCCGCTGGTACCGGAAGAAAACGATAAAACCACCGTTATTGCACTTCGCGAAATCGAAGAAGGTCTGATTAACAACCAGATCCTCGACGTACGTGAGCGCCAGGAGCAGCAAGAGCAGGAAGCCGCAGAACTGCAGGCCGTAACCGCCATTGCTGAAGGTCGTCGTTAATTAAACCTGCGGGTCGCCCTTGTATCTGTTTGAAAGCCTGAATCAACTGATTCAAACCTACCTGCCTGAAGACCAGATTAAGCGTCTTCAGCAGGCGTATCTCGTTGCACGTGACGCTCACGAGGGCCAGACACGTTCAAGCGGTGAACCTTACATCACGCACCCGGTTGCGGTAGCCTGTATTCTGGCCGAGATGAAACTCGACTACGAAACGCTGATGGCCGCCCTGCTGCACGACGTGATCGAAGATACCCCTGCCACCTACCAGGATATGGAACAGCTGTTTGGCAAAAGCGTTGCCGAGCTGGTGGAAGGGGTCTCTAAGCTTGATAAGCTGAAATTCCGCGACAAGAAAGAGGCGCAAGCCGAAAACTTCCGCAAGATGATTATGGCGATGGTGCAGGATATCCGCGTCATTCTCATCAAACTCGCTGACCGTACCCACAACATGCGCACGCTGGGCTCACTTCGCCCGGATAAACGTCGCCGCATTGCCCGTGAAACCCTCGAAATCTACAGTCCGCTGGCGCACCGTTTAGGTATTCACCATATCAAAACCGAGCTGGAAGAGCTGGGTTTTGAAGCGTTGTACCCGAACCGCTATCGCGTAATCAAAGAGGTGGTGAAAGCCGCCCGCGGTAACCGTAAAGAGATGATTCAAAAGATCCTCTCTGAAATTGAAGGGCGCTTACAGGAAGCGGGAATTCCGTGCCGCGTCAGCGGTCGCGAGAAACATCTGTACTCCATCTACTGCAAAATGGTGCTCAAAGAGCAGCGTTTTCATTCGATCATGGATATCTACGCGTTCCGCGTAATCGTCCACGATTCGGACACCTGCTATCGCGTGCTGGGGCAGATGCACAGCCTCTACAAACCGCGTCCGGGGCGCATGAAAGATTACATTGCCATTCCAAAAGCGAACGGCTATCAATCTCTGCATACCTCGATGATCGGTCCGCACGGCGTGCCTGTTGAAGTGCAGATCCGCACCGAAGACATGGACCAGATGGCAGAGATGGGTGTTGCCGCACACTGGGCGTACAAAGAGCACGGTGGCGAAAGCAGCACAACCGCACAAATCCGCGCCCAGCGCTGGATGCAGAGCCTGCTGGAGCTTCAGCAGAGTGCGGGTAGCTCGTTTGAATTTATCGAGAGCGTTAAATCCGATCTCTTCCCGGATGAGATTTACGTTTTCACCCCAGAAGGCCGCATTGTCGAACTTCCTGCGGGCGCAACGCCGGTCGACTTCGCCTACGCCGTGCATACCGATATCGGGCACGCCTGCGTCGGCGCGCGCGTCGACAGACAGCCTTACCCGCTGTCTCAGCCGCTCTCCAGCGGCCAGACGGTGGAAATTATTACCGCGCCGGGCGCACGTCCGAACGCTGCCTGGCTGAACTTTGTCGTGAGCTCCAAAGCGCGCGCAAAAATCCGTCAGCTGCTGAAAAACCTCAAGCGCGACGACTCCGTCAGCCTGGGGCGTCGTCTGCTCAACCACGCGTTAGGCGGCAGCCGCAAGCTGGCTGAGATCCCGCCGGAGCATATCCAGCGTGAACTCGACCGTATGAAGCTCACGTCTCTGGACGATCTGCTGGCGGAAATTGGTCTGGGCAACGCCATGAGCGTCGTGGTGGCGAAAAACCTGCAGCAGGGCGAAGCGACGCCTTCTGCTCCAGGCGCATCCGGCCATGCTCATCTGCCGATTAAAGGCGCGGACGGGGTGCTGATCACCTTCGCAAAATGCTGCCGCCCAATCCCTGGCGACCCGATTATCGCGCACGTCAGCCCGGGCAAAGGGCTGGTTATCCACCATGAATCCTGTCGTAACATTCGCGGCTACCAGAAAGAAGCCGAGAAGTTTATGGCGGTCGAGTGGGATAAAGAGACCGCGCAGGAATTTATCACCGAAATTAAGGTGGATATGTTCAATCACCAGGGTGCTCTGGCGAACCTGACGGCAGCAATCAACACGGCCTCGTCCAACATTCAGAGCCTGAATACGGAAGAAAAAGACGGCCGCGTGTACAGCGCCTTTATTCGTCTGACCGCTCGCGACCGCGTGCATCTGGCGAACATTATGCGCAAGATCCGCGTCATGCCGGACGTGATTAAAGTCACCCGAAACCGAAACTAGGTTTATGAATTCACAACGTTATGCCCGTATCTGCGAAATGCTCGCCAGGCGTCAGCCTGACCTGACGGTCTGCATGGAGCAGGTCCATAAACCACATAACGTTGCTGCTATCGTCCGTACCGCTGACGCCGTAGGCGTGCATGAAGTGCACGCCGTCTGGCCAGGCAACCGCATGCGCAACATGGTCTCCGCTGCCGCAGGCAGTAACAGCTGGGTCTCGGTCAAAAACCATCAAACCATTAGCGAAGCCGTATCGCACCTGAAAGGCCGCGGGATGCAGGTTCTTGCGACAAACCTCTCCGCTAAAGCCGTGGATTTCCGCGAGATCGACTATACCCGCCCGACCTGCATTTTGATGGGTCAGGAAAAAACAGGGATCTCCCGGGAAGCGCTGTATCTGGCGGATCGGGACATCATCATTCCGATGATCGGCATGGTCCAGTCCCTTAACGTCTCCGTAGCGTCCGCGCTCATTCTGTATGAAGCGCAGCGCCAGCGTCAGAACGCCGGGATGTACGAGCGCAGCAACAGCATGCTGCCGGAAGAGGAACAGCAGCGTCTGCTGTTTGAAGGTGGCTATCCGGTGCTGGCTCGCGTTGCGAAGCAGAAAAAATTGCCTTACCCCCACGTCAACGCGCAGGGCGAAATTGAAGCCGATGCCGAGTGGTGGGCCACCATGCAGTACGCCGGGTAACCGATGAAAGGCCGCCTGCTGGATGCTATCCCGCTCAACAGCCTGACGGGCGTGGGCGCGGCACAAAGCAATAAGCTGGCAAAAATTGGCCTGCATACCGTGCAGGATCTCCTGCTTCACCTCCCCCTGCGTTACGAAGACCGCACTCAACTCTACAAGATTGGCGATCTGCTTCCCGCCATTTACGCCACCGTTGAAGGCGAAGTTCTGAACTGCAACATCACTTTCGGCGGACGCCGGATGATGACCTGCCAGATCAGCGACGGCACCGGCATCCTCACCATGCGTTTCTTCAACTTCAGCGCGGCGATGAAAAACAGCCTGGCGACGGGCCGCAGGGTGCTGGCCTATGGCGAAGCTAAACGCGGGAAATACGGCGCAGAGATGATCCACCCGGAGTACCGCGTGCAGGGCGATCTCAGCACGCCGGAGCTGCAGGAGACGCTCACCCCGGTTTACCCGACGACGGAAGGCATCAAGCAGGCAACGCTGCGTAAGCTCACCGATCAGGCGCTTGAGCTGCTGGATACCTGCGCCATCACCGAGCTGCTGCCGCCAGAACTGGCTCAGGGGATGATGAGCCTGCCCGAGGCGCTGCGCACCCTGCACCGCCCGCCGCCAACGCTGCAGCTCAGCGATTTAGAAAGCGGCAAACATCCCGCCCAACGGCGTCTTATCCTTGAGGAATTACTGGCACATAACCTGAGCATGCTGGCGCTTCGCGCGGGCGCGCAGCGTTTCCACGCTCAGCCGTTAAGCCAGAATGATACGCTCAAAGATAAGCTGCTGGCCTCGCTGCCCTTTAAGCCCACCGGCGCGCAGGCGCGGGTCACCGCCGAGATCGAACGCGATATGGCGCTCGACGTGCCGATGATGCGCCTGGTACAGGGCGACGTCGGGTCCGGTAAAACGCTGGTTGCCGCCCTGGCCGCGTTACGCGCCATCGCCCACGGCAAGCAGGTCGCACTGATGGCGCCGACAGAGCTGCTGGCCGAGCAGCACGCCAACAATTTCCGCACATGGTTCGCGCCGCTCGGGATTGAAGTGGGCTGGCTTGCCGGGAAACAAAAAGGCAAAGCGCGTCTTGCGCAGCAGGAAGCCATCGCCAGCGGCCAGGTGCAGATGATTGTCGGCACGCACGCCATCTTCCAGGAGCAGGTGCAGTTTAACGGCCTTGCGCTGGTGATTATCGACGAGCAGCACCGCTTTGGCGTGCATCAGCGTCTGGCGCTGTGGGAAAAAGGGCTGCAGCAGGGCTTCCACCCGCATCAGCTGATCATGACTGCCACGCCGATCCCGCGCACCCTGGCGATGACCGCCTACGCCGATCTGGATACCTCCACCATCGACGAACTGCCGCCGGGCCGTACCCCGGTCACGACGGTCGCCATTCCTGACACGCGCCGCAGCGATATCATTGACCGCGTGCGCAACGCCTGCACCCACGAAGGGCGTCAGGCCTACTGGGTCTGTACTCTGATTGAAGAGTCTGAACTGCTGGAAGCGCAGGCCGCCGAAGCGACGTGGGAAGAACTCAAGCTGGCACTGCCCGAGCTGAACGTTGGCCTGGTTCACGGCCGCATGAAGCCTGCCGAGAAGCAGGCGGTGATGCAGTCCTTCAAACAGGGAGATCTGCATTTGCTGGTTGCGACGACGGTCATTGAAGTGGGCGTTGACGTACCCAACTCCAGCCTGATGATCATCGAAAACCCGGAGCGTCTGGGCCTTGCTCAGCTCCACCAGCTGCGCGGACGCGTTGGCCGTGGCGCGGTAGCGTCCCACTGCGTACTGCTCTACAAAGCCCCGCTCTCAAAAACAGCCCAGATGCGGTTGCAGGTGCTGCGCGACAGCAACGACGGTTTTGTGATTGCGCAAAAAGACCTGGAGATCCGCGGCCCGGGTGAACTGTTGGGCACGCGCCAGACGGGTAACGCAGAATTCAAAGTGGCGGATTTACTGCGCGATCAGGCCATGATCCCCGAAGTTCAGCGCCTGGCTCGCCATATTCATGAACGCTACCCCGAACAGGCGGCAGCGTTAATTGAACGCTGGATGCCGGAAACCGAACGCTATTCCAACGCCTGATCTCAGGCAAACATCGGCAGCATCAGGTACAGCTTGATCACCAGCGCGTTGACGATATCAATGAAGAATGCGCCAACCATCGGGACCACCAGAAATGCCATATGCGATGGCCCGAACCGTTCGGTGATCGCCTGCATGTTGGCGATAGCCGTTGGGGTTGCCCCCAGACCAAACCCGCAGTGACCCGCCGCCAGCACCGCCGCATCGTAGTTTTTGCCCATCATGCGCCAGGTCACGAACATGGCGTACAGCGCCATAAACAGCGCCTGCACCGCCAGAATCGCCACCATCGGCAGCGCCAGCGAGGCCAGTTCCCACAGCTTGAGGCTCATCAGCGCCATCGCCAGGAACAGCGACAGGCAGACGTTGCCGAGCACCGATACCGCCCGTTCAAACACGCGGTAGAAGCCCATCAGCGCCAGACCGTTGCTCAGGATCACCCCGATAAACAGCACGCAGACAAAGGTCGGCAGCTCAAACGCGGTACCCGCCAGCCATTGCGCAACCACTTTGCCCACGGTCAGGCAGATGGCAATCATCGCGATAGTTTCAATCATCACCAGTGAGGTGATGCTGCGTCCAACGTCCGGCTTTTCGAACGCGGTCGGCACCATTTCATCGTCAGGTCTGCCGTTCGGCGTGGTGGAGTGCTTCACCAGATAACGCGCCACCGGGCCACCAATCAGGCCACCCAGCACCAGGCCAAAGGTGGCACAGGCCATCGCCACTTCCGTTGCGTTTTCAAACCCGTAGCGTTCGATGAACAGCTTGCTCCACGCGGCGCCGGTGCCGTGGCCGCCCGAAAGGGTAATCGACCCCGCCAGCAGACCCATCAGCGGATCCAGCCCCAGCAGCGTCGCCATGCCGATGCCAATGGCGTTTTGCATCAGCAGCAGCCCCACCACCACAATCAGGAATACGCCGAGCACCTTACCGCCTGAGCGCAGGCTCGCCAGGTTGGCGTTCAGGCCGATAGTGGCAAAGAAGGCCAGCATCAGCGGGTCTTTCAGGGACATATCAAAATCAATTTCCCAGCCCATGCTTTTTTTCAGTATCAGCAGGGCCAGCGCCACCAGCAGACCGCCGGCGACGGGTTCAGGGATAGTGTACTTTTTCAGAAAGGAAACGCTATGTACCAGCTTACGGCCAAGCAGTAAGACCAGCGTTGCGGCAACAAGGGTCGACAACGTATCGAGATGAATCATAAAAGGCTCCTGTTTTGCGCGTGTTCCATACACACGCGGCGTTATCCTGGGCCGGTTTGCGCTCTTCATGAGCCCCCGGCGCAAAAAGTGTAATTTTTTTTCCCGATGCGTTGTAGAAAACCTGCTCACAGCGGCAGATTTTCTTCCCTTTTTTTGCTGGCAATCGTTTGCTTTTACCTGGTGGTCAGATAAAATGCCCGCTTTTCCACCGTGGGATTGCCGCCGATGTCCGTTAACACCATAGAGTCGCCTGATGCGCAACCGATTGCGCAGAAGCATAATAGCGAACTGATTTACCGCCTTGAAGACCGCCCGCCGCTTCCGCAGACGCTTTTCGCCGCCTGCCAGCATCTTCTGGCGATGTTTGTTGCCGTGATCACTCCGGCGCTGCTGATCTGCCAGGCACTTGGCTTACCGGCGCAGGATACGCAGCACATCATCAGTATGTCTCTGTTCGCTTCCGGCGTGGCCTCCATTATTCAAATTAAAGCGTGGGGTCCGGTGGGCTCTGGATTATTGTCGATTCAGGGCACCAGCTTTAACTTCGTGGCACCGTTGATCATGGGCGGTACGGCGCTGAAAACCGGCGGTGCGGATGTCCCAACCATGATGGCGGCGCTGTTCGGCACCCTGATGCTGGCCAGCTGCACTGAGATGGTCATCTCCCGCGTGCTGCATCTGGCTCGCCGCGTCATTACCCCGCTGGTCTCCGGCGTGGTGGTGATGATTATCGGCCTGTCGCTGATCCAGGTGGGCCTGACCTCCATCGGCGGCGGCTATGCGGCAATGAGCGACCACACCTTCGGCGCGCCGAAAAACCTGCTGCTGGCGGGCGTAGTACTGGCAATCATTATTCTGCTTAACCGTCAGCGTAACCCTTACCTGCGCGTCGCCTCGCTGGTGATCGCCATGGCGGCGGGTTATTTGCTGGCGTGGGCGCTGGGCATGCTGCCGGAAAACACCGCGCCTACCAACAGCGCGCTGATCACCGTCCCCACGCCGCTGTACTACGGACTGGGCATTGACTGGGGCCTGCTCCTGCCGCTGATGCTGGTCTTTATGATCACCTCTCTGGAGACCATCGGCGATATCACCGCCACCTCCGACGTCTCCGAGCAGCCGGTGTCCGGCCCGCTGTACATGAAGCGTCTGAAAGGCGGCGTGCTGGCGAACGGCCTGAACTCGTTTGTCTCTGCGGTATTCAACACCTTCCCGAACTCCTGCTTCGGCCAGAATAACGGCGTGATCCAGCTGACCGGTGTGGCCAGCCGCTACGTCGGTTTTGTGGTGGCGCTGATGCTGATCGTCCTCGGCCTGTTCCCGGCGGTGAGCGGCTTTGTGCAGCACATTCCTGAGCCGGTGCTCGGCGGCGCAACGCTGGTGATGTTCGGGACTATCGCGGCCTCCGGCGTGCGTATCGTCTCCCGCGAGCCGCTGAACCGCCGCGCGATCATGATTATCGCGCTGTCGCTGGCAGTTGGCCTGGGCGTTTCCCAGCAGCCGCTGATCCTGCAGTTTGCCCCGGACTGGGTGAAAAACCTGCTCTCTTCCGGCATTGCCGCGGGCGGTATCACCGCTATCGTGCTGAACCTCGTTTTCCCGCCTGAGAAGAACTGATCTCCCTCACGGCAGGCAGTCAATGCCTGCCGTGACATCTAATTACACCATTCCCGCCTTGAGCATTGCGTATAAATCGTGCATAACTCCCTTATGTTCGTTTTGCGGGATGGAAGACCATGAAATTTATTGGAAAGCTACTCGTCTATCTTCTGGTAGCCCTGCTTATTGTGCTGCTGGCGTTCTATATTTTGCTCCAGACCCGCTGGGGCGCGGCTCAGGTCAGCAGCTGGATTACGGTGAATACCGACTACGAACTCAGTTTCGATAAAATGAATCACCGCTTTTCGTCGCCTTCCCACATCATTCTGGAAAACGTTACCTTTGGGCGGGATGGTAAACCTGCCACATTAGTTGCCAAAAAAGTCGATATTGGCCTGAGCAGCCGCCAGATCACCGATCCGCTGCACATGGGCACCATCACCCTGTTCGACGGTACGCTGAATCTCTCGCCTCAAACAGCACCGCTGCCCTTCCAGGCCGATCGTCTGCAGCTGAACAACATGGCCTTTAACAGCCCGAATACCGAATGGGACCTGAGCGCGCAAAAGGTCACGGGTGGCGTCAGCCCATGGCAGCCGGAAGCCGGCAACGTGCTGGGGAATAACGCGCAGATCCAGATGAGCGCGGGCTCGCTGACCCTGAACGGCGTACCGGCCACCAACGTGCTGATCGAGGGCCAGCTGAACGGCAAGGAGGTGGTGCTGAAAACGATTGGTGCCGACATGGCCCGTGGTTCGCTCACCGGCTCCGCCCTGCGCAACACCGACGGGAGCTGGATTATCGACACGATGCGCCTGAACGAGATCCGCCTGCAGAGCGACAAAACGCTGACCGCGTTCTTCGCACCGCTGGCCACCATTCCCTCTTTACAGATTGGCCGTCTGGACGTGACCGACGCCAGGCTTCAGGGTCCGGACTGGGCGGTGACCGATCTCGACTTAAGCCTGCGCAACCTGACTCTCAGCAAAGGCGACTGGCAGAGCCAGGAAGGCCGCCTGTCCATGAATGCCAGCGAGTTTATCTACGGCTCGCTGCACCTTTTCGACCCGATCCTGAATGCGGAGTTTTCCCCGCAGGGCATGGCGCTGCGCCAGTTCACCTCCCGCTGGGAAGGCGGCATGGTGCGCACGTCCGGTAACTGGCTGCGCGACGGCAAAGCGCTGGTGCTGGACGATGTCGCCATCGCCGGGCTGGAGTACACCCTGCCGCAGAACTGGAAAACGCTGTGGATGGATCCGCTGCCGGAATGGCTGCACAGCGTCACGCTGCAAAAATTCGGCCTGAGCCGCAACCTGGTGATCGACATCGATCCCGCCTTCCCGTGGCAGATCACCTCTCTGGACGGCTATGGCGCAAACCTGCAGCTGGTGAAAGATCGCCAGTGGGGCGTCTGGGGCGGCAGCGCAACATTGAATGGCGCGGCGGCGACCTTTAACCGCGTCGACGTACGCCGTCCGTCGCTGGCGCTGAATGCCAACGCCGCCACGGTGAACATTACCGACCTGAGCGCGTTTACCGAGAAAGGTATTCTTGAAGCCACGGCGACGGTTTCACAGCTGCCACAGCGGCAGACCACGGTGAGCCTGAACGGGCGCGGCGTGCCGCTCAACGTGCTGCAGCAGTGGGGCTGGCCTGCGCTGCCGATTACGGGCGACGGCAATATTCAGATGACCGCCAGCGGCAGCGTGCAGGCGAATGCCCCGCTTAAGCCGACGGTGAACGGCAAGCTGAACGCGGTGAATATGGATAAACAGCAGGTACAGCAGACGATGACGGGCGGTGTGGTGTCGACACCACCCTCACCCCAGCCCTCTCCCTGAAAGGGAGAGGGAGCAAACCCTTCCCTCGCCCCTTTGGGGAGAGGGTTAGGGTGAGGGGAATTAAAGGTGAACCACCACCACTTCCCCCTCCGCTTTCACCACCACACCCCACTCGCTGCCCGCGAGTGAACCGCCCTTCACGCCGCTCACCTTCTGCACGTTGCGCAAGCACACCGACCAGTTTTGCGCGTCTCCCGCGCCGGTAAAGGTCACAATGTCTCCCCGACGTGACGCCTTCAGCGTAAACGCCACTGAACCGTCCGCCGCAGGCACCTCGCTTACCGCCGTTGCGCCATCGTCCAGGTTAAACAGCTGGAAGGCCGTCCCCTCATTCCACGCGTAGTCCGGCTTCTGGTTGTTGTTACCCAGCGCCAGCAGGGTATTGTCGCGCACGTAGACCGGCAGGCTCATGAAATCGTGCTGCTGCTTATGCCAGCGGCTGCCCTGAAGTTCGTCGTTGTGCCACAGGTGCGTCCAGCGGCCTTCCGGCAGGTAGAACTGTACGTCGCCCGCCTCAGAGAACACCGGCGCGACCATCACTGAATCCCCCAGCATGTACTGACGGTCAAGGTAATCGCACGCCGGATCGTCCGGGAACTCCAGCATCATCGCCCGCAGCATCGGCGTGCCGAACTCACGCGCCAGCGCCGCCTGGCGATACAGATACGGCATCAGCTGACATTTGATCTGGGTGAAGTGACGCACCACGTCGCAGGACTCGTCATCGTACGCCCACGGCACGCGGTAGGATTTGCTGCCATGCAGGCGGCTGTGGCTGGAGAACAGCCCGAACGCGCACCAGCGCTTGTAGACGTGCGCCGGGGCGGTGTTTTCGAACCCGCCGATATCGTGGCTCCAGAACCCGAAGCCGGACAGGCCAATCGACAACCCGCCGCGCAGGCTTTCAGCCATCGATTCGTAGTTGGCGTAGCAGTCGCCGCCCCAGTGCACCGGGAACTGCTGCGCACCGACGGACGCCGAACGGGCAAACAGCACCGCTTCTTCCTCCCCCACCGTCTCTTTCAGCACGTTCCACACCAGTTCGTTGTAAATGTAGGCGTAGTGGTTATGCATCTTCTGCGGATCGGACCCGTCGAACCACTGCACGTCCGTCGGGATACGCTCGCCAAAGTCGGTCTTGAAGCAGTCGACGCCGATATCCACCAGGCCTTTCAGCTTGTCGGCATACCACCGGCACGCTTCCGGGTTGGTGAAGTCATAAATCGCCAGCCCCGGCTGCCATTTGTCCCACTGCCACAGGGAGCCGTCCGGGCGCCTGAGCAGGTAGCCCTTTTCTTTCAGCTCCCGGAAGATCGGGGATTTCTGGCCGATGTACGGGTTAATCCACACGCAGACCTTCAGCCCTTTCTCTTTCAGGCGGCGGATCATCCCTTCCGGATCCGGGAAGGTCACCGGGTCCCACTCGAAGTCGCACCACTGGAAGGCCTTCATCCAGAAGCAGTCGAAGTGGAAGACGTGCAGCGGCAGGTCGCGCTCGGCCATGCCATCGATAAAGCTGTTTACCGTCGCTTCGTCGTAGTTGGTGGTGAACGAGGTGGTGAGCCACAGGCCGAACGACCACGCAGGCGGCAGCGCCGGACGCCCGGTAAACTGCGTATAGCGGTTCAGCACCTCTTTCGGCGTCGGGCCGTCGATCACGAAGTACTCGAGATATTCCCCTTCCACGCTGAACTGCACTTTGGAGACCTTCTCGGAGCCGACTTCAAACGAGACGTTTTCCGGATGATTCACCAGCACGCCGTAGCCGCGGTTGGTCAGGTAGAACGGGATATTTTTGTAGGACTGCTCGGTGCTGGTGCCGCCGTCGCGGTTCCAGGTTTCGACCGTCTGGCCGTTGCGCACCAGCGCGGTAAAGCGCTCGCCCAGACCGTAGACCGTTTCCCCCACGCCCAGATCCAGACGTTCGAACACGTAATTGCATTCGGTATTGCTGTCCTGCACGTAGCCGTTGTTTTTCAGCTGGCTGCCGGTAATGCGCTGGCCGTTGCGCAGGAAATCCAGCGCCCAGAACTCGCCTTTGGTGACTCGCACGCTGACGCTTCCGCTTTTCAGCTCGGCAAAATCGGCGTTGTTTTCAATCTCTACCTTCACGTCTTTCAGAACGTTCAGCGGGTAGTGCGGGCCATTATTCAGCGCGCCCTGGAAGTGCTCGATGCGCACCCCGACAATCCCTTCCTGCGGGGCAAACAGGCGCACCGTGAACATCAACGTGTCAAGCTGCCAGGTGCGTTCACGCACGTCGCGCGGCGCAACAAACACCACCAGGTCATTGCCCTGCTGCTCCACGTCGAACACCTGAACCGGATACGTCACGTTCAGGCCCGGTTGAATAAGCCAGTTTCCATCACTGATTTTCATACTCTCGTCCTCTTAGTTCTGCAATTCTTTGCTGGCCGGCAGGTTTTCAAACTCCTGCTGATTGCGGCGCGCGCCCTGCGCCAGCTCGCCCAGGATTTTGGTCAGGAAAGGGGTTTTCAGCGTGTAATAGCGTTTAGCGATGATGGCGCTCAGCACGTAGCAGACCGCCGGGGCCAGGGTGAACAGGCCGATAATGATGCTGATGGTCGCGCTGTTCTGGGTTTTGGCCGCCGCGTCGTAGCCGCCGCCTGCCAGCATCCATCCGATCATTGCCCCGCCCAGCGCCAGGCCGAGCTTCAGCACGAACAGCGTGCCCGCAAAGCTGATGCCGGTCAGGCGCTTGCCGTTGCTCCATTCGCCGTAGTCGACGGTATCGGACATCATCACCCACTGAATCGGCGTCACCAGCTGGTGCAGCACGCCGATGACGAAGATGAAGCCGAACATCAGCACGGTGGCGTGCATCGGGACGAAGAACATCGCCACACTGACCACCGCCAGCGCGGCGTTGGTCCACCAGAAGATGCTGACCTTGCATTTCCAGTCGGTGAGCGGTTTCGCCAGCGCGGAGCCGATCAGGTTGCCGACGCAGTAGGTGGTGAGGAACGCGACGAACACCTCCGGCGAACCCATGATCCAGGTGCAGTAGTACATCATCGCCCCGCCGCGCACGCAGACGGCGAGGATGTTGAGGATGGTGAGTACGCCAACGATGCGCCACTGGTCGTTTTGCCAGATGTCGCGTAGGTCTTCTCGCATGGAGGTGGTGCTCGGCGGCACCTGAATGCGCTCTTTGGTGGTGAAGAAGCAGAACGCCAGCATCAGGAAAGCGACAACCGACAGCACGGCGATGCCGCCCTGGAAGCCGAACGCCTTATCGTCGCCGCCAATGAGGTTCACCAGCGGCATCATCAGCACCGTGGAGAGCATGCCGCCCGCGGTCGCCAGCACGAAGCGCCAGGACTGAAGGGAGATACGCTGCGTCGGGTCGTTGGTGATCACGCCGCCCAGCGCGCAGTAGGGGATGTTGACCACGGTATAGAGCAGAGTCAGCAGCGTGTAAGTCACGGCGGCGTAGACCATTTTACCGTTGAGGCTAAGGTCCGGCGTGGTGTAGGCCAGCACGCAGACGATACCGAACGGTATCGCACCGAACAAAATCCACGGGCGGAACTTGCCCCAGCGGCTGCGGGTGCGGTCGGCAATCAGCCCCATGCACGGGTCGGAGATCGCATCCAGCGCGCGGGCCAGCAGGAACATGGTGCCGACAAAACCGGCGGGAATGCCGAAAATATCGGTGTAGAAAAACATCATGTACAACATGACGTTATCAAAAATGATGTGGCTGGCGGCGTCTCCCATGCCGTAGCCAATCTTCTCTTTTACTGACAATACTTCGCTCATCTTTTTTATCCTTCACGCTGTAGGGGGCGCTGAGACCGGTTGCATTGGTTTTAAACCATTGTTTCAAAGGCGGGTATTGCGTTTTCTGGTTAGCAAATTACGTTTCTTGTTTTTTGTGATCGCGGTAAATGTTGGCAGCACGAAAAGCTAACCTGAGGATTTTCTTAAGAATTAACTGAAACAGGGGTGTACAGGTCAAAAGAGAGGTGAAAAAAGTGTGTGGGGGTATGTGGTAAATGCCTGAAAGTAGCTATAATGCGCCCCGCCTCCATGTAGCAATCGAGGCGCGGAAGATCGTCATCTCCGGTGAGGTGGCTGGACTTCAAATCCAGTTGGGGACGCCAGCGTTCCCGGGCAGGTTCGACTCCTGTGATCTTCCGCCAAAATGCCATCCGCTTTAATAAAAACTTTATTAATAAATAGATTCGCCCATTCCAGTCACCTTATGTGAACATGATCACTTATTCATTTAAATATTGAGTGTTATTCTCTCCCCCTTTTCAAAATTATCACCAAGGGAATCCGTAATGGAATGGATTATAGGTGCTGTAGTTTTAATGGTCATTATTGGTGCTATATTGAAGCCCAGACAGTGTGATATCTGTCATAATCCCTTTAAGAAGAAATACTACACATGGGAAATTGAAGGGAAGAAACAACATTTATGTCCCAATTGTAATGGTAAAATGCAACGACGAATCAGTTCGCAAAAATTTAAAAGCAGATTCGGTTAAAATCGACTGATACATTTTAATTATATAAATGATAATTATAAAATCATCATCAATGATAAGTTTGGAACATATATTCCGAACTTATCATCTATTTTATCGTTAACACTACCTATAAAGCTTTGATGACTACTCACTCAAAAGCCTAAGCCTACAAGCCTCTTTCACCCACTTATTAAAATTCCCCTTACCCGCAGCCTTTTCAATCTGTTCCAAAAGCTCATCCTCGAACCGGATGTTCTTCATCGTGCTCTTTGTGCGGTCAAAATTGGTTTCTTTTTCTTGAGACGTAATCCAATCTCCGGCAGCCATGGCCGATCTGTAAGGTAAAGATGTTCGAACTATTAATGGGTATCTCATGAAAAAATTTTCTGGTCGCAAAGTTGATTAACATTCAACTAACCGGTTATCCCGGATAGTTCACTAGCCAGCATGAATAGAAAATACGCTGGAAAGCGCCTCGCAATTTTTTAATTGCGCGATCCGCTTGATTTCCCTTCTTTGTCATACTCTTGCCACTAACAGCCTGGCTGTCGATGACAGCCATTGCATTTATTAACTACAGCTTATATTCTATTTATAAGCTACAGCTTATCATGGACGAAAGCATGTGGACGGTTCTGTTCGGAAAGGTATTCGAGCAATGGCTGCTTGAGCAGGAAGAAGGATTACAGGATAAGGTACTGGCAGACCTGTTAAATCTGCAAAACTATGGGCCACGTCTTCCTCGCCCCTATGCAGATACGGTTAAAGGCTCACGGTATAACCATATGAAGGAATTACGTATTCAATATGCTGGTCGTCCGATACGTGCTTTCTTCGCATTTGATCCTATCCGTCAAGCCATTGTGCTTTGCGCGGGCGATAAGAGTAATGACAAAGCCTTTTATGAAAAAATGATTCGCATCGCAGATGCCGAATTTTCCTTTCATCTGACAAGCCTGGAGGCAACCAAGTGAAAACCTTAAATGAAGTGATTGCGTCACGTTCACCGGAAAGCCAACAACGTATTAAAGAGATGGCAGATGAAATGATCCTCGAGACGGGTCTACAACTTTTACGTGAAGAGCTGAGGCTTTCGCAAAAAAATGTTGCCGATCTGATGGGGGTGAGCCAACCCGCAGTAACGCAGCTTGAGCAACGTGGAAATGAACTAAAAATTGCCACGCTTAAGCGTTACATCGAAGCAATGGGTGGAAAACTCTGTATCGACGTTGAACTTCCCACAGGAAAACGCGTTGCATTTCATATCTAACAAGCGTGATATTTGCGTTAAGTTAGCATTCACCCAACCGCATATGCAGCAACGGAAACGGATTCCCCTGCCCGTCCAGTTCCGAGCGTCCGACCTGCTCAAACCCCATATGGCGATAAAATCCCACGCCCTGCGGGTTCTGCTCATTCACGTCCACCTCGTTCGCGCCAAACTCTTCGATGGCGTGTTGCAGCAGCAATTTCCCGACGCCCTTTCCCCGGCTCGCGTCATCCACAAACAGCATTTCAATGCGGTTTTCATCCACGCCTAAAAAACCGTGAATAACGCCTGCGTCATCGCGAGCGATCACAACCTTGAGGTTAGGCAGGTAGGCGTTGAGCAATAGCGGGCGCAGCGCCGCAATATCGCTTTCCTGTAAAAAGTGATGGGTGGCACGGACGGAGGATTCCCAGATCGCGACCAGACGTTCGAAGTGTGAGGGGAGTGCGGTTTCTATTTTCATTGGGGGATCATGATTGGAAAACCGAGCTATTTCAAGCCACGCTTTGCGGTCTGTTCCACCCTCACCCTAACCCTCTCCCTCAGGGAGAGGGAACAGATCGAGCTAAACCTTAATCTCCATCACCGCGTACACCCCATCCTTCGGCACAACCACGGTGACGTTTTCCACCGGCACGCCCGCCGCGAGGTGAATATCCTGCAGCTGCTGTAACGATCTCGGGTAAATATCTTCCCAGCCGATACCCCGCAGCACAAAGTCAATTTGCGGGCTGCTGGTGAGCATGTTCGACACAATCACCGCGCCGCCGGGTTTGACCAGCCGCAGGGCGCGCTGGAGAAAAATCACCGCGTCGGTATCGTTGAAGTATTCGAAGATCCCCAGCGCGTCGACCAGTTCGGCCTGGTGCTCGCCCAGCTCCAGCAGCAGGTCCTCGTTACGCACCAGCGTATGGAGCAGGTTGCGCCTGAGCAGGGTCAGCTGTTCGCCCACCACAATGCCTTCCTGCGCCGCCATGGTTTCGGCCCAGCTGAGCGCTACCGGGTCTTTGTCCACCAGCGTGAGATAGACCTGCTGGCCGTCGAGCTTTGCTTCGCGCAGCGCCTCCAGCACCGGAATGGCGGCGCCGCTCGCGAGGCTGACCCAGTTGTTCTCGCTCTCGTTGTGAATGTACTTATCCACCAGCGCGGCCAGCACCCGGGCGCGGGAGCGCACGCCGATGGCATCGTTGGCGTGGATAAACCACTGGCGGCTGTCGCTGTCCATTTTTGTGCCGTCGGGCAGGCGGTCCTCCAGCGGGTTTTGCACCACAAACAGCGCCAGCGCAGAGGGCACCAGCCGGGTGCGCCACGCGGCGAGCGCCGGACGGTTGCGGAAGGCCTGTTCGGAATAGCGGTTCTGAGGAACCAGCACGGCCTGCCCCCCTTCGTCGTATTCCACCCTCGGTGGCCGGAGCGCCGGTTCGGCTTTCAGGGCGCGGTCAAGGGAGGCGATCTCACGGGCAGCATCGTCTTTCATCGGCCACTGGTCGCTGACGTCGGGAAAGGACGCGCTGAAAATGGTCATATTTTCCGGTGCATCGCCGCGAAAAGGCTGCCAGTTCATGTTGTCGTCCCTCCGTTAGGCTTTTAACGGAAGTCTATCCAGGCGAGCCAGTAATGCCCCAGGAAGAAAGCACGATTTTTATTGCTTCACCCACACCAGCTGATCAACCCGGAAGCCCAGACTGCGCGCGGTGTTCAGGTAATCCTGCTTCACCGCATCCGGAATGGTTGGCGTGCGCGACAGGATCCACAGGTAATCGCGGTTCGGGCCGCTCACCAGCGCGTACTGGTACTTATCGTCCAGCCTGATCACGTTATAGCCGCCGTAGAACGGGCCGAAGAACGACACCTTGAGCGCGGCGGTGGTCGGTTCGCCGGTAAAGTACGCTTTCCCTTCACTCTCGTTCCACTTGTTCTTCACCGGATCGTAGCCCCGGTTAAGCACGCTGATGCCGCCGTCGCTGCGTTTGCCGTAGGTGGCGGTTACCTGCTCCAGCCCGCGTTCAAAGCGGTTTTCCAGACGGGCGACCTCGTACCATTTTCCGAGATAGCGGCTGGCTTCAAAGTTGGTAATAGGCTGCACGCCCTTCGGCGGCGTGGGGGATTTACAGGCGACCAGCGTCAGCGCAATGGCAACACCGGTCACTACAGGCCATAGCTTCATGAGAATTCCTTTCATTTGCGCGGTTGGATGTTAAGTGTAGTGCACCGTTTCGGCGCTTCATCCCGTTCGGGAAAATTCGTAGTATATTGAGAGTATTCCTCCACTCTGGACACGGACATGGCTTACTCCATCGGCGAATTCGCCCGACTCAGCGGCATCACCGCCACCACCCTGCGGGCGTGGCAGCGTCGCTATGGTTTACTCAAGCCACAGCGCACGGAAGGCGGCCACCGCCAGTACAGCGATGAGGACGTCCAGCAGGCGCTCAAAATCCTCGACTGGGTAAAAAAAGGCGTCCCGATCGGCCAGGTCAAACCGCTGCTGGAACGCCCGATGCCGGGTCGGACCAACAACTGGCAAACCCTGCAGCAGAACATGCTGCAGCGCCTGCAGGACGGCAAAGTCGAGTCCCTGCGCCAGATGATTTACGACGCCGGACGCGAATACCCAAGGCCGGAGCTGGTCGCGAACGTGCTGCGCCCTCTGCGCAGCCAGGTTTCGGCCAACGTCGCCGCCGCCATGACCCTGCGCGCGATCCTCGACGGCATCATTATCGCCTACACCTCGTTTTGCCTCGAAGGCGATAAAAAAGCGCCGGGCGATAACATTCTGCTCAGCGGCTGGCACCTGAATGACCCGTGCGAGATCTGGCTCGAAGCCCTGACGCGCACCGGGCAGGGCCACCGCATCGACATCCTGCCGGTTCCGCCTGACGCGCTGGCACCGGAAATTTTCCCGGAGCGAAAATGGCTTCTGGTCACCAGCGGCAAACTCACCGCCGGGCGGAAAAAGCAGGTGGAGCAGTGGCAGCAGCAGGTATCGCTTGAAGTGATTATCCTCTGATAATTTTCTCCTGCGGGAATCTTCACGAAAAGTTGAATATTTTCCCGCGCCGCAGATGCTAACGTTTTCCTGTGACGAATAACTCCACAGGAATACACCATGAAAAAAACTGCCCCTCTGCTGATCCTGGCCTCGATGGCCTTTGCCCCTGCCGCCTTTAGCGCCCCTGCCGGCACGCTGAGCGTCCACATTCTCGACCAGCAAACCGGGATGCCGCCGTCGGATGTGACTGTGACTCTCGAAAAGCAACAGCAGGACAAGTGGACCCCGATTGCCAGCGGCAAAACCGACCACGACGGCCGTATCAAATCGCTCTATCCGCAGGATCAGGACATGCAGCCTGGCGTGTATAAAGTGACCTTCAAAACCGCAGAGTACTTCCACGGCAAAAAGCTGGACACCTTCTTCCCGGAGATCCCGGTGCTGTTTACCGTGACCCGCACCAACGAGAAACTGCACATTCCGCTTCTGCTGAGCCAGTACGGTTATTCGACCTACAAGGGCAGCTAAGACGCATTGATTTTAAAGGATTATAAAAAATAGTTCCGCGAATACTTGGACAAATTAGTCATGTTGTGTAAGTTTTAGTTATATGAACGGGAGGACTACATCATGACAACGAAACCTGTGCTCGGTATTAGCGGATGTTTGACCGGATCCGCTGTTCGCTTTGACGGCGGACACAAACGCATGGGCTTCGTCATGGATGAGCTGGCCCAGTGGGTGAATTTCAGGCCCGTCTGCCCGGAAATGGCCATCGGCCTGCCTACGCCTCGCCCGGCCATACGCCTGACGCTGACGGACAGCGGCGAAACGCAGCTCCGTTTCAGCAAGCCGCCTCATGATGACCTCACGCAGAAAATGGCCGAGTTCACGGCGGACTACCTGCCGAAAATCGGCGATCTGTCAGGATTTATCGTCTGTGCAAAATCCCCAAGCTGCGGCCTGGAACGCGTGCGGCTGTATGATGAAAACGGCAACCGGGGCCGCAAGGAGGGCGTCGGGCTGTTCACCGCCGCCCTTCTTGAAACCTGGCCGTGGCTGCCCGTGGAAGAGGACGGACGCCTGCACGACCCGGTGCTGCGGGAAAACTTCGTCGAGCGCGTTTTTGCGCTGCACGAACTGAATACGCTGCGTAAAAATGGCCTTACGCGCCGCGCGCTGCTGGACTTCCACAGCCGCTATAAGCTTCAACTGCTGGCGCACCATCAGGCGGGCTACCGTGAAATCGGCCCGTTCGTTGCCTCGCTGCACGAGTGGGAAGACCTGGACGCCTTCTTCGTGGCGTACCGGGAAAAGCTGATGACCATCCTGAAAAAACCCGCCTCGCGGAAGAATCACACCAACGTGCTGATGCACATTCAGGGGTATTTCCGTAACCAGCTGAACAGCCGCCAGCGCGGCGAGCTGCGCGACGTGATCCTGCACTATCGCAACGGACAGTTGCCTATCCTCGCGCCGATCACGCTGCTGAAGCACTACCTGGCCGAATACCCCGACCGGTATCTGATGACGCAAAACTATTTTGATCCCTATCCTGATGATTTGGGTCTGCGTCTGGCAGTCAAGTGATCATAAAAATGCGAAGGCCCCATTGACCCTTAGAGGCCCAAAGCAGTACCCCGTTTAGACGACATCCTCACTGTCGTCTCTTTTTTGCATTTCACCTCAAAGACTGTGATTATATACAGGCTTATTCTGCAAAAAGGGGCCTGCCTGTGATCAACACCCTGCATATTCAAAACTACCGCTCCATCCGCGAGATGTCGCTGGAGCTGGAGCAGCTCAATATCGTCTTTGGGCCAAACGGCACCGGGAAATCCAATATTTACAAGGCGATATACCTGATGCACAGCGCCGCCCAGGGGCAGTTTTCCCAGGCGCTGGCGAACGAGGGTGGCATTCTGAAGGTGTTCTGGGCAGGTAAAACCCGTAGCGACCAGCTGCGGCGGATGAACCTCGCGGTGGAAACAGAGACCTATGAATACGAGCTGCAGGTCGGGTTTGTGGAGAAGCTACCCTACCCCTCGCAGTTTCAGCTCGACCCGGTGATCAAGGAAGAATCTCTCTGGCTGAGCGGCCAGCATCGACGCCCCTCGTCCCAGCTGATGAAGCGCAGGAATCAGGCCGTGTTTCTGAACAACGTGCATCACGAGAAGGTGACCCACAGCGGCACGCTGTACGAGAACGAATCGGTATTCGGACAGCTCGGCGAACCGCACCTTTACCCGGAAGTGTCGCAGATGCGCGAGTCCCTGCGTAACTGGCGCTTTTATCATGAGTTTTCTGTATCAATCGGCTCGGCGATGCGCGCCCCGCAGGTCGGCTTTCGCTCGCCGGTGCTGGCCAGCGACGGCGCTAATCTCGCGGCGGCGTTTCAGACCATTGTGGAGATTGGCGACGAGCTGCTGCTGATGCGCATCCTCGACCAGGCCTTCCCCGGCTGCGTGTTTTACAGCGACAACACCGGCGGACGTTTTCGCATGATGATGCAGCGCGAGGGGCTGAGCAGACCGCTGGAACCGGCGGAGTTCTCCGACGGCACCCTTCGCTTTTTATGCCTGGCGGTGGCGCTGCTCAGCCCGCGTCCACCAGCATTTATCGCGTTGAACGAACCGGAAAACAGCCTGCACCCGCAGATGCTGCCCGCGCTGGCGAGCTTAATCGCCGAGGCCAGCCGCTACTCGCAGATTTGGCTCACCAGCCACTCGCCGGAGCTGGCGAAGCTGATTGAGAAGCAGCGGTCGTTTTCGCTGTATCAACTGTCGATGGTTGAGGGGGAGACGAGGGTGGAGAGGCTGGGGTAGCGTCTTTCATTTTCCACTTTAAAACACGTTTCAGGACGGGTCTTGTAGGACTTAATACGATGTCATCTCTATCTTTATCCGCTTTAACTATAGAGACACATCATGAAACGAGTCCTTACTGCATCCCTGTTCGTTTTGTCTGTTTCCGCCTTCGCGGAATCGACCCCGCACTGGGCGTATGAAGGAAAAGGTGGACCGGACAACTGGGGAGAACTCAGTGATACATTTTCCACCTGCAAGACCGGGAAATACCAATCCCCTATCGATATCCGCCATCCCTTTGATGCCACACTGCCGCCGCTGATTCTGGATTTTCATACCGCAGCAGAAAAGCTTGTCAACAACGGTCACACTCTTCAGGTCACTGCTGGAGATGAAGATGAATTCCGTCTGGATGACACCACGTTTATCTTGCGCCAGTATCATTTCCATACCCCGAGCGAGAACCGGATTAACGGTAAATCCTTCCCGCTTGAGGCGCACTTTGTCCATGCCAGCGAAGACGGCGACATCGCGGTGCTTGCCGTTATGTTCGAGGTTGGCCCTGAAAACACCGCTCTGTCCCCGCTGCTGGCGCGTCTTCCGAAAGAGAAGAACCACGAAGTCTCGATTGATAAACGCTTCGACCTCCGCCCGCTGTTTCCGGCCGATCTCCACTATTATCGCTTCAGCGGCTCACTGACGACCCCACCCTGTACTGAAGGGTTGCGCTGGCTGGTGATGAAAAATACGGTAAACCTATCTGAAAAACAGCTGGAAACATTTAAGCAAGCGCTTGAACACAGCAATAACCGCCCACTCCAGCCGCTAAATGGACGGGTTATTGTTCAATAACACGCTGTGATGCATAAAAAAATCCCGCCGTACTGGCGGGATATAACTGGGGGGCAGCCGTTTTTTAACCTTTTGCAGGATCAATCTGCCACGTTTCATTGACGATTTTGCCTTCGCGGTAGGTCAGGACATAAAAGACATTGATTGTCGTTTTCCCGGCAAACTGAACGCGTGCGGTGACGGTACTCCCTTTCGGGTTTGTGACCTCATTCAGATTATCGACTTTGTGGCTCAGTTTTCCCTGGGCCGTGATGAATTTGCTCCATACTCCGCCAATCGCGTCAGATGAGGTATAAGTGCCGTCCAGCGGCCCTCCTATCCAATCCAGACGCGCGTCTTGCGCGTACTGTTGCTTGAGATCTGCGGTTTTCCCGTCGGCGATAGCGTTAAAATGCGCCAGCGCGTCATCCTTTACGGCAGCAACGCTTTGCCCAGAAACCAGAGCCAGCAGTGCAGCAAGTAAAACGTTGTGTGTTGTTTTTTTCATGTCATTCTCTTTGCGTAAGTTTCAGGTCTTCAGCGTTTGATCGTGGACACAATACGTTGCGTTTCACGATCGATTCTGGAGATGCTCAAATCTTTGTTCAGTACCCAGGCATATCGGTTATCTGCGGTAAAGACGATGGCCTGTCGCGGTTCGTTAAAGCCCTTCACGGTGGCGATCGCTTTGCGTGTCTGCACGTCGATAATGGAGACGCTGTTATCACCCAGGTTGCCGCTGTAAACGAATTTACCGTCTGGCGACAGCGCCGCACCATACGGTTGCTTCCCGACAGGAATGGTGTCAATCACCTTTTGCGCGGTGGTGTCGACGACCGAAATCGTGTCATTCCCACTATTGGCGGCAAACAGCGTTTTCCCGTCTGCGGTCACGGAAATGGCGCGGATCTTATTAAACCCGCCAATTTCACCGATGATTTTGTTGGTGGCGGTATCTACGAGGGTGATTTTGTCGCTAACGAAGTTGGTAACATACAGCACCCGGCCATCCGGGCTGAGTCGCACACCCTGTCGGGGTTGCGAAAACCCGGTGATCACGGCATTCGCAATTTTCGTCTCAGTATTCATACTGATGACTGCGTTGCTGGCCTGATTATTGATATAGAGCGTCTTGCCATCTTTGCTTAACACCGTGCCAAACGCGCCAGGGCCTGCGGCATAGTATTCACGCGTTTCGAAGGTCGAAGCATCCACGCGCTCGATAAGGCCCAGACTGCTATCCGAGACATAGAAACTCTTACCGTCCGGTGCAAATACGATATTTCGCGGAGTGTTGAAGTGCTTCAGCACCGCGCTGACGGTACCGGTCGTCAAGTCGTAAACAATGACTTCAGGTTGTCCGCTGCGTGCAACAACGGCCTGTGTTTCATTCGGGCTCACTGCCAGCGTATTGTTCTGGATTTCGCCATCAAAATTTTGTTTGACCGCTTTTGTCAGCGGCGTCGTGCTTGCGGAAACCGGGAAGGCAGTACCTGCAAGCAATAAAGACGCCATGAAAAAACCGTGAGTGGCTAGCGTTGCTTTTCTCATCTCTCAATCCTTATTCATCCAGGTCTGCATCATGCAGACCTGTGTAAGAGATGCTTCAGCGCGCCGTTTATTCCCGACTGTTGCAAAAAAACTATTTTTTCCGCAACGGACAATGACGTCGTCAGATCCGTTTGCTCAGCTCGCGGGAAATGGCCGGATTATTGACCATGCCAGCCGGGCCGACGACGGCGTAGTTCAACCCCTGCGAGGAACCATAAAGGGCAACCAGACCTTCTGCGCTGCGCTGCCCGGTAGAAAGCAGCGGCTGGCGAGGATCCGGTGGACGAATATAAAAGCTAAGGGTATGCCCGGCATGATCCCGATAGAGCACCATCGCGGCGGCCCCCTGTTCCGTAGCAAACAGGCGACCGCTCACCGGCGTGAAGCCAGCCTGACGCAGATCCGGCATTTGTGCGCTCGTACCAACGTGCTGGGTGAGCCACGCTGTCAGCGCTTTCGGTCCATCCGGAGTAAAATCGGCGGTCATGCTCTTCTCTATGACCATCAGCTTGTAGGCGCTGAGCGCATCACCCATCGGCGCGCTGGCGGGGCTTTGCCAGCTGTGAGCCTGCCAGCCCCCCAGCAAACCCAGCGCAATACACAAAACAAAAGAGGCGGCCAGCCGCATACGGCTGTGGGTGCGACGCACCTGTCGGGCGCGTATCGCGGCAGGATCCAGCGTGGTAGTTACGTCGGGCAGAGGCAGCCCTGCCAGCGTGGCACGCAGGCGTTGTGCATCCTCCCGCCAGCCCTGAACCTGACGGGCAATGTGCGGGTGCTGCGCCAGGTAACGTTCAATGACAACGCGTTCGCTCGCATCCAACTGGTCGTCGACGTACGCATGCAAATCGTGCTCGTTAGGCGGTATTTTCATTTCATCAGTCTCAATATCGGCTGTGGGACGTCACCCTCACCCAGACGGTGTAGTGCCTGGCGGGCCCGGGACAATCGGGACATCACGGTGCCGATGGGAATATCCATCACATGGGCAACGTCCTGATAACTCAGTCCTTCAATGGCAATGAGTATCAACAAACTCCGTTGTTCTTCCGTCAAACGACCAAAGGCTTCCAGCATACTTTGCGTTGCAATCTCTTGCTCTGCTGACGGCCAGGCAGGATTGTCATCGCTTTTCATTCTGCTGAGCAATCCCCAGTAGCGCTTTGTGCGGCGTTTCTCGATCAGGAACTCGCGATAAAGAATGGTGAATAACCAGCTTTTTAACGAGGCATCGGGGCGTCGTGTTGTCCATTTATCCAGGGCACGCTCAAGCGTTGTCTGAACCAGATCGTCGGCTACATGGACATCCCGAATCAGCCAGAGGGCGAAACGGCGCAGTCCGGGGATCAGCTCTCGCAGCTGGTTATTTTCAGCGTCATTAGGGGGCATAAGGTCTGCACTCGTCGTGGGCTCGTTATCATTCGCAATAAGATGCCGCTTGTAGGATTTTATTCCATCACGGCAGAATTATTTTTAAGCGGAGGGAGGCGGTGCCAACCTGGTGGCCGCGTTTCAGATTAACGTCGAGATTGGCGACGAGCGGCTGGGGTAGATCTATATCCTCATCTCCAACTCACCGGGGTGGATTCTTTTCTTTCGACATAAAGCACTGTATCCCTCCAATGATTACCCCGCCACTAATGGAAAGGTTAACAGCTTCAATAAGGTCACTCATTGGAAAGTCAAATTGCCCGATGAAAAAAAAGGTAACAAGGGCTATCAGCAAACGGCCGCATAAAAGCGTGGCAAAAATGCCAGCGATCCA
Organism: Enterobacter sp. 296B2; assembly: GCF_034106185.1. Lineage (NCBI taxonomy): Bacteria > Pseudomonadati > Pseudomonadota > Gammaproteobacteria > Enterobacterales > Enterobacteriaceae > Enterobacter > Enterobacter sp. 296B2. Next base: position 15,732 of record NZ_JAWNCA010000016.1, on the reverse strand, counting down.
AACAGCTACCAGCAACAGGAATAATTTTATCCTTGTAGTAAACATTATTTTTTCTCGCTTAATTTGTTTTGTATAGCCTCAGTGGCTGCCTGCCCTTTGCTTCCGAAATATTCAGAACTCAATGACTCCAGAACCGATCCTGTATATTTCGGAATCATATATTGCGGCAGCATTTCTTGTACTTTCTCATAACCCTTGCCTGTTAATACCCCTCCCGCTGTTCCTATTCCGGCACCAATGGTGGGAGCAAGCGGATCTTTCCCTTGCAACACAGCCCCCGCATAAGCACCAGCCATACTTGCACCTTCAGTAAACCAGAATCCACGCCCTTGTGTTAATCCACTAACCCCTGTTGCTAAAAGCGCGTCGGTTACGCTGAAGGGATCATTACCGTTTAATTGAGACCACACATTTGCAGTACCACCAATCATTCCAGAAGCCACGACGGATCCAGCCGTTGCTGTTCCAGGTAATAGTGCAGGAGCAACCACTGTTGACATTCCCGCCCCCCATGCTTTAACCAGTCCTGTAGCGGGTTGCTGATTTTCAGGCAAATCACCTCTTGCCAGCTTGTTCAACATCGCCTGCTTTTCTTCCGCAGATGTCCCTTTGGCTTCCGCATAATTGTTCAATGTGCCTGCAGAAGTCATATAGTCGGCCAAACCATTAGGTAGAGGTAAAGAAGTGGCATTATTCTCTGCTGCGTTCTTCCCACCTTGCGCCCCAGCAGATGCCGAAGCCGTACTACCTCCCGCCAAACCACCAGCCATCCCCGCCGATACTGATGCCAGCGTAATGACCGTCTGCTTTTGATCTTCACTCAGTTTCGACAAGTCTTTCACATCCGGATAAAGCAGCCCGGCTATAGTGTGCGCAGCCAGCTCACCTGATGCCGCACCCGCAGCTCCCGCTGCGGCACTGTTACCCTGGAGAGCCGCAACCGCGCCGCCCAGAATAGCGTGAGCAACGATATTGACGGTCGGATCGCCTTCGGTTGATTTAAGCAGATGCGCCAGCTCAGGTGCCGACGCGCCCGCCAACGCACCCGCAATATTACCACCCGCCAGTCCCTGCAGCGCTGCCGTTGCCGCCTGAATACCGCGCTGAATATCGCTGCCTGTACCGTACTTCTCCATTGCCGTCTGGCCAGCCTGATTCACGATTTGCTTATCACTTGGGTTAGCATTACCTTCCGATTTCAGCTTCTCTTTGGCCGCCTTCAGCGCTGCCGGATCGGTCATGGCATTCCGTGCCGCTATCTCTCCCTGCGTCTGTGCGATATGCGCCGCCTGGCTGCCGATATCACTGATAAGCCCGACCGCTTTAAGGCGATTCAACTCTTTCTCTTTGTTAAAGATCGGGTCGATACTGCCGTTGGCATGGTCAGTGTCACGGCTGAGCGTGCTGACATCCTGCTTCTGATTAGACTGGTCGCGAACGATGATAGCGCCGTCGGCCACCGCTGACTGCGTGGTCCCTTCCGCATTGCCGCTGCTCCCCATCCCTGCCAGCAGGGTGTTGGCCATATTGCCAACCAGATTACCTGCAACCCCGACGCCGGTACTGAAGCCCACGCCCTGATGCTCAACCTTATACTCCGCTTTATTGTTGATGTCCGCGAAGCCTAGCGTCGCCGTCTCCAGGCGGTTTTTGTCTGCGTCAGCACGGCTGGCAATCACCGCACCGTCCAGCTGCGTATGGTTGCCGACGTTAATATCAAAGCCGCCTTTGCCTGCAAAGATCCCGGTCTGCTCCTGCACCGAGTCATAATTACTCTTCATCTTATCGCGGCTGATGCTAAAGCTACCGCTACCGCCGCCCGCACCCCAGGTGTAGCTTGCGCCAGCATTCATGCTCTGCTGTTTGCTGTTGTATTTGTCGCTATCCTGCAGGCTGCTGAGGGTCAGGTCGCGCCCGACATCCGCCGTGATTTTATCGCCATTGACCTGTGCGCCTTTCAGCACCGTGTCGCGGCCGCTCGTGAGGCTGACAGTCTGCCCGGCATCCAGCGTCGTTTCGTTCCAGGAGGTTCCATTACCTTTTTCTTTACCTTTTGCAGCGTTTACGCTGGCAGAGAGGGTGATACCCGCACCTTTCGGACCGGCGGTGATACCGATGCCGACCGAGCCACCTTTGCTGGAGTTGCTGCCCGTCAGCTTGTTGGTATCGGCTGCGCCCGCCAGGCTGATATCCTGGGCTGCATTAAGCGTCAGATCTTTGCCCGCCTTCAGTTGGCTGCCCGCAACGGTAATATCACCGCTGTTGGCAGCATGTCCCTGACCTGTCGCCGTGATGGCGAGGTTATTACCAGCATTCAGCGTGCTGCCGGTGGTCTTATCCTGCTCCGAATGTGAAGTGGATTTAGAAGACTGCCCGCCAATCGAGGCCATCACGCCGAACGCACCATTCCTGGTGGGGTCGCTGCCGTGGGTTACTTCTGCGAGACGGTTGGCCTGCACGGCCTGGGCACCCGAAAGCGCAGCTTTGGTCGCCTGTAACGCTGCGAGACGACCATCGCTCTGCTCTTTTACCGCCATTGCCGTGCTGGCGGCAGCGTTCACTGCGTCACCCACGGCGCCGGAGAGGGCAATCGTCAGGCCGCTGCTTTTCTGCTTGAAGGTTTGATCGCTGGTAAGCCTGTCATGACCCGGTTCGATCGCCACGCTGTCACCGGTGAGCGCCATGTCCTTGCCCGCCACCAGGTCCGCACCGCCGACATGAAGCTGATTACCGGCAGCGATATCCACGCTTCCCCCTGTCGAGCCCACCGTACTGAAGCTCTGGCTCTGGGTGGTGCCCTTCTCACGGAGATCCTGGGTACTTTTGCTGCTGCCGATGGTGAAGCCAATCCCGCCCGAGCCCATCAGGCCGGATTTTTTCTCTTCCTTAAAGCGCCAGGAGGTGTCGGTGTTGGTAGCTGCAACGATATCAACGTTGTTACCTGCCTTAAGCCGCACGTCGCCATCGCCCGCCACGGCGGAGCCTGACACCCGCAGGTTATTGCCCGCCACCACCTGCACGTTATCGCCGCTCAGCAATGAGCCGGATTCACGCGTCGCGCTGTTCTCCTCGATGGTGTGGGTGGTTTTCTTGCTCAGGAAACCTTTCTTAGTTTTGGTCTGCTCTTTGTAGTGGTAATCGCTGTCGGTAGCGGTGGCGAGATTTATGTCCCGCCCTGCGCCCACGCCAATATCCCCGTGTGCTGTGACCTGCGCCGCCTGGGCATTAACATCACGGTTCGCAATGATTGTGGTGCTGCTGCCGCTGGCGATCTCCGTTCCCTGCTGGCGCACGGACTGGTTGATCTCGACCTTTTTCTTCGCGCTGTATTTGTCGCTGGTTGTGGTCTCTGCCGCCAGCAGATCGATATCCCGTCCGGCCTGCAGCCCCACGCGATCCTGTGCGGCAAGCGCCGCGGCGTTACTGCGCAGATCGCGGCCTGCGGCCAGCGTCAGATCGTCGCCAGCGCTAATGACCGTACGCGTATTATCCGTCTTCAGGGAATCCGTTTTCGCGGTCTGGCTGTGGCGGCTATTCTGCGCCACATCCAGCACCAGATCGTTCCCCGCCCAAAGCGCAGCGCTGCCTCCGGCCGTCAGATTACTGCCCGTAACGTTCAGATCGTGACCTGCCTGCAGGCCAAGATTGCCTCCGCTGGTGACCGTACTGCCCTGGTTGGTGACGGTCTCATTGAGATTGCGGCCATAACGGTCGCGCGTCACCAGTTGATTCCCTGTAACAGAGATATCATCCAGCGCTTTTAGCAACATATCGCCGCCAGCACTGAGGTTAGCGCCAGTATTGATGATATCTTTCCCGGCGCTCAGGGTCAGGCTGTCCGTCGCTTTGATGGAAGCAAGTGCGCCCAGGTCGGTTTGCGTCAGCGAGACGGCCTGGCTGTTCCATCCGTTCGTAGCGCCCGAGATATTCCACTGGTTGGTCAGCGTCTGGTTAATAATGCTCCCCCCCACGCTCTCAAGGCTAACCGTCTGCCCGCTGATGGTGGACCCCACGTTATTGATATTGCCCAGGGCGCTAAGCTGCAGGCTTCCGCTGGAACCGATCAGGCCGCCATTGATGTTGTTGATTGTGCTCTGGCTGCTGGCAGCCAGCAGGCTTTTACCCTGCAGCGTACTGCCGTCATTCGTGATGCTGCCAGCATTAAGGATCACCTGGTTCCCGGCGATAATGCTCCCTTTGTTAAACGCCACGTCCTTCGCCGACAGGTACAGCCTTGGCACGAGGACATTTTGTCCCTCAATCACCGTGTTTTCCCACCACAGGATACTGGAATCCAGCGAGGCAACCTGCTCTTCCGACAGGCTGACGCCGAGCTGTAACCCCAGCTTGTCACGGGCCTGAGCGGCGCGATCGATCAGATACTGCATCTGCTCAAGGTCGGAGCCCACGCCGTTAACGTAGCGGCTACCGGTCTCGTTCAGGATCTGATTGCTGACGTAGCGGGTGTCGAAGGCCGCATCGCCCAGGAAACGGTAATCATATTCCGGACGCAGATTCAGACGCGCCAGGAAATAATCCGACCCCAGGAACTGCGTGGTATCGGTATAGGTTGTACGGTTTTCCTGCGGCGCCGAAGGCGGCGTTGTCCCGGCCAGCTTGTACAAATCATTAAACAGGCTGCTATCCAGTTGCCCTAAACCCGCCAGTTTCGGGTTGGTAACAATGAGATACGGGCTTTTCGGATCGCGGTTTGCCACAAAATAGCCGTTATTGTTGGCCGGTAGCGGATAGTCGCTCAGCTTAATCGGCGAACCATTGCTGGTCAGCGCTGGGGCAACCGACGAGATATCGGTAAGCGAAACAGGACGGTAGTTATAACCCGGTGGCGGAGGCGTTTTCCCGCCGCTGGAAAGCGAAATGATCTGAGCCGTTACCGCAGCGATTTCACCGATCTTATCGCGGGAAGCCAGCGCGGACGTTCCGCTTGTTCCCGACTGCTTCTGCCCCGCCAGCGCTACGGCATCGCTGGCAATAGTCGTATGCTTGCCACCCGTGCTGCCGGGAACCACCAGGGCTGCACCGGTCCCGGTCAAATCAACCGGCGTACCGTTCGCACCGTTCTGGGAGGTTAAGCCTGCAGCCTGCAGGTGAACGTCAGCCAGCTTGCCGCCAGCCTGGCCAAAATCGCCGATGCTCTGGGGACGGTTATCAATCGATGCCAGACCGTTATTACCGGCATTGCGGCTGGTGAGCGCTTCCGCATTGCCTATGCCACTCCCACCGCCGGGCAGGTTAATGGTCGCCTGCGGTGCGGCAACGCTTTGGCTGCTTGCCGCGCCGAGCCCGGTGGCCTTAGCGCCAGACGCAACGGTCGGACCGCCAGACAGGTTCAGCCCGGGGGCACTGAGGCCAGGCTTATAGCCCGGGGCGTTCGCCGTGGTGGAGGTATTGCTGATATTGTTGCTGAAGCTGGCGACTACCGCGCCGCCAGCCTGGATAACGGCGCGATAAACGTCTCCGCTGGCCCCTTCAGTGGTCACACTGTCAAGAACATAGCTAATCGACTTCGATACCAGCTTGTCATAGCTTCGCGTGGTCTCATCAGGTCTGCGAGCATATTTATCGCCTACCCCATAGCGATAAACGTTATAAACCGTCGACGTGCCGTTTAGCCATGACTGGTTATTTAAGGTACTTCCTGAAAGCTGAATATTTCTGTTCGCCAGAATCGACGACGCCATATTTTCAACGTTATCAGACCGGGCGATGATGTCTCGGCCGGACGCAATGCGGGACTGCTGCCCCTTCGCGCTCACGGAAACCGAAACGGTTTTAACGGCAACTTTTTGAACATCCGCGTCTTCATAAGGCGCATAGTTGCCAAGCATTTCGCTCCAGTCGTCACCGTGGCCGTGATAACGCTGTCCTTCCGTCACATAAATACCGTATTTACCGGTACCGGAAGAGGAAATCCAGTCCACAGGAATATCCGCCGTTCCACCCTTAACCCAGGACGGTGCAATATTCGTTTCGCTCTGGACTGCATTGAGCCCATCCCGCTCGTTTACTAAATGCCCGGTCAGGATTGAAATGTCGCCACGCTGGGTTTCAATACTGCCTGAGGTATTCACGACCTCCGCGCTAGCGTTACCTGCGCTGTCGCGCTGCATCCACAGGCTGTTGCCGGCCAGAATATCGCCGCGCGCGTTACGGATACTGTTCGCCAGCAGGCTCATATTATTGCCCGCGTACAGCAGAGCGCTATTCAGCAGCGTGCTTCCGGCGCTGGCGATCAAATCGCCTGCAGTTCCGACAAACCCTGCGTTATTAATACCATTCAGGCTGCTCAGGCGCAGCGTACCGCCCGCCTCGACGCTGCCTGTACCATTCAGGTTTAGCTGTCCTGCGCTAAGCTGGCTTTCGCCATAGCCCGCCCGCAGCTGGCCGTTATTATTCAGCGTACCCGCAGCGGAAAGCTGTATCCCCTTGCCCTGCATCAGGCCATTGGTCGTGATATCGCCCTGGCTGGTGACGGACAGCGTATTCCCCGCAGCCAGCGTAGTCAGCTGATTATAAGAAGCCTTACTCGCGAGGGAGAGGTCCCCCAGCGCCACAACCTGCCCCTGAAGGCCGGTATTAGTGGCGTTAATCGCCAGGTTACCCTGGCTAAGCATCCGGGCAGCAGCAGCGTTATTGACCTGCGAGGCGGCAATCCCCAGATTTTGGGTGGCGTATACCGTACCGTTATTATCGAGCTGGCCCGGATTAACCGTCAGGTTCGCGCCCTGCAGCATGCCGTTGTTTACAATATAATTACCACCGAGCGTTCCCTGCTGCTGTGCCAGCACCGTACCGCTGTTGTTCAGCGAACCGGCGTTGAGCCACAGCGCAAAGCCCTGCACCCAGCCGCTGTTGGTCAGCCCCGGCGTATTCAGCGTTAGCGTTGCACCACTGAGTAACTGCCCCTGATTACTGCCGCGATCGCGCAGGTCAAGCTGTGTATTACCGTTCCCCTGTAGCGTACCGTCATTATTCAGCGTCTGTGCGCCCAGCTGGAAAGTGCCCTGGCTCAGCATCACGGCATTGCGTCCGTTATCGACGTTACCGCGCAGCGTGGCGTTGAGCGCGGTATTCGCCTCCATGCGGCCCTGGTTATTCAGGCTACCGGCATTCAGCGTCAGGGTGCTCCCCTGGATATGACCGAGGTTGGTCAGGATATTGGCGCCCATGCTGAGCAGGCCGTTGCTTAACAGCTTCGCACCCGCCTGCTGGTCAAGATCGCCGCTGAGCGTGACGCCAAGGCCATCGGCACCGCTGATGCTGCCGCTGTTACTGAGCGAACCGCCCGACAGCGACATCTTCTTCGCCAGCATTTGCCCCTGATTCTTCAGCGTTGGCGCCCCGAGCGTGGCCGTCCCGTTCGCCACCATTGAGCCCGTATTGACCAGGGAGGAGGTCAGCGCGAGATCCATATTTCCCGCGCTTTGCAGCGTGCCGTTGTTCTGTAACTGCCGGGCGTTAACCTTCAGGTACTGCGACTGCCACAGACCATCATTCGTGATGCTCTGCCCACCCGCCAGCAGCGTTCCCTGCGTTTTCATTGATGCACCGGCCCGGTTGGTCAGCCCCTGAAGAGGTTGAAGCGTCAGGGCGTTCAGACCAATCACGGAACCGGCGTTATCGACCGTACCACTATTTACCGTCAGGGTACTGCCCTGAAGGCTGCCCCCGTTTGACAGGCTGCCGCCGTCCACTATCAGGTCACCGTCAACCAGCAGAGAGCCCTGGTTATTCAGCGCCCCCGCAGCGACGCGCGTACTCCCCTGGCCAAGCAGGCGACCCGTGTTGGTCAACTGGTTATCAACCTGAGCGGTCAGTCCGTCGGTACCGAGCGCGCTGCCGCTGTTGTTCCAGCCACTCGCGTTCACGCCCAGCCGTTGCCCCTGCATTATCCCGGCATTCACAAGCTGACCGGCCTTGAACGTCAGCTGTCCGCCGGTAAGCAGTTTACCGCCCGTCAGGTTGTTCAGCGTCGGGCCGGTAATCGACAGCCCGCCGTCGCCCTGAAGCACGCCGCGGTTATTCAGGATATTGACCGCCAGCGTGGCATTACTCGCCGCCAGCTGACCTGCGTTATCCAGCCTTGCGGCCGTCAGGTTCAGCCCCTGCTGAGCGAGCAGCCGTCCACTTTGTTGGTTCGTCAGCTGGTTGCCGATATTCAGGCCCAGATCGCGCGCCTGCACGATGCCCTGGTTGTCGAGATTATCGAGATTAAGCGTGAGCCCCTGCTGCGAAAGCAGCAGCCCCTGGTTGGTCAGCTGCGGCAGGGAAAGCGTCAGCGCCCCGCCGGTGATAATTTGCCCGTCGCTCTTATTGTTAAGTACCAGAGTTGATGGCGTCAGGGAGTTCAGCGCCAGCGCGCTGTTGCCCTGCAGCAAGCCGACGTTGGTCAGCAGATTGGTGATGATATTCACCGAATCTCCCGCTAACGTGCCCTGGTTGTTAAGGCTGGCGGCGCTCAGGGTCAGATCTTTTTGTGCCACCAGGCGTGCATTGCCGCGGTTCACGACGTCGCCGGAGAAGCTTAGCCCCACGCGGCTCCCTTGTAGCGTTCCCTGGTTATCCAGGGTGGCTCCGGAAAGGACCAGCGCCTCTTTTACAGACATCAATCCCAGGTTGACCATCTGCGGGATAGAGAGATTCAGCGAGCTGCCGCTAACAATTTGCCCGTTCGTCAGATTGTTGAGACGCGGCGTGTGCAGCGCCAGCGCGCTATCTCCCTGCAGGATGCCGTTGTTGTCGATCTGACCGCTGGTAAGCTCGACACTCATTGCGGCAAGCACACCGTTATTCGTCAGGCTGGCGCTCTGGCTGCTAAGTTGACGGGTCGCCAGCAGCTTGCCCCCGCTCTGGTTATTCAGCTGTTGCGCGACGTTAAGATTTAACGCTCCGGCAGACAATGTGCCCAGGTTGTCAAAGCTGCCGGTCGTCAGCGTCATATCCTGACTCGCCTGAACGAGCCCGCCGTTGGTAAACTGCGGCAGATCGAGATTAAGCGAGCCGCCGGACAGAATTTGTCCACCGGTAAGGTTATCCAGGGCCCGGGTATCGAACGTCAACGCAGCGCTACCCTGCAATAAACCGCTGTTGCTGATGCTGTCCGATTGCAGGTTAAGCGTACCCGCCGCCAACTGCCCGCGGTTATCTACAGCGCCTGCGCGAATATCAAACCCGGCCTCGCTGAGTAACGTTCCGCTGTTTGTCAGCGTGCTGCTGACGTTCAGGCTCGCGCCTTGCTGGCCAAGCAGCGTCCCCTCGTTATTCCAGCTTCCGGCCTTAACGTTCAGCGTCCGGCCCTGTAGCGTGCCGGCGTTATCGCCCTTATCCCCGGCAATCGTCAAATCGCCGCCGCTTAACAGCTGTCCGACGATCAGGTTATTAATCACTTTGGCAGCAGGCGTCTGCGCGGCGTCAACACTTCTCAGGCCCGAGGTCTGTGCCGCTTGACCCTGGATCGCCAGCCCACTGTTACCCTGCACCAGGCCGCTATTGTTCAGGATCCCGAGAGCCAGGTGCGCATTATCTGCCGCCAGCGTGCCGCTGTTGGTTAACGTATTGCCGTCAAAAGCCAGCGCCTGGGTGGCAAGCACTTTGCCCGTGTCCCGGTTGGTCAGCGCGTTTTTTACCGCGAGGGTCAGCGTGTCGGCCTGAATCACACCGCTGTTAGTCAGCATTGCGCTCGTGAGATTTAGCGCCTGTTTGGCCAGAAGCGTACCAACGTTGCTGAACGCGTCTGCAACGAGATTCAAAGCACCATTGCTTTGCAGCGTCCCGGTATTGTTCAGCTCTCCGGTGCTCACGCTAACCGTATTTGCTGCCAGAATACCGCTATTATCGAGCTGACTGGCGTCAAGCTGCAGCTTGCCCTGGCTCAGCATTTGCCCGCTGATGGTCGCGGTATTATCCACATTCAGCGTCAGATCGCCTTTACCTGTCAGCGAACCCGCATTAGTGAAATCCACGCCGTGCAGGAGAGCGTTCTGCCCCTGCATCAGGCCATTGTTGTTCAGCTGCTGGCCGGTAATATCGAGCAGCCCACCGCTTAATATCTTGCCTGCTTGATCGTTATCGAGGCCGGTAACGGCAAGTTTGAGACCAATATCCCCCTGCAGCAGGCCGCTATTTTGCCCGCGCCCGGACGTAATAATGACGTTGTTGCCGATAAGCTGCCCGTCGTTACGCCAGCTTCCGGCGTTAAGCGTCAGCAGATCGTCTGCAAACAGATGCCCCTCAGGCTGGTTGTTTACCTGACCGGACAAATTCAGCTGCACATTCAGTGCTTCCAGACCACCGCGGTTATCAAGAGAAGTCCCGTCCAGGCGCAGGTTTTTCCCCGTCGACATCAGCCCGTCATTGATCAGCGCAGGTACCGTCAGCGCAATATCATCGCCTGCTACCAGCGAACCGCTCTTTTGATTGGACAATGAGGCGGCGGAGAAGCTGAGCTTGCCGTCGGCCTGAATTAATCCGCTGTTATTTGCCTGCCCCACTGCGCTGTCGATGTTAACGGTTGCAGCAGCAATTACCCCGGTATTAGAAAGCGCCCCGCTTTTCAGGCTGAGGGAATTCTGGCTGATAAGGCGCCCGTCGTTGTTGAAGGCCCCGGCGAACAGAATATTCAGCGCCTCGCGGCCCAGCATTTGTCCGCGGTTAACGCCGCCAGACTGTCCACCCGCGAGCGTCAGGCTTTTCCCCTGCACCCGGCCAGCGTTATCCAGACGGTCAACATTAAGTCCCACATCACCATCGCTCAGCAATTGGCCGCTGGCGATGTTGTTCAACTGGCTGCTCTGCAGGCCGAGGGACTGGTTTCCCTGAATCAGCCCGCTATTTGTTAAGCTGCTAACCGCAAGACGCGCGTTACTGCTGATAAGCTTCCCGGCGTTATCACCGCTGGCGGCGTCAATCGAGAGGGTATCGTCTGCCAGCAGTACGCCACTGGTCTGGTTATTCAGCGTCTGTACCGACGTTAACGCCAGATTGCCCGCTTCAATATTGCCGCCATTCGTTAGCGTCAGCGCGTCGATAGCCAGCCCCTGGCTGACCGAAATCAGTCCGGCGTTGACCAGCTGATCAACATGTAAACTGCCCCCGCTACCGCTCATTTCTGCGCCAGCAGTATTATTCAATTCCCCGGCGGTGAGCGACAGGCCGTTGACAGCAAGCACCTGGCCGCTGTTATTCAGCCTCCCCACACTGACCTGGACCGTATCCCCCTGCAGGCGACCGGCGTTTTTTCCCAGCACGGAATTCAGGGTAAGCGCGCCGCCGCTCAGGAGTTGACCTCCTGAAAAGTTATCCAGCGTCTGGCTGCTGACCGAAAGCCCCTGGTTTCCCTGCAGTAATCCCGCATTTGACAGAGTATCGGCGATCAAAGTGCCTGAGCGACTAATCAGCTGCCCCTGGTTGGTGAACGCAGGCGTCGACAGATGAAGCGTATCATCCGCCAGCAGCACACCTTTATCCTGGTTATTCAACTGCTGGCGCAGCGTCAGCTGTAAATCCTTTGCCTCGATGTTCCCGGCGTTGTCCAGCGTCGCGGCCTCGATAGCCAGCCCCTGGGTGACCGAAATCAAACCGGCGTTCACCAGGTCGGGAATGGCAAGCCTGAGCCCGCTGCCGCTGATAATGCTGCCCTGCTTCAGGTTATGGAGTGAGGAGGCGGTAAAACCAAACAGCTGGTCACCCTGTAGCAAACCGTTATTGTTCATCTGCCGGGTGTTGATGTTCAGCTCGGGCGCCGCGATCTGCCCCTGGTTATCCAGCTGCTCGCTCGTAAGGCCCAGTTTGCCTTTGCTGAGCAAATTACCGCTATTGGTGAGGCTTTCGGTTCCGCTCAGGCTAAGCGCAGATAATCCCAGCATCTGGCCACTGTTATCCGCCCTTCTGGTATTCAGACCAATAGTCTCGCCCTGCACCTTACCGGCGTTGCTGAACCCTTGGGACTCATTGAACGTCAGCGTACCGCCGCTGACGACTTCGCCTTCGGAGGCATTGTTAAACTCCTCACCGTCAGCGACAAGTGCCGCGCTCCCCTGCAGCAAACCCTTATTGACGAGCGTCTTCGCGTTCAGCGTCGCGCTTTCCGACATCAGACGTCCGTCGTTACTGAGCAGCGGCGTCGCGAGCTTCAGGCTGCGCTGGGCGAGTAGGATCCCCTCAGCCAGGTTATTCAGCTTTTCGCGCAGCGTCAGCTGCAGATCCTGAGCTTCAATCCGCCCGTTGTTATCCAGCGTTAACGCATCAAGGGCAGCGCCTTGCTGAGCGGAGATCGCGCCAGCATTAACCAGCTGCTGTACGGTAACGGCCAGACCGCTGCCTGCCTGAAGAGTGCCGGAAAGCCGGTTAGCCAGCGCGCCGACATTCAGATACAGCGCCCCGCCACTTTGCAACCAGCCGTCGTTAGTCAGGCTGTTGCCGCTAATGCGCAGATTGCCTGCCGTGACGCCGCCGAAATTAGCAAACTGCCCGGCGTTTACGCTGCCGCTCTGCTGGCTGACAAGCCGCCCGTCGGCGAGGTTAGTAAACGTATCGCGGACATTGACCGACAGATCGTCCAGCCCCGAAGCCTGACCCCCGTTGCTCCACTCCCCGGCGTCAATCGTCAGCGTTTTGCCCTGAACGCTGCCCGCGTTATCAAACGCCGGGGTGGTCAGCGCCAGCGACGCTTCCGCCAGCATTACGCCGCCTTGCTGATTACTTGATTTCTGACCCGCTTTCAGCGCCATCGACTGGGCTTCAAGATTGCCGCTGTTCGTCAGCATCAGGCTTTCAATGGTGAGCCCCTGCTTCACCGAAATCAGCCCGGCATTTACCAGCTGTGGGATGTTCAGCGTCAGCCCGCTGCCGCTGATGATTTTCCCGCCGCTCTGGTTAGCCAGCCTTTCTGAAGCGAGCTGCAACGTTTGCCCGCCCTGCAGCAGGCCGCTATTGTCGAGGGTATTCGCGTTCAGGTTCAGAGCGGATGAGGCCACTCTTCCGGCGTTATTGAACACCGGAGCGGCAAGGTCGAGAGTATTTTCGGCGAGCACGCTGCCGGAGGCCGTGTTGGTAAAGGCGTTATTTAGCGTCAGCGCCAGCGTGCTGGCAGCCAGCTGGCCGTCGTTGGTTAAGGTATTTCCCGTCAGCGTGAGTCCGTTGCGGGCCGTCATTTTGCCGCTGGCGTGGTTATCGGTATGCCCGGTAATGGCAAGCGTTAAGGCATCGCTATCCAGAGAGCCACCGTTGGTCAACTGGCTGGCATTAATCTGCAGCGCTTTCTGCGCCAGCAGCGCCCCTCCGGCCTGCTGAACAATGGTTTCGGCGCTCAACGACATGGCATTATCCGCCTGCAGGGTGCCGCTGGTGTCAATCTGGTTAGCCTGCAGAGAAACGTTGCTGCCGCGGCTCGTACCGCGATGCGTTAAGCTGCCGGTAGCGAGCGTCAGGTTGCCTTTTGCAGCCTGGACACCGTCCAGCCCGGCGGCGTTATGCGCCTGCAACAGCATATCGCCCTGCGACTGAAGCTGCCCGCTCGCCAGCGTCGTGATCCGGTCGCCGCTGAAGGACAGATCGCCCTGGGCCAGAACCTCCCCGGCGATCTGCGCATCACCCGCATTGAGCTGCAGGCTGCCCCCGCTGGTCAGCGTGCTCCCCTGAACAGCGCTGAATTGACGGCTGGTGAGCGCGAGATTCTGTTTCCCACTGACCAGCCCGTTGTTTATGACGCTGTCAGACTGCAGTCCGAGCCTGCCGGCGGATAACAATTGCCCGTTTTGCCCGATATTCAGCGCGCCGGTACCGCTAACGCTCAGATCGCTATCGCTGCTGAGCATGCCGTCAATCCAGGCATCCCCCATTGAGATCCCCAGCACACCACCGGTCAGCAGCTGACCAGTGTGGTTCAACGTGCCCAGATCGAGCCGGGTATTTTTCTGCGCCTGTACCGCACCGCTATTGGTAAAACCTCCCGCCTTCACGTTTAGATCGCCGTTCGCGGTCATTTTCCCGCTGTTAGCGAGCTGGCCTGCGGAAAGAGAGATACCGCTGCCTGCCAGCATCTTACCCGCATGGTCTGCAGCACCGGCGACGTTAGCCTGAATTGCGCCAGCCGCATTAACCTCACTCGTGGTATCTGCGGTAAGCGAACCAGAGCTCAGGTTAATGTCTTTACCCGCCGTTAACGTACCGTTAGCGACGCTCAGCTTTCCATTCCCGGCAAGCGTAATATCCCCGTCGCTAACCAGTTTGCCGTTCGTTACCGCCACGTCTGAACGGCTGTTGATCTGCATCGTTCCCGTACTTTTATGTTCGCCGCTGAGGACAACGCTATCCGCCTTCGCCGTCAGGCTACCGCTTGCAAGGCTGTTATTCACCCTCAGCTTACCGTTGGTATCCAGCGTAATATCGCCCTGTCGGGCGTTAAGATCCCCGAGGTTAACCCCGACGCCTTTTTCACTGGAAACAAGATGGATACGGTTGGCGTACATCCCGCCGAGCGCGCCAGTGTCCACAGAAACCTGAGGAGCCGCACCTTCCCCTGCGACAGGCGTGACGCTGCCGTCGGTAGCAACCCGGTTGGCGCCCACGGTCACAGTGAGATCTTTCGCGTGAATCGCGGCGTTCACTTCCGTTGCGCGCGCAATAATCGACAGCGCGTCGCTCCTGCTGGCGTCCAGCCCCTGGCCTTCAACCGTGATGGCCCCTTTCGTCACGTCCAGCGCCAGCAGGTTACCGTTAGCGTCAAACTGCGGTTTACCCGTGGTCAGCGTGGCGTTGGGGGTGTTGATAAACCCGCATCCGTTACAGGTGATACCGTACGGGTTAGCCACCATGACGTTTGCCGCCTTGCCGGCGACTTCCGTGTAGCCCTGCAGCTGGGAGCGGCTGGCCCCTGTGACTTCGTTGATGATGCCTTTCGCTTCCCGCCCGGCCTGCAGGTTGGGGTTGTTCTGGATAAGCCCGCCCAGTTGGGTCTGGGTTAAGCGGTCCGTGCCGTTATTGAGGATAAGCCCCTCTTTGCCGACGTTGTAATCCTGGAACTGGTTATGCGAAATACCCGCCCCGTTCGGCGTGGCGATATTGATGACCGGAACCCCGTTCCCCGCCTGGTCCATCCGGGTACCTGGCGTCACCGGGTTGATGGATGCAGCAACTGCGGGAAAGACTGGCTGCCCTGCCACAAGAAACATGATCAGATAACTAATCAGACGCTTCGCTAATCCAACGGGATGCTTATCCATGCCTTTACCTTAAATCATCAACCCAATACGGTAATAAATGTCGAGGCGCTCAGGTGCCAAATCGCCCGGATAATAAAGCCGAGCGCCCTGCCCGATATTAAGCAGGCGGCGAATATCACGTGTAGTCAGGAGAAAAAGATGCGGTATTGCCGAGGGAGCAATACAATAACGAACAACGAAAGACAGCCGGGCTGTAATTACGCATAAGCAGAGAGAATTTTTTGAGTTTTCTTCAGTATGCCACCCCCACCATAAATAGGAATAGTCCCAAAGGAAGCACTACCAGAATTAGTAGTAATATTTAGGTTAAGGATGAAAATAATTAAAAACATGTGATATCGATGGGCAGCAGCGATGAAAATGGCATTATTCCGCTCGTCTTACTTCGCTATTTAAATAGAGATAGAGATGGGGGGCCGTCTGCTCTAATTTTTGATACGTAAGACGATTGTAAGTCTCTGCTATACGCGGGAAGGGGATGGTTCTTGTG